>NZ_JAVRBG010000008.1:0-191079 GCF_031845265.1 Mesonia ostreae | reverse complement strand
ATTAAGATACTTAATATCAATTGATTGCACGATCTTTTCTTTCGCTTTATTTATGAATTTTAACTAGCACAACGCGTATATATAGTTCAACTTGTTAAAATTTTAAAAATTTGCAAGTATCAACCTTACATTTTAAAGCCGCTGAAAAGCTTTAGAAATAAATTGTCTTTAAAAAGAGTATGAATGGAGTACCCACTTCTAAGATGAAAATTCACTTTAACACAAAAATGAAATAAATTAGATATCTAGATTTTTTAATACTTAAAATTGACTAAAATTCTTACTAAAGAGATAATAACTTGGTGAAAATCTATATTTTATACACATTTCAAAACACTGTTTTGTAGATAAAATCAATTTTTCAAGACCTAGAACTTAAAGTTAAGATAAGTTCAATATCTTTAAGCTTATATTGTTAAATTAAAAAAGTTATATGAAAAAGAATTTAAGAACACTGTTTAGTTTGTTTCTTGTCATTGGAGGGTTGCAGCTTCAAGCGCAAGAACAAATGGTAGATAACATTGTAAAGGAAGCCAATGAAAATTCTAAACTCGAAGAAATTGCACACGAGTTGATGGATGTGGTTGGACCTAGATTGGTAGGTACGCCACAAATGAAACAAGCTCACGATTGGGCTATTAAAAAATATGAAGATTGGGGGATTAGTGCTGAAAATCAAGAATATGGAACTTGGCGCGCTTGGGAACGCGGAATTACGCATATTGATATGATTGAACCCCGAGTAAGTTCTTTACAGGGACAACAATTAGCCTGGAGTCCTGCTACTAAGAAAAAAGGAGTGACGGCAGAGGTGGTGATTTTACCAGAAGCTTCGAGTGAAGGAGAGTTTAAAAAAATGCTTTCTAACGTAAAGGGTAAATTTGTATTGATGTCTGCGTTGCAACCTACAGGAAGACCTGCCCATAATTGGGAAGAATGGGCAACAGATAAGTCTTGGGATAAGATGAAGCAAACGATGAGAGAAACCGATTCTCTTTGGAGAAACCGTATAAAAAATACAGGGCATACTTCTAAAGAATTACCAAAAATACTAGAAGAAGCGGGAGCAGAAGGTATTATTACTTCATATTGGTCTAAAGGCTTTGGTGCCAATAAAATATTTGGCGCGTACACGAAAGACGTTCCTAGTATAGATATTTCTTTGGAAGATTATGGTTTGCTTTACCGTCTAGTGGAAAGTGGAAATACGCCTAAAATTAAAGTGGTAGCGCAATCTGAAGATTTGGGAGAGACTCCAACATTTAATACCATTGCTAGAATTGAAGGAAGCGAGAAGCCAGAAGAATATATAATTCTTTCTGCGCATTTTGATTCGTGGGATGGAGGTACTGGCGCTACCGATAACGGTACAGGAACCATCATTATGATGGAAACCATGCGAATTTTAAAAAAATTATATCCTAATCCAAAGCGCACCATTATTGCAGGACACTGGGGTAGCGAAGAGCAAGGTTTAAATGGGTCTAGAGCTTTTGTAAAAGATCACCCAGAAATTGTTGCTCATGTGCAAGCGTCTTTTAATCAAGATAATGGTACGGGTCGTGTAAAAAATATTAGCGGTCAAGGGTTTTTACATGCCTATGATTATATCAATAGATGGTTAGAACCCGTTCCAGAAGAGATTAAAGGAGAAATAGCCACTACATTTCCTGGTACTCCTTCAAGAGGAGGTTCAGATTATGCTGCTTTTGTTGCAGCGGGAGCGCCAGCCTTTAGCTTAAGTTCTTTAAGCTGGTCGTATTGGAATTATACTTGGCATACCAATTTAGATACTTATGATAAAATTGTATTTGATGATGTACGTAATAATGTAATTTTAACGGCAATTATGACGTATATGGCAAGTGAAGATCCAGAAACAACATCTAAAGAAAAAGCAGTTCTTCCTATGAACTCTAGAACTGGTGAGCAAATGCAATGGCCAGAAGCAAAAGATGCTACTAGAAAAGGAGGTTTGGATTAATTTTTTTTTTTAAAAGATTGAAAACCGTTTTAAAAGATAATGAGAACTGTCATTGTAAATCTATTTCAGCATCTCATGGAGTTCTTTACTAACTATCAGGAAACTCTGAAATAAACCCGCCTGAATGGTACGGGCAGGTTCAGGGAGACAAAAGCCGTCTTTTAAGGCGGCTTTTTTTATTTCTACTGAAAAAAACTAGGATTAAAGTTAACTTTCAGGTTGATCTATTCTCATTTTTCTACAAATTCTTTGGGCTGCCATGGCTATTGCCTCAGTAAATGTAGGAAAGGCCAATTCTAATTCTGCAATATCCTGAATTTTCATTTGAGTAGCTATACAAGTAGCAGCAACCTGAATGACTTCAGCAGAATAAGAGCCTAAAAGCTGTTTTGTTTTTTTGTTTACAATTAGCTTACAAAATACCATCTGCGCGCAATCGAGCTGCGCGAGCAAGCGTACGAACGGGAGCAGGACCTTTATTAAATGCTGTACCACCTATACGGTCACTTTCTAAAATAGTGACCTCTGCGCCAAGTTCATGAGCACGTAATGCTGCTTGCACACCGGCAGATCCTCCACCTAGCACGATGATCTTTTTTTTATTATTGGAATCATTTGTGTTTTTCTCTTCTTTCATAATTTTATGTTTAGATGTTGAAATTTGCTGACTGCTTTATACAATAAATCCTTGTTGATCTTTTCAATTCAAGAAATAAAACAGACGTGAAACAAATGCCATTCCATAAAATATGCGTTTGTCTTACGTCTAAAAGTCTTAAATCCTTTTAAATATTACATATCCAACGTCTGCTCACCACCACCGTTAATAAGAATGACCTGACCACTAGTCCAGCTAGAAATAGGTGCTGCGAAATAAAGAAATGCTCCCGCGATATCTTCTGATTCTCCAAGCCTTTTTATGGGCGTGTGTTTTAACATTGCCTTTTCTAATTCTGGCGTAAGCACCGTACTTAACGCGTGTGTTTTTGTTGCTCCAGGTCCAATAGCATTAATTCTAATATCATCTGGGCCATAATCAAAAGCCAAATTACGCGTCATATGATTAATTGCCGCTTTAGAAGATGCGTAGACACTAATCGCTGGACTTTTGTTAATAGATGCCATAGAAGACATATTAATAATACTTCCGTAACCCGCTTTTTTCATATGTGGAGCTACCAATTGGCAAAGACGCCACATACTAAAAACATTCATCTCAAACACTTTTTTAAATTGCTCTACTTCAATATCATACGGGCTTTCTTTTCCGGCTCCACCGCCACCAACATTGTTGACTAAGATTTCGATGCTACCAAATTTGTCAACAGTCTTGTCTATTAAATTTACTAAAGCCTCATCTTTAAGTACATTACAATCTATCGCAATAGAGGTTCCTCCATTGTTATTTATAGATTTTGAAGTTTTTTCTGCAGCTTCCATATCATAATCAGAAACCACTACGTTTGCTCCATACGCAGCGCGCATTTCGCAGCAAGCTTTTCCTATTCCGTCTGCTCCACCTGTTACCACTGCTGTTTTTCCTTCTAAATCAAAATGTTTTGATGTATCCATAATTTTCTGTTTTTAAAATTAATTCTTTTACTTTTTATAAACGGTATTGCCTTCTTTAATGGTTTGCAATACTTGTATTTCTTTAATGTTCATAGGCTCTACTTTTAATGGATTTTTATCCAAAATCACAAAATCGGCTAATTTTCCTTCTTCTAGACTTCCTTTATAGTTTTCTTCAAAAAACTCATAAGCGGCGTGACTGGTAATTGCTTTTAAGGCTTGATAAGGCGTGGCTCTTTCCTCTGGGCCAATTACTTCTCCAGTTCTTGAAACGCGATTAACCGCCGACCAGATCATGAATAGAGGGTCAATTGGCGTTACCGTAGCATCAGAATGATTGGTGTATTTTAAACCTAATTTTTCCGCGGAAGCGATAGGGCTTAGAAAAAATGCTCTTCTCTTACCTAAATTCTTCACGTGCTCATCACCCCAAAAGAAGGCGTGATTGGTGAAAAATGAAGGTTCTATATTGTATTCTTTAAAGATTTCTAATTGCTCTGAACGCACAAACTGAGAATGAATCACAATAGTTCTTCGGTCTTTATCTAATTCTTGTCCCAATTGCTCACAAGCGTTTTCGTGCGCGGCAATCACCATATCTATGGTTGCATCTCCATTACTGTGAATAAACAATTGATTATCATTTTTATAAGCGGTTACAAACAAATCATTTAAACTCTCTTTAGAAAGACTTGGCAAACCTCTACAATCGTGTGTGCAGCCAGGTACTTCCGTTTTAAAAGGCTCAGTAAAAAATGCTGTCTTTCCTTGCGGAGAACCGTCGGCTACTATCTTAGTTCCTTGTACTTTAAAATGATTGTTGTATTTTTTAAAATGAATTGTACTGTCGGCAAGATTTGTCTTTAAATCGTTATTACCTCCTAAGGCAATTAAATCTATTTTTAATTTTCCTGCGGCTGCTTGCTTTTTAAAAAATGCTATAGAATTGCGATCTGTCATCCCATCTTGTGCTGTTGTAATTCCATTAGAAGCATAATATTCTTGGGTTGCATCAAAATGTTTTGCTTGGTTTTTAGCGGCAATTTCTAATACAGTTCCCATAAAAGGATACATGGCGGTTTCTTGCACCAAGCCGTTAGGCTCTTTAGAATTTTCCATTCTAACAATAGTACCGCCATCGGGGTCTGGTGAGTCTGCATTTACATTTAGTAATTTTAAGGCAGCAGAGTTGGCGACACCCATATGACCACTGGTATGCATCAAATACACAGGATTGTTAGGCAATACAGCATCTATTTCTTGCTTTGTAGGGTGTCTCTTTTCTTCAAGTTGCCCATCATCATAACCCCAACCTACAATCCATTCATCATCTGGAATGTTGTTGTCTTTTTTATAAGCCTTTAAGTGATTTTTAATAGCTTCAATCGTATTTACATCGCCTACAGGTTCAGGATTTAGATCTACCTGTCCCATAGAATTTGAAATCATGCCAAAGTGACTGTGCGGATCTATAAAACCTGGAAGAAGTGTTTTTCCTTGTAAATCGATTTTTTTTGCTTCGGCATATTTTTCTTCCGCTTTAGCTTTATCGCCTACAAAAACAATTTTTCCATATTCTTCAACTAGAACCTCCGCATAACTAGATTTTTTTGGATCGTCCATGGTAAGAATATCACCATTGTGGTATAATTGCGCAGAAGACTCGGTGGTTTTAATTTCCGATTTCTTTTCTACGTCTTTACAGTTAACACTCACTGTTAATAAGACAAATAGATATATAATTTTTTTCATCATTTAATTTTTATGTTCTTCGATTAAAGTGCTTTCTTTTAAGGTTAGGTAATTTACAAAGTCCGAAACAATCCCGGCGATTACTCCAATAATAATTAATGCTGAAATTAAAGATACTTCCACGGGTCCCATATATTTTTGCCATAAGACCGCTAATGCAGTCACTACCCCAAAGGTAAAAAAGCCGTGTTTTATGGTTAACCAAAAAGTAGTTGGCCAAAACGGAGCTTTTTCTTCTTTTATCCCAAAGTAAGCGACCAAGGTGGTATCGTAGATAATGTAATCGCAAGCAGCACTGCGGTGCCTAAAACCGTTTCTGTGTTGTTAGAAATAGAATCTACTGAAATTGGAATAGAATCATTTCCTTTTAAAATAAAGTATTGAATTTCGCCGTTAATTATAGCGTTAATGACACCCGTGAGTACAGCGCCTTTTACTACTTTAGATTTTGTTCTTGCATTCATAATTTTTGGTTTAGTAGTTAATAAAAATTGCTGCCAATTCGGTACGCTTTCTGCAAAGGTCAGGTCTACGCTCTCGCCGGGAATACCGTAAGAAACCATGCCCGTCTGGGGAGAATCCTCCAAAAAATTATCATTTGCAAACTGCGGATTTACTTTTTAGGTTGGTTGCGCTGTCAAATTTTGCGCATATAAAAGCAGTAACCGTCAGCTTAAAACGCTGCCCGATACTGTTTTTAAGTTCTTGTATGTATAAAATGCGCTCAAGATTTATGAGGCAGGCATTTTACTTTTATACACACCACCACCATTTACGGTAAGCTCTGTCCCAGTAATCCAAGATGCGGCATCACTTTGTAAGAAAGCCATCGCATTAGCGATATTTTGTGGTAGTCCACGTCTTTTTAATACAATTCCTTTTACTACATTATCAATCATTGCTTGTGTATAACCAGCTTCTTTTGAAGGTTCGCCGTTATCTAATGTACCAATAATTAAAGAATTAAAAAGTACTTCTTGTCCGCTGGTAACTGCCATACTTTAAGACATATTTAAAAGTCTGGCTTTTGCAGTACTGTATTCAATAAATTCTGGCGATGGTGTTTCCCAACGGCAGAACCCGAAAATACAACCGATGCATTTTGCTCTTTTTTAAGGTAAGGCATACAGTATTTGGTCGAGTTGTAATCACTTAAGGTATTCAACTTATAACCATTGATCCTTTTCTCAGAGTCAGAACCAAAAAGTGGGGTGTTGGCTCCCCAATCTACATTATTCACCACGGCAGAAATTTTTCCAAATTTATCTACAGCCTTATTTACTAAATTTTCAATTTCTTTTTCTTCCGTAAAGTCAACTTTCATCGCTATGGTAGCATTACCGGTTTCTATTTCAACATCTGCAGCGATGTTTTTCACTTTGTTTTCGGCTTAATCTGTCAGTAAAATGTTGGCGCCTAAAGAGCTTAAAAATCATGAAACTTCACTTCCAATAGTACCTGCGGCACACCTATTATGATTAGTTTTCCTTTAAAATCGAATAATTCTTAAATTTATCATGGGTTTAGTTTTTAGTTATCTTATTAATTTAGGTGTTTAAAACGATTTGAATCATTTTTATGATGTGCTTATATATTGATTGTGTTTGGTTGATCCTGAAAAATTATTTATTCTGAATTAATTTAGGAATCTTTAATCTCCATTTTCAGTTCTTTAATTTTTCATAATTTATGATATAATCAATATTAGAGAATAGATTATGGGATTAACTCCATTCATTTTTCAAATCTCTTTCTAATTGCTGATAGCGCTCTCGTAATTCGGGACTAATTTTTTGCTGTATTTGTGGAGTTTTCGCAGTTGCAATGCAAAAAATATACTGAATAAACCACCAAATAAAAAGCTGAGTCCAATTAACCAAACAACGCTTAGCCCAGCAAAAGCAGGATTCCATAGTAAGATGAATGAAAAAATAGCTCCTAAAATTCCGAAGATTAAAAGTCCGCCCCAGCTTTTACTTTCGTAGCGTTTTACATCTAAAGCAAAGCTAATGGAAGAAATTAACGAATAATGGTGTAACCTTGCATTTGATAGGTAGGAATATCTATCAATGCCGATAAGGTGAGCTTAACCTTTGGATTCAAATCTGTTTTTGGATCTATTTTATTCTTGGCTGCTGCTTGTCCGCAAAGGTGAATCGTTACGCCATAATCTGTAAGTTTATCAATTAACTCTAAATTAGGATTAGCTTTTTCCATTCTTTCTACATAAGCTTCTGCCGAAAGAACGATAGGCGTCGCAGGCCCGCTAATTACTGCAGCAAGTTGAATGTTCTCTTTAGGAACTCCGCCATTCTCTAAAAGATTGATGGTTCTCGCCATTTTCCAGAGAGAAACATTTACACCTTCTCGTTCTTTACTGATAGTGATGTGAAAAAACATTTTATAGGTGGTAGCAGAATCTGGTTGAATAGCCACATTTTCGTAATCTACGATTCTACCGTAACCTTCAATCGTTGGTGTTTTCCAATCTTGAGCGTTCATATTAAATTGAATTATGATCATTAATAGTGTGCTGAGAAATACTTTCATCTTAATTATGTTTTTGCTCTGCTAATTAAAGAATTGCTCTTTTAATTTTTTATCGTCGTTCTTTAAAGCTTTAAGAGGTTCAGATTGTTGTAAAAGATACCACTTAATAGGTTTTTGAAATAAAGATGCGCCAAGCCTTTTAAAGGAAGAAAAATTTTCTTTTTCATTCTGAAAAAAATCATCTAAAGAATCTTGTCTAAAGTGAAGTATTTCTTCCAAATCATCTCCGTCTTCATAATAGCCGCAGTGAAAGTTTTTTTCGGCGAAAGCCTTATCTGGAAAAGTAAACTCACCCAAACCATATATTTTAAAAGAACGAATTAAAAAATCTTTGTAAGGGATTCTGCAAGTTTCCCCGCCACCTAAGTTAAAAATTCTCTTAGAAAGTTGTTTTTGTTTCTGAATAGCGTTTACAAAAGCACGCGCCGTATCTGAAGGCGTTGCAATCTCCAACGAAGTATCTAAAGGTTGGTGGAACATGAGTTTAGACATTTTATGACCGCCCATAATAGCTGCTAATCTAAAAATAGTCCAATCTAATTTGCTGTTTTGTAAAATTTCTTCTGAAGCGATTTTTGTAAGTGCATATTCGTCACCAGGGCTTGGCGTGAGAGGATCACCAACTTTAATATATGGATTTTTGAGGCGGTCGCCGTATACTGAAATAGACGAACTGTAAATGAAGAAGCACTGCGGAGATTGTTTCTCAAGAAGCTGAACCAAGTTACGCGTTCCTTCTGTATTTACGTTTTGAGCTAACTTTGGAGCATCATCTGCTAGCGGCGGAATAATAGCTGCTAAATGAATAACCACATCCTTATTGGAAGCCACTTTTTGAAGCTGCTTTAAATTGGTGATGTCTCCGTAAACCAATTCAACCTGTTCTCGAAATGGACTCAATTTTTTGACGGAAGCTTTGGTTTTTTTATCGAAAACCGTTATTTCTAAGGTAGGAATTTTCACCAACTGCTTCAAGCATTCTAAGCCTACAGTTCCCGAAGCACCTGTTAATAATACTGTTATCTTGTCGCTCATATAAAGACTGAATTAACCATATTGATACAATAAAACAAAGCGTAATCTAAAATTTATTTTAAGGTTTAAATTCTAGATTACGCTAAAGTTGAGGTGATTATTAACCTCTCTTATAAATTCTCTTTATTATAGATAAACTGCTTCAAAAACAGCTAAGGGAGCTCTTCTTCCAACATTTAAAGATAAGGTATCCCCGTTGATGGTGTAATTATCTGTTAATTCAAAAACCTTCAGAAATTCTGCTTCATTCACATCTAAATCTGGGCAAGCCATCATCGTAGTTGCCATTTGTGAGAAACTAATTCTATTTCTCTCTTCTAGCTTATAAGTACCAGACATACCATTACAACCTGCAAAACCAACGACTCTATTTTCATTCATCTTTAGAGTAAAATAGATTTCCTTTTCTTGGTTTTTGCTCATTTTTACATCCTTTCCTTCTAATGTCTTTAGCTTCCAATATTTCTCTACAATTGGCTCGGCGTTTTTATCTACTTTTTTGAAAATAGCTAATGGTGCTCTTTTACCTACATTAAGTTCTAATTGATTCCCGTTAATTCGGTAATTATCGGTCATGTCTAAAACGTTCATCAATTCAGATTCTTTAAAGTCGTCTTCTGAACAAGCCATTTTAGTTAAACCTAAAGTTGAAAAGCTAATACGGTTTCCAGCTCCCAATGTATAATTTCCGAAGAAACTATTACAACCTGCATATCCTGTGACTTTATTGTCTTTCGTATTTAAAGTAAAGCTAATCAATTTTCCATTTTTAGAAGGATCAATATCTTCTCCTTCCAATTGCTGCAAAACCCATTGTGCTTCGGTAATAGCGCTATCGTTCGTAGCATTAGTAGTGTTGTTTTTTTCTTTATTTTGAGTAGGTCCACAACTATAAAGAGCCATAACTGCGAATGCTAATGTGAAAATTTTTAGTTTCATAATTTAGATTTTAATGTTAGTGTTTTATATTAATTAAAATGCTTTAAAACTTTGAACGCAAATTATTGCTAATAAGATTTATGACATCTTATAAAAAAGCTAAATTAAAGTGAAAATTTTGGTAACATTAAAGCTACTTGCACAAAGAATGCCACAAGAACATTTTATATTGAATTTCGTGAACTTTAGAAAATATTTCACTAGTTAAGTGGAATTGAAAGATTACGAAAAGTATGTATTGAGTATTTGATATATTATTCACCTAGCGGAACGAATTAAAAAACATAGCTACGGATACTTGTAAATAGAATGCTCTAGCAAATTGAAAGTACTTAATACGACTCCGAACCTTCGGGAGAATCCCAATTCTATACTTACTTTAAATCTAGAAAAGAAAAAACCCAACATTTCTGTTGGGTTAGTACTCGAGGCGGGAATCGAACCCGCACGTCCTAAAACACTGGATTTTGAATCCAGCGTATTTGATAACGAAATTAACTAAATTATCTTATAATCAATTGTTTAACAAAGAAATAGTATTATGTGATTTCATTTAATATGGTTTAATATCAATAAATGTTGTACCTATGTTGTACCAAAAATGACTATCTTTATAATCTAAAATTCAAAGGTATGGCCTCAAATGCAAAGGTAGTTATAAGAAAAAAAGCAAATAAGGAAGGACTTTATCCTTTGGCAATTCGTATTACAAAGAACCGTCGGTCAACTTACCATTATGTTGGTCATTATATAAGTTTGAAGTATTGGGATGAAAAGAACCTACGGGTTAGAAAATCTCATTCCAACGCTGATAGGTTAAATAATTTGATTTCCACCAAGCTTTTAGAAGTAAACAAAACGCTTGTAGATTTACAATCTAACAATAAGGACTTTTCAGCAAATCAAATTAAAGAGGTGGTCTACTCAAATTCTATGTCGAGCACTTTTTATGAAGTTGCAAGTGATTTTCTTTCTGAGCTTGAATCAAATAAAAAGCTTTCTCAACTTTCAACAGACAAGGCTCGTGTAAACCACGTTATAAACTTTTACAAGTCTAAGCAGTTAACTTTTGAAGAAATAGATGAAACCTTTTTGAGAAAATTTAGAGTTTATTTAAAAAAGCTAAATCTTTCAGAACGCTCGGTAGTAAATAACTTTGTAGTTATAAGAACGATTTACAATAGAGCTATTAAAATGGGGATTATAGATAGAAAATTTTATCCATTTGGTTCTGGTAAGATTAGAATAAAATTTCCTGAAACGGAAAAAATAGGATTGACCAAAGAAGATATTAAATCATTTGAATGTGCTAAAAATCTTACCAACAACGAAACCCACGCACGTAACGTTTGGCTATTCAGTTTTTACTTTGCCGGAATTAGGGCAGCCGATGTACTTAAAATTAGATGGTCAGATATTTACGATGATAGGCTTCACTATCGTATGAATAAAAACTCCAAATTACTATCTTTGAAAATACCTGAAAAGGTTTTCCCAATTCTTGAATATTACAAATCAGAAAAGCAGAGCGATGAAGATTTTGTTTTTCCCGAAATGAAAAAAGCAGATTTAAAGAATGCAAAAGATGTATATGCCAAGACCAAAACGGCTACTAAAAAATTCAATAAATATTTAATTGGTGTTGCGAAAAAAGCAAAAGTCACCAAAAAAGTAACTATGCACATTGCTCGGCACACATTTGGTCATATATCGGAAGATAGAATCCCTATTAAAACCCTTCAAAAACTTTATAGGCATTCTTCCATCACAACTACCATAAACTACCAAGCAAATTTCATCCACAAAGATGCTGATGATGCTTTGGATAGCGTAATCAATTTTTAATCTTCATATAGACTCTGAATACACCATTGAGAGTGTATTTATGAAAGATGGTCGTGCAATAAATGAAGATGACTTTAAACTTTGAGTAAATAGGATTAAACCATCCAGAATTTTATGGTATTTACTGTACTTTTATAATGGAAATTACTGCAAAATATATAGTAAATCTAAGCTTGTATAAAACCATTGTTTTGGCTTTTATATTAGGATCATCTCTCAACCCGGCTACAACATTTAATTTAAGGCATGCAATCAGCTCATTATAGCTTCTAAAACAGGATATTTATGCCGTCATTTACATCATTTTATGGTCAGATAAACTGCATTTTCCCGTAAGTAAAAATCTTGAAGGCCCCTTTAGGATAGAAACCTTTTATACTCATAATCTCTGGTAGATAAAGTATGTGGCAGCTGGTTGCTCATTTCTAGTTTGATCTCTAGAGAGACCACTTTCGTAGCGTGATTATACAATTCCTAAACCACTTTCATTGTAAAAACAATTAAGAAGCTCCGATGATAAAACATAATTTATTAATGTAGTTTCTAAATTACTGTTTCTCCCCGTAAATTAAATGTGAGTCGTTCATATTTTAAGTAGCCTTAGGGCATCAAAATTAATTTTCAAGAAAAGTATGTAATTGACTTTTTTTTGGGACGCCGATATTTATAGCCATCTTTTAAGCATTTAATGAAATGGTAACGTTGGCAGTTATATATAACGATGAGTAGCATTATTTGGGAAGCAAATATTAATTTTTTGCAATTATCTGTTGAACTCAGCCTGTTAAAAGAACTTTAAATACTCTATTTAAATTTTATAATCAATTCTCTTAAACATTGACATTTGAGTGTCAAAAATTTATTTTAACATTAAAAATCAATATAAAGACGAAATAATTAACTTAAAGTTTGTTTTTATTAATATATTTATATTAAATTTAACACTTTATTGATAATACACCCTTTAAAGGTGAATAAATCCTATTATATGAAATTAAATTTACTATTCTTATCTGTTCTTCTATGTATGGTAAGTAGTTTGCAGGCGCAACATTTTCCTGGTGGAGTTACAGGAGCAGAAGTGTGGTATAAAACTACCCATGAAGATTTAGATAACAATATTTTTATTGATTATAGTGGAAATGAAGTTCGAATTTCAGATTGTAACTCATTTAACTCGGACTTATTCAATTTTAATCCTTCTATTAGAGCAGAAAAGTTATGCTTATTTTATAATGATAGATTAGAAAACGTAAATGCACATAATTTATTTGTAGTTAGTGAGCCAATTGATAACAAAAAATCATTCCGACATTTTTCTACTGTCTTTAATAATAGTGTTCCAGATAATTTTATATATCTAGGGAATCAAGTTAATCTTAATGACTCCATAGCTCGGAATGCTTATTTTCTGGAAACTCAACAGGGTTTTGCTAGTCAACTATTTTCAAAATTTAATCAGCACCAAAACACCCACGTGCATTTTTATAGTTGGAGTAATTATGATCAAGATAAAAAATTTAAAAGCTTTGGAAGGAAAGGTGAAACACTTCACTATATAGGGCGATACATTCCATTTGAAGAAGTAGAAAATGGACTACAGTTTAATGGACTACTTCCAGAATTTGTTTCATATGATAGAATGTTAACAGATAATGAGCGAAACAGAATAGAATCTTACTTAGGGTTAAAATATGGAATCACTTTAAATAGAACTAGAGACTATAAAAATTCTAAAAATAAAATTTTTTGGGATAAAGTAAACAATGAACTTTTTAAAAATAACATTTTCGGCCTGGGTCGAGATGATATCTCTGGATTAAACCAATTGCAAGCTGAGAGTGCTCACAGAAGGGATTATTTAGTAGCTGGTGTCACACAAATTTTAGAAACGAATCAGAAGCTTCAAGAGAGAGTTAGAATTGAGAATAATAACTTTATTGTCTTTGGAGATACTGGAAAAAAAGACATCTCAAGCCCAAATGAGCTTGGTCTCAGATTAATGAAAAAAGTTTGGCTAGCTCAAACCACAGGAAGGAAAGCGTGGGAGGAATTTCCTATTAAATTTAAACTTTTTTTAAATGAGGAGTTTCAACCTTACCTTCAAGATATCAAAGCGGGAAAATTAGTGGTTTGGATGTTACACGACAAGTTTACGGATAATAGTTATGTTTCTGATTTCGATAATGGGAATATTGAATATTACAAACCTGTCGATCTAGACTTCTTATCCAACGGGAAAGCTTATGCACATTTTAATAAAGAAACCTTTTTTGATCCAGATCGAAGTTTTTTTGATCAATTCACCTTTGCGGTGGGACCAGAAATAATCATCCAAGTCCGTTACAAAAAATGGCAATGTAAAGATAAATGTTTTGACATTGAGATTATAGTTAAAGGTGGGAGTCCAGATTATAGTGTAGAACTTATTGATGAAGTAGGAAATCCCATACAAGTAGAATTTAGTCATATAGAGAATGATGAATTTATATATAACGCAAAAGTTTGTGGTCCTCAGAAATATTCAGTAGGTGTTGATGATAGTAATGGAGCGACATCCAGTTACTCATTTTTAGTAGAGGAACGTAATTATACATTAGATCTTGGTTCAGATCAATCACTAAATGCTCAACAAACAGAAGTAACCATAGATGCCGGTCAAGGGATTGACGATCCTGATGCTACTTACCAATGGTTTTACAACGGGGTACAAATTTATCATTCAGAAAGTATTTTGGTCGTTGATGAAATAGGGGAATACTGTGTAATAGTTACTACTAGTGATATGTCATGTCAACTGGAAGATTGTATTAGGATTTATCATCAGCTCAAAGGCACTATGAAACCCGTTTCCTCATGCAATCAAGAAGAAAATTACTTAGAAATTTTTATTGATGAAGGATCTCCTAATTTTGAAACTCACGTGGTGGGTAATGGATTAGATTATTACCAAACTAATTCTTCCAATCAATTTATCATTCCCAATGTTCCAAGCGGATCATATACAGTAACGGTGACTGATGCTGCTGGGGCTAGTTTTACAGAAACAATAAATTTTTCAGGCACTGGTTTCAATTTGGGAAGTTTAGGATCCGATCAAACTCTGAGCGAAACCCAACCACAAATCACTCTTGACGGGACTCTTCCATTTGGGAATGATCCTAATTTTAGCTATCAGTGGTACCGAAACGACGAACTACTTTCTAATACGAATTCAGAATTCACAGTGGGTGTCCCAGGAGAATATAAAGTAATTGTAATAGACCCTAGTAGGGACTGTGATGGGGTAGCTACGATTAATATTGATCATGATTTTAAGGGAAGTATCAATTATTTAAACGATTGCGGAGAAAGTTCAAACACGATTGAAATATTAATTGATTATGGAATTCCTGTTTATTACATCAGTATAATTGGCACTCAGGCAAATGGAGATAGTTATGTTTTAGAAGAAAGCTATACAGGTAATATTACTTTATCTGATTTTCCTTACGGGGAATATACCATAACAGTAACTGATGATTATGGAGGAAGCCTCGAACAGGCTATAGAGTTTATTGGTTTACAATTAAATATTCATGAACAGTTGCAGAATCTCAGTGGTCAATGCGTAAGCGGTTATGATGAGGATTTTTGTGAGGATGTGGATGTCCCTTATATTCACCCGGCTTACACTTGTAATTCTTTTGACCTTGACGCTTCAACCCTAATCAATTCAGGGCAGAATGTTTCTTATGAATGGTTCATAACAGAGATTTCACTGGATATCACTTCACCTGAAATTACATTTGAACCTGGTGGTGAGTGTTATTCAAGCAATAATCCAGATTTTGATTCGGATTATTCGTGTCAAAGTTTACCTGTATACAAAGTTGTGATAACTGATAACGAAACAGGTTGTTCAATTTCGCAATCATTTGCAATTAGAGGTTGGTGTCCGGTAAGAGAAATGAACAAAAATGCTCCGACCCCTGCTCCAAACTTACTAACAAAAGTCTATCCCAACCCCACTCAACAAGGAGCAATTTTTTATTATGATGTCTCTTCTGAAGAAAACTTTAATGGGGTTGTGGAGTTGCACGATATGAATGGAAAACAAATTCGTCAGATCAATATTAATGGGCAATCGAGTTACACGCTTCCTTTTAGCATGCTTTCTGCTGGGGTTTATTTAATCACCGTGAAGACGAATGGAAAACTAACCACCGATAGAATAATTATAGAATAATATGGCACAGAATTATTTTAAAATACTTAGAAAATCATACATTGCGAGCACTTTTCTGACTACTTTGATGAGTAACCTCTTGATTTTTGGGCAACCCATTCAGCAGATGGCGGCTCAAATGGATCATTTTGAACAGGTAACACTTAAAAAGTCCAATGGGAGCGAAATCAGCCTTACTACCAAAGAGTACACTAATTCGTCATCTCCAACTTCTCATACATTTTACGCAAAGGAAAAAAAAGGTGTCATTGGGAAAATGATAGCTTCCGACAGGGAAAATCCAAGGGATAACTTTTTTACGGTAGAGATCCCAGATAATCTCCAACTAGATAAGTATCAAGCTAAAATCAGCTATGATTTGTATGGATTGACGCATGCTTCACAAACGACCAAAAGTATCAATAACACTTCTTCTTATGGCGGAATGCTTCTTACCAAAAATAAGTCTTGGAATGCGGTAAGTGAATATATTTCTATCGCTGACTTGAAAACAGGAAAAAATGAGGTCTATTTTACCCGTCGTGCCGATGAAACTTACCAATATAAAATCAAAAATTTTCGTTTGGAATTGCTTAAAAAAGAAAAAGAAGTTGTGCTAAGCGAACCTGTTCTGAAGAACTTTAACGGAAATGTTTATATTTCAGGATTAAGCTCCAATCCTTCTATAAAACAACTAAAAATAGGAGAAAAATTAATTTCTGTAAACAATGGTATTTTTGAAGGGGTTTTAGAAAATATTTCCAAAAAAACCAAACAACTAGAAATTACTTATACAATAGGAAATCAAGAACATTCTTTATTGGCCAATGTATCATTTCAAGATACCAAAACAAAAACAATCGCTCATTCATACATAAATGATTCTAAAAATAACCACTCATTCTCATACGCTACACTAGAAAAAAGATTACAGCACTTTGAAGCCTTGGGAATTGATCTGTCTAAAAAATTTAAAAACAAAAAATTAGGTCTAGCAGGAGAAGTAAGTATTAATGGACTTAATTTCAAAGATTTAAAATCAGTATCAGAAGAAATAGAAAACGTGACTGATGGAGACTTTTTGGGATACCGACTCAAAAAAAACAATATAGACGATAGCATCCCGCTCCTACTCCACTTAAAATACGATCCTGCAAAAATACCCAGTGGGTACACCCCCAAGGACGTCAAAACGTTTTATTTTGACCACCAACATAAAAACTGGAAAGCTTTACCTATAGATAGTTTAGATGTAAAGAATCAAACCGTTATAACTACCGTAACTCAGGATACAGATTATATAAATGGAGTAATTAAAGTACCAGAAAATCCAGAAACGTCTAGTTTTGTTCCTACTGCAATGAACGATATTGAATTCGCCAATCCGGCTGCAGGTGTTGTGAGTATCGCTCCGCCTGCTGCAAACAATATGGGAACGGTCAATACCAGTTTTCCTATAAAACTTCCTAAGGGAAGAAATGGTATGCAACCTTCACTCTCGGTCTCTTATAATAGTGAAGGAGGTAATGGTTGGATGGGTCTAGGATGGAACATTAACATCCCAGCGATTACCTTAAATACCAAATGGGGGGTTCCCGCATTTAACGTAACTCATGAGTCGGAATTGTATTCTTTAAATGGAGAAGAGCTTGTGTTAAAAAATAATGGAACCTACACTAATCCTCATCGTACGGATAATATTTCACGTGTTTCCAATCGAACCTTTTATTTGAGAAAAGAAGGAAGTTATTTAAAAATTACACGAAAAGGGACAGCCACCTCAAATTATAGCTGGATTGTAGAAGATAAATTTGGAAATAAAAGTTATTATGGTGGAATAAATAGTGCATCCAATGCATATGTAATTAAAGACAATGGAAATTCAGGTAATATTGTCTATTGGGCACTTCTCAAACAACAAGACCGGTATGGTAACTTCACTGAATATTTTTACACTAAAGACACCAATTCTTATGGTTTCAATACTTTTGGACAAATCATACAAGGAACAGAGTTTTATATCGATAGGATAGAATATACAAAAAAAGGAACTTCAACTTCCAATTTCTACACCGTGAAATTCAATCGGGATTCTTCAGGAAGACCAGATGTGGTAGTAAATGCAAGAAATGGTTTTATTCAACATACCAAAGATCTTTTAAATGAAATAAAAATCAGCTTTAACTCCCAAACTATACGCAGTTATGAATTTTCATACAAAACCAGTAACTTCCAAAAATCTCTATTAGATAAAATAGCAGAATATGATAAAGGGGGTAATTTATTTTACAGCAATACTATTGAATATTACGATAACGCGAATCCTAATTCAATAATTTCATCCAGTCCAAATTCTTGGAATGGAAACAGTGATCAAATATCTTCCCCGTTACATGATATCGCTACCGGTGGAGTCGGAAGCCTGATCCCCAAAGGATCCGCTTTGGGTACCAGTACCTCTGACGGCTTCTCAGTAGGGTTGAGAGGCGGGTTTGGAATAGGACTTAATCCAACTAGTGTCAATACAACCGTAGGTGGTTCGGTTAATTATAGTCAAAGCAATCAAGATGGCCGAATAAGCTTTATTGATATGAATGGTGATGGACTTGTAGATAAAGTTTTCAATAATAATAATCACATTTATTATCGGCCAAATACTGGCAATAGCTTTGAAAACTCAATAGAAATTAGTGGAATAAACAGGTTGAGTAAAACCAAATCAAGAACAACAGGTTGGGGCTTGGATGCGAATGCACTAGGGTTAATAGGTGTAGGAAAAAGTGAAAGTACCACAAAAAGTAGAACAGATTATTATTTTACAGACTTCAATGGTGATGGACTCCCTGATATGGTAGGCGGTAACCATGTAAAATTCAATATTACCCAAGCTGGCGCAGATTATTCTTGGAGGACTTTTGATGATTCTCCGAATGAATCTGAAAACCTGATTTCTTCAGGAGTGATCAGTTCCGAATTAATCCAAAATTTAGATTTGGATAGTGAAGAAGAACTTCGCGCCCAATTTCCGCAGTTTGATCACGTAAAGGTATGGCGTGCACCCTATGATGGAAATATCTCAATAAGTGGACAGGCCCGATTATGGCAGGAAAACAATTGCAACGATAATCCAAATAATTTTAGATTAACCGTGGAGCGTCAAAACGCACAAGGTATCTCCATAGTCGGTAATCAGGAATCGCTTAACGCCCCTTCAATAGGTTATAAAACTATTAATAGGGGGATAACCAATCTAAAAAAAGGTGACTTGGTATTTTTCAGAATTCACAATACAGAATATGGTTGTGGCGGGGAAATCGAATGGAACCCTCAAATCACTTATAGCATTATTGATGAAGATAATGATTTTGTCGATACTTGGCCCAATTCAGATCTTAACCTGATTGACGAGAATAACAAATCGATTAAAACATATAATGCAAAAAATGATTATATAGTGAGCGGCGGCGAATGGAGTCCCGATAAAAACGATACTCAAGTTCAACTGAATTTTAACTTGTCAAATTCAAATTTTAGTGCACTACAATTTTCTGATGATATAGATTTTATAATTAAAAAAATAGCCCTTGACCCTATTGATGGGAGTATGATACAAGAAACAACTTGGAAGAGAACCTATCAAGCTTCATCCGGAAATTTTCCTACTACTACTGATCCTAATCAATTTAATACTTCATTAAGTTCTTCCTATAATTACGTTTTCCGTTTTACCGCAGAAAGTGATTCTAATGTTGCTTGGGATAATATTCAATGGGATCCGGAAGCCTCAGGCCTAAATTCAGGACTAAATTTTCCACAAGTAAATTACGTATCCTATAACGATAATACCAATCAAAAAAAATACTGGTATCATAGTAACGAACTTGTTTCTCCAATTATTTCCAATGATGGGCAAGACCTTTTATTAAAAATTAAGCATACTATGTTTTCTCAGAATTATGAAATTTTTCTAAACCAGTTCAGTGACGAGGAATTTCCGTTAAAAATTCATTGGGTAACTAAAGAAAAAACACCTGGTTCCCCGGCAAAAGTTTTATATAAAAAAACTTTTTTCTTACAACGTTTGAATCAATATCCATTCGGGAATTGGAACTATAATTTTTACAATGACGAACAGCTCACTTCAGTAGTTAATTCGGTAAGTGGATATCACCAATTTTTCTTGAGTAAAGACAAAGTGGAAACCATCTATGATAATAATGGAACGATTTTTTCGTCCTTCAACGTGGGCAATAAACGATTTGCTTTGGGTAATGGCGCCGATATTATTTTAGAATTACATCAAGACGAAGCACAATATTATCCTACATTTTCTTCAACAACTTTGTCGTCGCCATTTTTGGCTTCCACCCCTGCCTTTTATGGGTTACCCTACAGGGGATGGGGAGAATTTTTATATAATGGAGGGTTAAGCATAACTTATGATGATGATGAAAACATTACTGGAACAGAATATTTTGATGGCATTATTGATCCAGATGTTTTTCCAGATCCCGAAGAGCTAGATGACCAAAGTGAAATAGATGACCTACAAGATCAAATTAATGAAGAAAATCCTGAAGATGCTGGTATAACCGAGTCTGCTATCCGGTATACGCTTTATGAACAACAAAACAATCAGAACAGATATTTAAACACAGGTATCAAAGATGCTATTTACGGGTTTACCGCACATAATGGACAGCAACTTCTGACTTCCACTATTGGGCGTTTTGGTGAAGCTGACATCTATGACATCTATATTGATGAAGCGGATATTACAACTAATGAAAATGGTTTTTTTGTGGGACTTAATCAACGATCTAAATCAAAGGGAAAAGCAAAATCCGGTAATCTCGGTGGGGATATTACAGGAGGTGCAAGCCTTAACGGTACATTTAGTTATGCGGAAAGCAATGTATTAAACCAGTATATTGATCTTAACGGAGACCGGTATCCCGATATGGTTACCAAAGGTAATATTCAATACACCAATATGTTGGGAGGGCTATCAGATGATCCTAATTTTGTGCCGGATAATGATTTTGTTGCCGGAAGTAAGAGTAGTGATGAAACCGTGGGGGTATCCATATCAGGTCTACAGGCGAATTCGACCGCGTCTTCTAATAATCAAGTCACAGGGAACCAGACCCGGACCAATGTTAATTCAGGAATAAATAGTAGCTCGGGAAAATCTTTTGACGAAAGGCTATGGATAGACTTGAATGGTGATGGATTAACGGATAAGGTAAGAGTAAAAGAAACAGAAATAACGGTTCAGTTGAATACCGGGTATAGCTTCACAGATGAAATGTCATGGGGGGTTGGCTATTCCGGTACTTTTTTAACGAGTGAAAGAACAAATAGTTCAATTGGACCGTCGTTCAACTTTAATAGTTCTTTTGCTGCTGGTTTTGGGGCTTCTACAAGTGTTGCCAATAGTAATGTTACTTTTATTGACGTAAATGGTGATGGATTGCCCGATCTTGTTCGGAAAGTAGGATATTATTATAAGTATTATTTAAATACAGGACTTGGATTTTTACCTGAAACACAAGGTAAAAATTTCTTTAATAGTTCGATTGAAGAAAATAAATCTGTTGCTGGAAACTTATTTGGATCCTATACTAACGGATTTACGATCCCTATACTTTTTATCGTCTTAAAAGCAACTTTTTCGGTTTCCGGAGGAGTAAATGGTAGTTTTAACGAAACCACAACAGCCGTCCGTGATATTAATGGTGACGGATACCCAGATGTATTGCATAAGAAAAATAACAATTCTTCTGTCAATGCCAATTTAAATCAAATGGGGAAAACACATTTGTTAAAAAAGGTAAATACCCCGTTGGGTGGAAGTTGGACGGTCGATTACAAAAGAAACGGCAACACCTACGATATGCCTCAAAATAAATGGGTGATGAGCGAATTAAAAAGCAACGATGGGTTCAATGGTGATTCCAATTTTGGATCTAACGAAACCCTCACCACTTTTGCTTATGAAAATGGAAAATATGATCGTCGTGATCGAAGTTCTTACGGCTTTGCCAGTGTGAAAGCAGAACAACACTATCCTTCAGATCCAGATGGCGACCCCTATCGGTACACCATAAAAAAATACCATAACCAAAATTATTATTTACAGGGAATGGTAAAAGAAACAGCAAGTTATAAAGCTAATGGAGACCTTCTTTCTAAAAGTAAAAACTATTACAACATGCTCAACCCGGAATTGCCACTCATTGAGAGCAACGTGGGATTGGATGAAGAGTATCAACAGTCCAGTACAGGTGAACTTGACCGTACGCGTTTGTTTCCAGTAATTGTCAAAACGATATCCACGAATTACGAAAATGGAAATGCCCTCAATTTGGTGAAAGAGTTTGAAGCGTACGATAATCAAGGAAATCTCACGAAGTATATCGATTGGGGAACCGGCGGCCAAGATGCTTATCGTACAGAAATCTCCTACGGCATTAACAATTTTCCAGGCCTACCCACCAATATAAAGGTAAAAGACCTTTCAGGAACTGTTTTACGGGATAGGGATGCCTCTTATAACGGATATGGAAAACTTAATATCGTAACGGTTCATCTGGGCAATGGGCAGACCAACCGTATCCAACTAGGTTACGACACTTATGGAAACACCACGAGCGTAAAGCAGCTAGACAATTTAGGTCCCGCTGGTGCTTTTACACAGAACATTTCTTATGATCCTGTTGTGCATACCTATCCCACTAATTTTTCCGATTCATTCAACCAAACTTCTTCTGCCCAGTACAATTACCTATTTGGCATACCCGTGTTGACAACAGATATGAATGGTAAAAAAATACGTACACGAATCGATAACCGCGGAAGGATCATCGAAGTAACCGCTCCCAATGAAATGGAAGATGGTGCTTGGAATGATTGGACCATCAGAAACATTTATCAAGGAGAAGAACAGATTATAAGTCAGCTTGACAATGCAGGAACCGAAACCTATCTGATTGATTATGCGGCAGGAAGTTTCCCGGCCATACCTGCTGGCAACTCCCAACCTACAAACAGTCAACACTATGCCATCACAAAACACGCCGTGATGGATGCTTACAACGATGAACTTTTAACCATTAGCATTGCTGACGGCTTTGGAAAAGCTGTCCAACTTAAAAAATCGCATTACACCAATGGAGGAATGGTATGGCTCGTGGGTGGTTATGAAAAAAAAGATTCTTTTGGCAGAGTGGTTAAAAGCTACCTTTCTGCAAATCAAGGAGGGTATACCACTTTAAGTACTTCAAAAACCTATTATGCGCCAAATTTATCTAATTTTCTCACACCCGTAGAAATGGTGTATGATGAAAAAGACCGAAAAACTAAAATAACTCAGCCCAATGAATCCGAGAGTACAAATATTACATACGAAATAAATAATAATAGGTTGCTTACAACAGTTGAAAATGAAAACAACCAAACCAATACGACCTATACCGATGTGCGGGGACGAAAAACCAAAACCATTCAAAACGGGGAGATTACGACCAATTTTTATTATAACCGCATTAATGAATTAATAAGGGTCAAAAACACCCAAGGCTATAATACGAAATATGAATATGATAAGGCAGGAAGAAGAACGCGCGAAGTACATCCCGACCGTGGGGTAGCTACTTTTAAGTACAATAAGATCGGGAGCGTGATCGAAAAAAAGACCTCCAACCTCTTCCAGCAAGGTAGTTTGGGACCTATCACCTATGACTATACTTATAATCGCTTGACGAATATCAATTATCCCAACCGACAGGAAAATAATGTTGAATACGTTTATGGTACTCAAGCACAGCCGGGAACCAATGGAATTGGACGTCTTATTTTACAAAAAGATGCTACGGGTATACAATCGTTTCAATATGGTAATCTGGGCGAACTCACCCTTAACGCGAGAGCGATAGCCGTTGCGGGTAGGACGTCTTACTGGTACATTTCAAAATGGGAGTATGATTCTTGGAACCGTGTTCAAAAAATCACCTATCCCGATCAAGAAGAGGTGATCTATAATTATGACCCAGCAGGACAACTTCAATCTATAAGCAGTGATATACCCGGTGTAAATTCTGATGATATTGTGGCTGACATTGCCTATAATAAATATGGAGAAAGGGAAAGAATCATGTACGGGAATGGTACGGAAAGCATATACCAATATGATTCTCGAAGAAGGTTAGATATCCTAAGCCAGAATTTCACCAATTTTCAAGTCCAAAAACAATATCAATACGATCCTTTAAGCAATATTATTGAAATTGCCACATTAGAGAATTCAAGTATTTTACCTACCAGCGGGGAATTAGGAGGGCCTACTTATCACTCATATAAGTACGACGATTTTAATCGATTGAAAGATGCTGAAGGATTTTATATTGGGCCAAATGACCTCGCCCCCTCCCTACTTCGACAAAATTATAGCTTAGGTATGGAATACGATGAAGCCCATAACATTATCCAAAAGTTACAAACCCATCAGCAAGGAACGGTTACTAATTTAAATGGAGAACTTCAACAACCCGAAGTTATGGGAAATACCGATTACAAATTAAAGTATGATGATTATGCTTCTGGAAGCTATTCTGTTGATGGGGAAAGTTATGTACAGCCGCACGCGCCGCGAACTATCACTCAATATCCTTCAAATAGTGATGACCCAAATGATACGCGCACCAAGAAACAATTGATAGAATATGATGCCAACGGTAACATGACTGCCATTAAAGAGGAAATTACAGATCCTGAAGAACCCATTGGGTACCGGGAAATCACCCTCAAACAAAACCTTTGGGACGAAGAGAACCGGCTAAACGCGGTTGACCTCAATCCTGAGGCGCCAGAAAATAAACCCGAAGTAGCGGCCTATACCTATGATGCCAATGGAGAAAGGATCATAAAATATCTCCCAGCCAGATTAGATGCCTATTATAGTGCAGAAGCTGCTGGCAGCAAAGCAAGAATGGAAGCTGTTATGTATCCAAGTCCCTTATTAACAGTAAAAACCTTACCTTTACCAAAAGGAATTACTTCTTACCAAATGGCACGCATGACAATCACAAAATACACCAAGCATTACTATATTGGCTCTGAACGCATCAGTAGTGCACTAGGAACCTTGCCTAGCTTGGGGATACTTTGTCAAGCAAATAGTCCTGGCCAAGCTTTGATAGAAGAAGTAAATCTTAAATTACAACAAGCGGAAGTGGCTATTGGTAAAGATTTCATAAGTTTTGATAAGCAAGAGAACTTACCTCCAACCCTACCAACGCAAATTGCAAGAGCTTGCGGAAAAGCACATGACGATTCCAAGTATGATGCTTACTGGTACCACCCCGACCATTTGGGAAGTTCAAGTTACATCACTAACCGGGATGGGAATATATCTCAGCATATGGAGTATTTACCGTTTGGGGAAACATTGGTAGAAGAGCATTTAAACTCTTATAACTCGCCGTACAAGTTTAATGCAAAAGAACTTGACGAGGAAACAGGCTGGTATTATTATGGCGCACGCTATTATAACCCGAAATGGAGTATTTGGTTAAGTGTCGACCCGTTGGCCGAAACCACGATGCAACCCTACTCGGCATTCAACAACAATCCAGTATTTTATACCGACCCAACGGGTATGATAGCAGAACCACCGGGCGATTATTATGACAAACAGGGGAATTGGTTATATAATGACGGGATAGATGATAATAAGGTTTATGAGGTTAGTCAGGCGCCAGGGGTATCTTCCGATATTGAAGGTTCGGGGGCATTAAATGTAGAATATGTGGGACAAGTTGAAAATGTAAAAATGACATTTACCGGAGAAGCTAATTCAGAAAATACAAAACAGGCAGATGGACAACTTAATGTAATACAAGAAGTAAGTAACGGAAAAGATTATACGAGAAGTAGTTTTGATGCTGTGGGAGGGCCTTGGGGAAATGGTTCTCCTGAAAATGGAGATTATTCAGTAAATACTTTACTTGACAGAGGCCCAAAGGGATGGTATAATAAAGGAATGACAAAAGATGGGATAGGTTTTAGCCTAAATGTAGATCCTCAGTTTAAAACAGGAAGGTCATTATTGAGAATACATCCCGATGGAGGTAAATATTTTGGGACACAAGGTTGTATAGGTTTAACTTGTGGAAAAAGTGGATTAACTAATTTTAAAGGTTTAATGCAAAACACTTTATCCACGCAAGATAATATACCTTTAAATATAAACATTTTGAACAACCCTAATAATAATGGTTATGGTAAAAAAACTAAGTCTAACGGTGAATAACATTTTCTCAATCTTACTATTTTTATTATGTTTTTTAGGTTTTGTTTCGTGTGGAACTAAAGAATCAAAAGATACGGTAGCTAAAAAGGAAAAAATTTCCTTAGACAACCCTATTCAACAAACCGTTAATTTTGTGCCTGATAGTACGATAAATAATGTACTAACTTTAAACAACAGTAAATCGTCCAAACAATTTTACCCTGAAATATCTTCTTCGGTAGAACTAATAGAGCGCTTGAGGGAAAGCCCGGTTTTAGCCTTTAATAGTAAAGCTAAAGAGTACCTGTTATTGTACCAGTATGAAGGAGGAGTGAAAAATGAATTTAGCTGTTTTGAAATAGGGTATATAAGTAATTTAGGGGAAAACGAAACAATAAATACAGATTATAAAAACTTTGAAACAGAGAGCGGTTTGAAGTTAGGTTTATCCAGCGAAGAATTGATAAAAATAAAGGGGGCATCGTATAGTAAAGAGGGGAACAAAATTGTTTATCGAATGGACGATTATCCGAATTCTAATTTTTTAAAAAAATACAATATGCCTGCATATTTTTTAGAATGTACATTGAAGAACAACAAAATTAACAGAATAAAATTTGGATTTGATTATCCTTAAAAAGAAAAATTATTTCACAATAAGACCGCCCAAGTGGCGGTTTTCTTTTACATAATACCTTGAAGCTTAGTCTGCTTCAAGAACGCATCAAGGAGGGCGAAAACGTGCTGTTTTTCGTCCTCTTTTAGTTTTTGGATATCGAGTACACGGGAAACGATACTTTTTTCCAAAAGTACATCGGTAGAACCTACCAAATAATCCAAGGACACTTCCAAGGCCTTGGCCAACTGCGTGGCCATCTCAATGGACGGTTTTACTTCTTCCCTTTCATAACGTCCAATAACGGCACCGTGAACCCCCACGAGCTTGCCTACTTCGTCCTGCGACATTTTTTTATCCTTTCTCACTTCTGTGAGCCGTTTACCAAAGCTATTTGACTTCATAAATGTATCGAAAACCACAAAATGTAGAATATTGGGCAGACAAAATATCTAAAAAATTAGAGTCTTTATCAGAGCCAATAATTTTAAAAGATGGCGACAGTACTAAAAATTTTAAACACAATAAATTGTTTGATAACTAAATACAAAGCCATCTAGTCGGGTGGCTTTTTTAGTTACAGCATCGCCACGTTCTTCGTAAAGAAGTCCTTGAACTTCTTTTTTGTGAGCATCGTCTCGATCATCCCAAAGACAATAGATTTATCTTTTTCATCCAGTTCGGAAATCAACCGCATCTGCTCTGAAGTGGTCTTGTCTTCCAAAACTATATCCGTGGGAATGTCATCGCCCATATGTACGATATCATCAATGGTAATCCCGTAGAACTTGGACAGCTTGTCCAGTAAGTCAACCGAAGCTTCCCTTTGACCGTTCTCGATTTTACTATAATGGGAAACGCCCAAATCCACCTCTGCGGCGACTTCCTTTTGTAAAAGTCCTTTTTCTTCCCTTAAACGCTTGATATTACTGGCTACGCTCATAATGATATTGAATTAAATACAGTCCAAAGATACCCAAATAGTCCATTTTAAGCAATAATTATCCATATTGTCATTACATTAGTTGCCTAATAGTACATTTATTGGAACTTTTGCGATGTACAAATTGGCTAAAAATAATTTACCTATGGAAATAAGCGAGATAAAACAAGGGCTGACAATGGCAAACGTGTTGCACTATTACGGACTAAAAACCGATAAACAAAGTAGATTAAACTGTCCGTTCAGAGGGAGAAGGGAAATAATCCCTTCTTTCCTTCTGAAAAATGATTATACGCTTTCCGCTAAAAGTTGCGTTTATAGGTTGAATTCAAAGGTTAAAAGAATAGTTCTTTTCTGTAAAGCGAGATATTTTTATTCTATTCTTGCGTCATTATCCTGTACGGGTGTAAAATAGTATCTTACAGTATATTTATATCCTTACGGGTATAATCTTAAAGGATAAGGAATCAGTTTTATAAGCATAAAACTCCAGTAAGAATCACTTCTTTACAAAAAAACATCTCTTTCTATTATACCACGCCAATTTTGTAGAGTAGGGGGAGTAGTGGGTCGAGGAATGAAGTTATCGCTTGCTTCAATTTGGGCAAAGCCGTATACCAACTTATTTCCTTTAGGGCTGAACGAAACCCGAATCACATATTCTTTATAATTACATTGCTCTTGTACCCCTAAGTCTAACCACGATGCGCCTAGATGGATAGTTTTCAATAATTTGTATTACTGAATGACAGGCAGGGATTGACAAAAAATAAAATTATTATAAATAATAACAGTCAATTAATTTCTTATTGATTTCTGCAAAATCTAGCCTTTCTTTGATTTTGTCGAAAATTATAATTTTATTCATTATCTTAATGAAATTAGAAGATCTCTGGAAGAAGTATGTTTACTTCAATATACTGGAGTATGATAAAATTGTTATCAATTACACACCGCATAAGTGGATAAAATCAATTCAACCAACTTCTAAAGACACAAAAAATAAATTACATTCGTAAAACATCTTAACTAACTCTTAAGAAAAATTAGTGAACTCAACAACTTAAATGAAATATACAAGTCAAATAATTGATAATATTAAAGATTATTATAATATAGAATTATCTCGATTAATTGAAGATGATAGAGAAATATCTAAAGTTGAATTTTATAAAAATGAAAATAAATATTCTTTAGATTCAAATGGAAATATTATAAAAATGAACCTTAAGGATAATGCCATAAGTGATTTAGAAGGTTTGCTAGAAGCTTCTAATACATTAACACATCTAAATCTTTCTGGAAATAAATTAAATAAAATTAATCTAATAAATAACTTTAAAAAGTTAAAACATCTTGATTTAGGTTCCAATGAAATAAAAGATATAACTGGTTTGAAAAACCTAGGAAATCTTGAATATCTATACTTGGATAATAATCAAATTACTATAATTCCCAACTTGGACTTATTCAACTTAATAGAATTTTGGGCTTATTCTAATAGAATAAAGGATATATCTAACATAAAATATTTAACCTCAATAAAATCATTAAATATATCTGATAATCAAATATCGAACATTTCATATTTATCAAAGCTTACAAAATTAGAGAATTTTAATGTTAATAAAAATAAGATACACGACATATCAACATTAAAAAATTTAAAAAGTTTTGAATCACTTGATTTATCACATAATCAGATAACAGATATAACAGCCCTGAAAAATATTTCAGTTAATACTGACTTGATGATTGGTCAAAATCAAATTATCGATTTGACACCTCTTTATCAAGCCTTAAAAAGAAAAAAAATCAACTTTATTAATGCATTTGAAAACCCATTGATTTATCCTCCTTTAGCGATTGTAATGAAGGGTGAAATTTCAATTACTGAATGGTTTGATAATATAATAAATACAACTAAAGAGAAAATAATTGAAAATAAGCAATCTAATTCTAGGATTTTAGATATTGGACGAATGGGATTAACTGACTTGAGCTTGATTCCAGAATTGTTCCAAATGCACGATTTAAAAGAATTAATTATCAGTAATGAATGGGCTGAATACAATGAGGTCGAAAAAAGATGGATACGGCGGGAATCGCAAAATAAAGGTTTGAAAAATAATATTTTTAATATACCATCTGATATTGCTAAACTTCAAAATTTAGAAAAATTGGTTGTAAGTGGTGATTGGAAAAGTAAACATAGCAGCAAAAGTAATAATTGGAGGATTATTGATGTTTCATCTTTATTCAAATTGAAGAAGTTACAATTTCTAAATATTAGTAATAATGAAATTCAAGATATCTCTGAGGTTACTAATTTGCAACATTTAGAAATTGCGCATATTAATAACAATAAGATTGATAAAGCTCCTCCATTAGTTGAGTTGAAAAATTTAAAGGAAATTTATTTAAGTAATAATTTAATAGAAAGTATTGATTTTTTGAAAGATTGCTTACAATTAGTAACTGTCGATTTGCATTCTAACAGAATTAGTAATTTGATTCCCTTAGAAAATTTATTACTTAATTCAACTACCGGTATTAAAATTAGAAATTCAAGTTGGGAAAAAAAAGTAATATCAATAAGTAAAAACTCTCCCAATATAGTCCCTCCATATGAAATACTGGAACAGTCTAATGAAGGTTTTTTTCTTTATTTAAGACAGCTTAAGTATGAAGGAATGCTAGAATTAGAATCTTATTATAACAAAGAGATTAAAATTATTTTAATTGGAAATTCTAATTCTGGAAAATCAACTTTATTAAATTATCTAAAAACGAAGAGGTTCAAAAAAAATATTCCAATAACTCATTGGCTTGTTACAGAGGAATTACTAAATGTCAAAATAAATAATGAAACTTTAAAATTAAGATTTTTTGATTTTGGTGGACAAGATTATTACCACGATACTCATAAGATTTTCTTTTCAAGTGATTCCGTCTATTTATTATTGTGGGATAACAATAGTAATCATTTAGGAGAAATTGAAGATAAAAGAGTTAAACCTTCCATAAAAACACAAGTCTTCCCTTTAGAATATTGGTTAGATTCTATTAAAATATATGCGAAAAAATCTTTAACAGAATCGCAAAAACAAATGGAGCAGTTATTGGATGAAAGAGATGTGAAAATTAATTCTAAAATTAAAGATCCTACAAAAGGTAATTGGACAGTTGACGTTTTGGATGCTACTGATTCAATTGGTAGGATTGCGAACAATAGGAATGTATTAATTATTCAAAATAAAATAGAAATAAGTCAAGGATACTTAAATCAATTTAAATTAGTCAATGACTACCCTAATATATATGACTTTGCTAATCTTTCTCTTTTAGAAAGTAAGGGCAAAAAGCAATTTGAGGAAAATTATCTAGATATAATTAAGAAAAATTCCAATTACAATAGACCTCTATTAGCAACGTGGGGTTATGTAAAAGACAATTGGGATAAAATTTTTAAAAGCGATGATTTCATTATTGACATGAGCATCTTTAGGGAAAAAATCAATAGTTTCATATCTATTTGGCTTAAAAACAAATTTAATAAATCGGAAAATGAAATTTCTAATATTCTTTTTGAGGATGAAGAGATTGTGTTGTTTGCCAAATTTCTAAAAGAAATTGGTTTAGTTATCTATCATTCACAAAAAGAGAACTATCAGGGTTCGATTATCGTTAATCAAAATAATTTTTTAACTGAAGTCTATAAAATACTCGAAATCTCAAAAAAGCATAATGGAAAAATTAATTTAAATGAACTGAATGAAATCAATCATAAAGACGAAGTTATAAGAACTCTGGTTAATCATAAGATTTTATTTAAAGGACTAAAAGATTCAAATTATATTGCTCCCTTATTTTTGCAAGAAAAACCTGATTTACTAATTGATTTATTAGCTGACATCAAAACACCATTTAGAAGATTTAGATTTAATGGATTCATCCCTAAAAGTATAATCTTATCAATATTTTCAGAAGTTTTTAATAAGCAAAATGTGTCTAATGAAGGTTTCTACTATTGGAAAAATGGATTAATATTTAAGGATAAAAAGACTAAACAAAAGGTTTTTATAAAATTCAACATAGATTACAAATATAAATGCGCTTACATCGATGTTTTTAATTTTAAAAGTAACGTTGGAGATGATTTTATAAAAACATTTATTATAATTATAAAAGCAGTTATTGAAATAGAAGGAGTACAAATAAATGAGCTGTTAACATTAGATGGTATTTATTTTATTGAGTTGAAAAATTTGAAATTCAACTATGAAAATAAAATTAATTATATTACAGCCAAAGATTTTTTGAACGAAGAAAGTGTTCAGATTAGTGTATATAACTTTAATAATTTGTTAGAAGATAGTATGAAAAAACCGACCAAAAAACTATTTATTTCTTACTCCAAACAGGATGAGGAATTAGTCAATAATTTTATCGAACATCTTTCAACCCTACAAAGCTCTGGCATTATCGAGTCTTGGTATTGTACAGAATTAAAGGGAGGAGATGACTGGGATTTAACTATTAAGGAAAAGTTGGATGAAGCAGACATAGTGTGTTTTATGATTAGCCCAAAATTTATGTCTACTCCATATATACACAAATATGAAGTGAAGCATACTTTTAAACGCTATGAGAGAGATGGAAAAGTAAAAATAATTCCTATAATTTTAGATTATATTGATTGGAGTCGTAAATATAATTTTAAATCTGAATCCGGTGAAGAGCTTGCTTGGCCTTTAGATAAATTTACTGCTTTACCATTTATAGGAAAAGAGGTAATGGAATTCAAAAATCAAAATAAGGCTTGGTACTTAATAGCAAATATTATTAAGATTATAATTGAAGATGATATTAATTCAGAAAAAGATGAAGATGAGATTGTTAGAAAATTTCCTCCGAAAATTAAAAAGCTATATGAAGATATAATTAAAGATAATATTTGATGAATTTAATTTTGCATATTGGTGAAGTCAAATATCAAATGTTTTAAGATTCCTATTTCAATATGCTTGGATTCAAAATAATATTTATGCGAATAATTCTTTTTAGAATTCAAAGTTTGGGCATTTCTTTTGTCTTTAATTAGCAATTTATTAATGCCTTTTACAGTTTTGTTCACATTACCTTGAAGTAAGAAACCTAACATACAGCCAGAAGGATATTTCTTGCAAGTAAACCTGTCCATACCATCATCTATATAACTCCTTTTAAGTCCGGAATCGTTTTCTTTTAATCGTTTAGCTTCAAAAAAATACTTAAACTCTAGTTTGGAAATTATACTAGACATTCTTAAATCCACTCTTGGTAATTTATCAGCAAATCCTTTCTTTTTATTTGTTGTAGTTGATAAGTGAAATTCTCTAGTTGCAGATATAAACCATTGCAATCTTTTAGGATTGCCATCTAATTTTTCACAGAGTTCTTGTGCGATATCATTTTCATTCCAATCTAATTGGATTATTTTTTCATTTATCGTCACCTGATAAGCCTCTATAATTAGACTGAAACATTTAAAATCAAATGCATTCCTGAATTTTTCTTGAATAATCGTATTTAATGCCATAATTAATTCTCGTTTAAAATTTCAAGAATTAATTCAGAAGCATCTTCTAATGCCATTGATTGCGACCAGAATCTTCGTTGATTTGGTCTAATGATATATATATCGTTTCCTGTTTTATAGTTTAGTTTTTTTCTAAAATAGATGTTAGTTGCTTTCTCTTCCCATAAGTGTTTATCTAGTTTTTTTAATTCCTCATCAATAAATTCATTTGATTGAAAAGTTTTACTTTTCTTTTCATCAAAAGAAATTTTAATCATCATTAAAGGAGAAAATCTATTGATATTATTATAAATTGTAGCATTCGAGAATAAATCTTGCCCGTCAAGAAAATTATTTAATTCATTAGAAATCAATGTGCTAAATATATTTACTTGCTCTTGAAGTACAGGAAGTAATGCTTTTGATTTTTCTTGTTTATGAAATAAATCCAAACTATAGTTTATACCGTCATTAAGTAATGCAATATCATTCTTTGTTAAATTGAAACTTTCATAAATTATATTGTCAACATTCTCAACAATATAAAATTCTAGTTTTTTGTTTTCAATTTCATCGTTTAGAAAATTCTCAGAATTCAACTTTTCAATAATATGCATTGAAGCTTTTGAAATCGCTTTTTCTTGTTTTTTGTTAAGGTTAATTGGGATGGATAAATATTCATTTTTCATTATTTGTTCTCTTTCAATTCCATAAGATGAAATTGTCATAAAAAGAAAGTATGAGCTTATTTTTGAGTTAAAATAAGACATTAGTAAATGTAATTTGCTAATGTTTTTGGTGTCTGAATAAAATCCATAAACCCCATCTCTAAAAGAACAAGGTATATCTATAAAAGATGCACAAACTGCGTTTTTTTCAAGGCCTTTTTTAATTATAATGTGAGGGTTAGTAAAAGCTTCTATATCTCCTAATCGTCTAAAAGCAGTAAGGCTTTCTAAATCATCAAGATTTGTTAAATTATAAAAATTCTTATAAAAGTTAGTCGCTCTTGGTGTTTTTATTGACTTTTTAATATTCTTTAGTACATTATCCGATGTATTATATCTTTTTATGTCTTTGGAATCTAAATAAGGTAATTTAGTTAATATGTCAGAATATTTTGGCTTATCTTTTTTCTGAGTTAATAATTGAAATCCTACTCCAGATTTAATATTATGACTTTTGTTAAAGTCGTTAATATTTTCAAATTTAGAATTACTCAATTGTTTAATTAGGTTCCAATCATTCATTCCTCCCCACATTGCAACCTTCCAAATTTTAGTGTCAGGTTTTTGACATTCTTCTCTTGGAAGGTGTTTTAAATCCGTAAAATCGATATTTAAACCTTCAATTATATTTGATTTTATGTAAGTTTTAGGTGCATAATAAGCGATTTTATCGGAAGGATTTATAGGTTGCTCTTTTTGATAATATACTATGCTTATAGGTCCAGTCGCGTCTCCAAATAATTGACCTCCGAAATTTTTCTTTGCATTACGAAGTATAGAAAAATTATATACTTTTTCTACATAGCAATCATTAAATAACCATTTCCTGAAGTTTTGATAAGTTCCTCCTGTATTAGTTAAAACTTTGGTGTTAAATATTAATGCTACTTCTCCTTTTGGCGCAAACTTTGTGGATTTGTGTAAAAATGGTAAAACCATTTCTTGAGCAAAACCTTCTTGTTTACAATAGCTTTTTACAGATTCAAGCAAACCCGTAGTTCCAAACGGTGGATTTCCGACTACCAGATTAAATTCTATATTTTCTATTTCTTTATTTTCCGAAATAGTATCTCTACAGAATAAATTTGTCCCTTGTTCTTTTAATGATTTATCTTCTGGGTTATTAATAAGATTTGGTAAGCTATGATTTTTATTTTGCCAAATATTTTTAGGGTTCAGATTATCAACCAAAGCTAAGTATAAACTAAAAGCAGTAACTTTTATCGCTTGTGGATGTAATTCAATACCAAAAATATTATCAGTAAGTAGTTTTTTTAATTTATTAAAGTCAGTTAGTTTTTCATTATGAGAATTTTCATAACGCTTTACTAATCGTTTAAAGCTTTCTACTAAAAAAATTCCAGAACCACAGGAAGGGTCTAAAATCTTTATATCATAATTTGTTTCTCCCTTATTAATAGGAAGTTTCTCATTTAAAATAAATTCAACCAAAGAAGGTGGTGTGTAATATGTTCCCGTTTTTTTCTTTAATTCAGGGTGAGTTTTAAATAAAAAGTTTTCATAGATTTCACTTAGCAATTCTATTTGTATAATACTAAAATCAAACAGTCTCCAATCCTCAAATAGATTTATTTGCGGTGTGTTATCATTACCACTAATAAAACATTTTTTAATTAATTGAAGTTGATTGGTAGATATGTTTTCCCCATCTTCTAAAGTAAAAACGTTACCATTGAAATGTTCTTCTAATTTATCGAATAAATCATAAGTAGAGTTTACATCATTCAGAATGTCAAAATAGGATTTTGCTCCCTTTCTAATTTTGGAATAAAATTTCTCGTCTGTAGCTTCTCTATCTTCTAAGTATAACAGAAACAAAGAACGAAGAATGATTTTATGAATAAAATTAATTTCAAGTCCTTGTTGTTCCAGTTGTTTAGCTGTGTTAACTAAACTATCTACTAAATACTTATCTACTCTACGTTGTAAGTTTATTTTATTTCTAACAAATTGAGCTTCTTCTAAAGTCCAGATAATTCCTGTGTCAATTGCAATAGTTGAAAAAAGTCGATTAAGCTCCTGAATTTGTTCTTTGTCAGAAAATTTATAAGACTTTATTTCAATGTTCTGTAGTTTTTTATCATAATCAAAATTATCTTTAGTGATGATTATAGGTTTTTCAGAACAGTTATAAATACGAATTTCTGTTTCAGAGTAAACATACAGAAAAAGTACTTTTTTGAAGTTCCAAGCTTTTTTGTGAGTGCTTGCAATTTCTTTTAATGAATCTATATCAAATGAGTTTATTTTTTTTAAAAATATAGCAGGAAAGCTATTTTCGTTTTCATCGGTATTAAAATAAACTGCATCTATGCCAAACTCTTTTGCTTGGTTCAAGACAATAGATTTACTTTCGGACAGCTTCTTGTCTTTCGAAGTAGTATAAATGGCTTTGTTTAAACCAATTAAATCTATTGTTTTTTGTCCGTTCATTATTGTTTTTTATGGTCTTTATGGTTTTTCGTAAAATACAAATTTAATATTTGCTAAATTCAAGTTTCACAAAGCTAGGCATTTTATAAAATATAGAATCAGATAAAGTCCAATCTAAAGGACTTTTTTATAAAAAGCCATATTACTTTATACGAGTTTAAACTTTTAGCTAAGAAGAAGAACATAGTGTTACTTTTAAACAGGGCACTTATATAGATTCTCATTTGGAAACAAATAGACGTTTAGTTCTATATGCGATAAATAAATTTAAATTCTAAACCAGAAATTTTTTCATAGAGCCTTTCAAGCTCAGCAAATAAATTCTTTACAAAGCCTTTTCGGGCCAAAAATCTTTTGGAGAACATTCTAAAGCTTTTGCAATAAGATTTAAATGAATAATATTATACTTGGACTTTTTGGAGGGAGCTTCAATTTGAGATATAAAGCTTATATTTTTTCCAATAGATAATGAAAGAGCTTCTTGTCTAATACCCTTACTTTCTCTAATTTCTCGAACTCTCGAAATAATAAATTTTTCTATTTCTTCTAACGATTCATGCATAAGTCAAATTGAAAGAAAAAAGTAAACAATAACTTATGTTTTTATTAAAATATATTAGAGTTTTTTTGTGCGACTAGATTAAAAAAAAATGAAATCAATTTTCCATAAAAAAACGGAAAAGATGAGTTATATTAAAAATTAAGGAGATAAACTTGACTTACATCTCGATTTTAAAATTCTTTATGTCAAATTCAAAATCCAATAATTCTTTAGGATGTACATCTAATACCTGTGCAAACTTTAAAAATGTTTTAAATGTAAGATTTATTTTTCCTTGTTCGTATCTGCTAATTTCGGAAGTTTCAATTCCCGTGTAAAAACTTATATCACTTTGTTTTTGTCCATTTTTTTCTCTGTACTCTATAATTTTATAGCCTATTCCTTTTAGAAAATCATTTTTATTATCCATAGTTACTGAGTTTATCAGCAATTTCTTAGATTTCATATAAAATTTAATTGGGATATAACCCAATTAAAAAATATATTCATATATTTGTTATATAAATACATCATTAGATGTAATTTAGCAATTCTTCATATAGAAAAAAATTAGAAGCAATTGCTTTGAATCTCGCATCAAAAACTGGTAATTTTTAAGCAAACGAGAGGATAAGTAAGTTTGCTCACGACCCGGGCGTGGGCTCTCTTATTCGTTTGCAGGTATACCAGTACCTCTGATGCGATAAGTTGAGTTTCCACGCCTTTTTGTATTAGGTGTACCACTCTTCTTTTTTTTAACATTCAAAGCTTTTTCTTCTTTCATTGGCTATCCAAGAATTTCGATTAACTGGCGCTTAGCGTTAAAAACAAAGACTATGAAGCAAATAAAAATAGGAGCCTTTAGCGTTGTTTTTTGTTAAAGTTACTTTGGAGATGCTCCATAGATATTCTATAGATAAGCCCTAGATAGTTCATTAAAAGTATCTAGTGTAATAAAAGTTCTTACAGCGTTATTTTTGAAATGAAGAGCTCTGCCTATAAATGAATACTAGACTCTATAAAATAGATGTTGTATAGGGTCGAAGGGCTCAGGAAAGACTAAAACCACGTCCGGGTCGTAACGGAAACTAAACTTTAAAACTAATGCCTATGAAATAAAACTATAATTACAATACTCCTTTTGTTTCCCTCCTTTGGAGAGGCTAGGGGAGAAATAAAAAAGCCCCCTCCCAACTTTGGACGGTAGAGGAGAAGGCGTGTATTAACTAAATCAAATTAACTAATAACATTACAAATCTATGAAATTTTCTTACAGGCAGCACCTGCTAAGGGTAACTCTTTTACTGATAGGAGTACTTCCCTTGCAGGGGTTCTGCCAACAAATTATCCAGGGGCAGGTCAGCGACCCCCAAGAGCTCCCCATCCCCGGGGTGAACATCCAAATACAGGGAACCAATCGAGGAACCACTTCTAATTTTGATGGGGAATACCAAATGGTGGCAAGACCACAAGACACCTTGGTGTATACCTATATGGGCTATGTCTCGCAAAAAGTAGCAGTAGGTGAGCAGACCCTAATTAACATACAGCTTCAAGAAAACGAAAACTCTTTGGGCGATCTGGTGATCAATGCTGGGTATTATAAGGTAAAAGACAAGGAGCGCACAGGAAACATCGCAAAAATCACCGCTAAGGAAATTGAACTGCAACCTTTGGTGAGTCCGTTACAAGCTCTGCAAGGACGCATGGCAGGGGTAGAGATTAGTACAGGAAGTGATACCCCGGGCGCAGCGCCAACGATTCGCATTCGCGGTCAAAACAGTTTACGCCGCGAAGGGAATTACCCGCTGTACATTATTGATGGCGTGCCTATCAATTCGACTCCCGTGGAAAGTAACAGTAGTCTCGGTTTTGCAGGGATTGATCCCTTAAGTACGATGAACCTCAGTAATATTGAAAGCATCGAAGTGCTTAAAGATGCCGATGCCACGGCGATTTACGGTTCCCGAGGTGCTAATGGAGTCATTTTGATCACCACTAAAAAGGGGAAAGGACAAAAAGGAGTCCAAGCACGGATCTATAGTGGAGTCTCCACCGTTCCCAATAAACTAGACCTATTGAGTACCCAGCAGTACCTCAAGGTACGAAGACAAGCATTTACCAATGATGGGGTAGAACCCGATGAATTTAATGCCTATGATTTGTTGTTATGGGATCAAACCCGAGAAACCGATTGGCAGGAGGAGTTTTTGGGCGGTACGGCACACATTACCGATGTAAATGTTTCCGCTCAAGGCGGAAGTGACCGAACGCACTTTCGGTTAAACGGGGCTTTTCACCAACAGGGAACCATTTATCCGGCAGATCTACAGTATCAAAAATTTACGGGAGGTGCCCATTTGGATCATTCTTCTAAAGATGAGAGATTTCAACTGGGTCTTGCGATCAATTATGGCGTAGACCAGAACGAGCTCTTGGGCAACAGTGTTGATTTTAATACCAACGCCTTTAGACTTCCTCCCAATGCCCCAGCACTTTACTTGGAAGACGGCAGCCTCAATTGGGAGGAGTGGGGAGAGGCCGGACTTAATAATCCCCTAGAAGGGATTTTTAATAGCAGTACCACCCGAGCCCACAATTTAATTACGAGCCTCAACCTTTCTTATGAGATCGCCAAGGGACTGGAACTCAAAACCAACTTCGGGTTCACCGATTTCAATAGCGATGAAGTCGTAAAAATGCCTCAGCGCTCGTATAATCCTGCAGGGATGCCTCTGCATAGATCATTGAACACCCAAAGTCGACGCCAGTCGTGGATTATAGAACCTCAGTTAAATTACCAGCATCAATGGGGAAAATTAAACCTCCATGCTTTAGTAGGAAGTACGCTGCAAGAAAATCAATACGATACCTTTAGCGTACAGGGAGAAAATTATGTGGCTGAGTCTTTGATTGGGAACCTTGGTGCGGCAGAAAGCCTGATCAATGCGCAAGCGAGAAACACCCAATACCGCTACCAAGCGGTATTTGCCAGGTTGGGACTGAACTGGGATCAAAAATATTATTTGAACCTGACGGGGAGAAGGGATGGTTCCTCTCGTTTTGCCCAAGGGAATCGCTTTGCCAATTTTGGAGCTATAGGTGCAGCATGGATCTTTACCCAAGAAGCTTTTTTTAAAGAACAGGTGGCGTGGTTATCTTTTGGGAAATTTCGTGGAAGTTACGGAACTACGGGGAGTGATCAGATTCCAGATTACGGATATCTAGATGCCTATGAAGCCACACCAGGCCCGGGTGGTCTTTATCCCACAGCTTTAGCCAATCCACAATATTCGTGGGAGGTGAATAAAAAAGCAGAGGTGGCGATTCAATTAGGATTTTTAAAAGACAGAATCAGCTTGGGGGTAAGCGCCTACCGCAACCGTTCTTCTAACCAATTAGTGGGCTATCCTTTGCCAGCGACTACAGGCTTTAATAGCGTACAGGCCAATTTACCCGCTACCGTAGAAAATAAGGGATGGGAAGTGGAATTTTCTAGTGAAAACATCCGAAAGGGAAACTTTCGCTGGCAGACTTCCTTTAACATTAGTTTTCCAAAAAATAAACTTATTAGTTATCCCGGGCTAGAACAATCTCCTTATGCCAATACCTACCGAGAGGGACATCCTTTAAATATTGCCCTCTTATACGAATATACGGGAATAGACCCCGAGACAGGCTATTATACGGTGAAAGATCAAAATGAAGACGGGGTGTTTAACCCAGAAGACCAAGTCATTATTCAAGACCGTACCCGGGAGTATTTTGGAGGCATCAACAATAGCCTTAGCTATAAAGGAATTTCCCTGCAGTTTTTAGTTCAATTTGTTAAACAGGAAGGGAGTTTCACCTCTTTGTTCAATTCAGGTTTTCCTGAAAATCAACTACAAGAATTTAGCAGTACTTCTGCTACCCATCATCAAATATCCCAGACCCCAGAAGCCTCTTTAGCCTATTCGAGAGTGGTGGAATCAGATCTGGTGATCGAAGACGCCTCTTTTATCCGATTGAAAACGCTTAACTTAAGTTACAGCCTTCCCGCAGATTGGATAACGCCGTTGGGTATCAGTCAGGTAAAGTTTTTTATGACGGGACAAAACCTTTGGACGCTCACCGATTATCGGGGAATGGATCCCGACACGCCCATAGGCGGGCTTGCCTTTTCAGGTTTGCGCACTTTTACCTCAGGACTACAAGTTAATTTTTAAAAAAAAAACAGATGAAAAACAAGAAATATATACAAGGACTGGGCATCATATTGGTGTTATTGCTACTTACTTCTTGCCAAGAATGGCTGGAAATTGAAGAACCCGATCATAAATTGGTCAGCAGCGAAGTGTTTGACACGGAAGAAACCGCAAAAGCTGCAATGCAGGGAATTTACAACCAACTCTACCAAGCCAGCTTTAGTGCAGGCTGGTTGGGAAGCACCACCGTCCTGGCGGGATTGTCGGCAGATAATTTAGAACTTATTAATACCAATACCTTGGATTTGTTGCAATTTCAGCAGCACAATTTACAACCCGATAACCCCTATAACGAAACCCTTTGGGGGAGTGCTTATAATATGATTTATATGGTCAACTCTCTACTGGGTGGACTGCAAAAATCCACTAAGATATCGGTAGAAACAGCTCAACGTTTGGAAGGGGAAGCTAAGTTTGTTCGCGCCTTTACTTATTTCTATTTACGGAATTTGTATGGGGAGGTGCCTTTGGTACTGACTACCGATTATGAGTTTAACGCAACAATCGAAGTCAGTTCAATCACAGCGATCGAAGAACAGATCTTGGCAGATCTAGCGGTGGCAACCAGCCAGTTGGGGGATATTTATCTTACGGGAGAACGAACACAAATCAATGCCTATACGGCTAAGGCTTTATTGGCACGGGTGCACCTCTATTTAGAAAATTGGGAATTAGCCGAACAGTACAGTGCAGAAGTTATCGCCGCAAGCGGAACCTACAGCCTGTCCACCGATCTTAACGAGGTGTTCCTAGCCAATAGCCAAGAAGCCATTTGGCAACTTTCTCCCCTAGGGGCGGGAACCATGACCACCCATACCAATGAAGGTTCGGTATTTATCATCAACCCTTTCCTCCCTTCTTTGTCTTATGTAAAACTATCGGAAGGCTTGGTGAACAGTATGGAAGCCCAAGACCTAAGAAAATCCAATTGGATAGGTTATCATGAGGATCTTGGGGTATATCACGCTTACAAATACAAAATCCAAAACGCAACAGGGGAAGCTGCAGAATATTCCATGGTCTTGCGCTTGGCAGAACAATACCTCATTCGCGCGGAGGCTAGAACACGGCAAAATAACCTGACGGGCGGAATTGCTGACCTTGATCACATCAAAGCTAGGGCAGGACTCCCATTGCTATCGGTATCCAACCCGGGAATTAGCCAAGAAGCTTTGCTGGAAGAGCTTTTTATCGAACGCCGAAAAGAACTCTTTACTGAATGGGGGCACCGTTGGCTAGATCTAAAAAGAACGGATAGGGCACAAGGGGTATTAGCACCCATGAGTCCAAACTGGGAAGCGACCGATGAAAAATATCCCATCCCTGCAGAAGAACTTTTAAGTAATCCAAATCTTTACCAGAATCCTGGGTATTAAGAAATATATAGAAAAACAGATAAGATGATACAATTAAAGAAAAGACTACCCGGTTTGATCTGGGTCATCCTTTTTATCAGTTCCTTCATTCAAGCTCAAGAAGAAATAGAAGAGATCGAGGCCCTTCGTTCTGGCACCCTGCCCAACGGCTTTCAATATTTTATAAAAGATGTGGAGGAACCGGTGGCTAAAACTACCATGCGTCTCTATATAAAGGCTGGTTTTGATCACGAGGACTCCTTGCAACAGCAAATGGCACATTTGATAGAACACTTGGCCTTTAAGCCCACCGTGCATACTCCCACGAGTATCAAAGATGAAGCTTTTTTAGACCGATTGGGAATGAACATTCGGGATATAGGGGGAACCACCTCCAACCTTCATACCCGTTATTTATTTGATGCCCCACAAAATCATCCCAAAGCATTTCAGACAGGATTGGCCTGGTTTAAAGATATTGCGATGCAGTTACCGCTTACCAGCGAGCATATCAATCAAGAGAAAGGTTCTGTATGGCAAGAACTTATCTCTGGGAGTCAGGATCACGAGGATTACTTTAAGGCGGAACGCAATTTGGAAGCACAACTGTTTCCTTTTCGTAAATCGTATGACCGGTTATCCCACCACATCCAAAACTTTTCCCACAAGGATTTAAGACGTTTCTACAAAGACTGGTACCGACCTGATTTGATGGCGATCGTCGTAGTAGGGAATCTTAAAGACATTCAAGAAACAGAGAAACACATTCAAGAGACCTTTACAGATATTCCCGAACATCAAGAACCCTATCCTCATATCGACATCCATACCGCACATCAGAAAAGCCCCGCACAATTTAAAGTGCAGGTTTGGGAGAAGGGCTTTGACCCCTCAAAAAAAGAAGAGGTGGAATACCATTGGTATATTCGCCAACCTGAATTGGTCAATAGCTTGCACACACGAGAAGGCTATCAGCGGTATATTGCCTTTCAGTTGCTGTCTCGTGTGTTACACCAACGGTTGGAAGAAGCGAATTCCCCAGCCCTTATTGGTTCTGCTAAAAATAAAGATACCTATACCTATGGGGGGAACCCTTTTTCTTTGGCCCTTTATTTTACCACTTTTCCTAGTAAGAGCAAGGAAGCTTTTCAGCAGGTGGTGATCCCCCTTTTGCAGCTGAAGGAACAGGGAGTGATGGCGGAGGAATGGAAAAGGATAAAAGAAGATTATCTTAAAGAAAGTTTGCAATCGGAGGTATCCTATTGGAATGAAGAGTTACGAGACTATTGGTTAAAAAATGAAGTTCTTTTTTCCAAAAAAAATGAAATTTTTCACCAATGGGTGCAAGAGCTCTCCACCGAAAATATGAATGCTTATATTCTTCAGTTTTTATCTTCTCCACCAAAAGATATAGGCATCATTGCTCCTCAAGGCAATAAGGCATTAAATTTTACAGAAGAAGAGATTCGAGCTTGGGTGGAAGAGGCATATCTTAGGCCTGTACCCATCTACCAACCTCCAAAAGTGGTAAAGAGTTTATATAATGAAGTTCAAAAAGAAGAACTTGCCTTAGGAGCTTATACCACTAAGGCACCAGCTATTCCAGAAACCCATGAAATCGTTTTGAGCAATGGGGTACGGGTGGTACTAAAGTCTTATAAGCCGACTCCCGGATTAAGGGAGCATTCCATTAAAATTTCAGGGTATACAGCCCATGGAGCGACGTGCTTTTCGAAAACCGATTATTATTCGGCACTCAATGCCCCCAGTGTAATTACCCACCATGGAGTAGGGGGTGTATCTTCAAAAGAGATCAAGAGCTTGATGGATTATGCGGAAATTATGAGTTGTCGCTCCTATATTGATTATAAGGAGTCTAGCCTACAAGCGGAAGGTAATTTAAAGCATACCGAAGAAATATTACAGCTGCTGAGTCTTTATTTTCAACCTGTGAATCCTCAAGATATTGATTTTGACGCTTGGCAAAAAGAAGCCTTAGAAACTCGAAAATCTCAGAAAAACATACATGAAGATTTTAGAAATGCTATTCGAAAAGTCGTACAAGATAGTGCTATCCCCCCTAGTTTTAATTTTCGCTACCTTAAAGGGGAGGAGGCTATTTTGAGTATAGGTAAAACCGAAGAAAAACGTAGTTTGGAGATCTACCAACACGTATTTGGAGCACCAGAACAGTGGACATTTTTGATAACGGGAAATTTTAAAATAGAAGACGTCATCCCACTTTTACAACGATACTTGGGGAATATTAAACCAACCGTACAAAAATTAAGGTGTACCCCAACTCGTCAAAAGACCTTTAAAGCATCAGGGCCCGTTAAAAAAGAAATCCTGTCGAATACCCCCATGGAAAACGGGATGTATGACGCAAGTTACTACCAAGAGCAAAGGGGAAAAAGTCCTTGGAAAGAGATTTTGGAATTAAGGGTGCTGGGGCAAGTCATGCAACGAAAATTAAACCGTTTACGGTATGAGAAAGGCTTTTCCGTTTACAATTTTGGGGGATATGGAATATATAATCCAGATGAAAAACGTTATCGGCTTTATTTTCAAGTCGCTTGTCAGCCAAAAGAATTATACCCTATCCAAAAGGAAATCCAATTCATAGTAAAAGAGTTAAGAGCGGGAGAAATCCCCAAGGAATACTTGAAACAAGCCAAGCAAAGCATAAAAGGCAGGTTTAAGGTTCCTGTGCTAAAACAACATCGTCAGTTTCACGAATTGCTTTTTCAACATCTACGTTATGAAGAAGCTTGGGTGTCCTTGAAAAATTATGAAAAATTCATCGACCAGATTGAGATGGAGGATATGGTGAGGCTATCCAAAAAGTATTTGAAAGAAAAAAACAAAATAGAAGTGATTATGAGTGATGAAGCTTTGTGAAAAATAAAGAAGCACACGATTAGTGTGCTTCTTCTCTTTTTTAATGGTGAATAAAAATTACAAAGGGAACGGCGTAGTACGCGTCGTTTTTTTGAGTGTGCTCAAGTCTTGAATATCATAGATGGGATGTTCAGATCCGTCTTGTAGTTTTACCCTACAGTTGTAAGGACCTACTTGTCCACAATGAATTTCAGGAATGGCCATCCATTGGTTGTCCACGCGGATATAATCCACGGCCTGTTCTTTTCCTAGTTCTGCCGTGGTAAACGACATCCCGGTAGCGAAAATCATCGCTAACACGGGTAATAAAAATTTAGTTTTCATAATTTAAAAATTTAAATGAATTAATATGCTTACTCTTTTTTACAGGTTTTCAGCTTTCTCCTGTCTTGTTGCGCAACAAAATCCTTATATACTTTTAATTGTTTTTTTTAAATAGAGGGTAAGTACTGCAATGATCAAACAACTAATAGTTATCCATAACTGTTGCTGCCACGAAAGGAATTTTAGCATTCCGCCACAAGAACAAGGAATATAGGGTACGATATAAAGAATCCCCAAATTATAACAGGTGTATATTGCTAATATACTTATGGTTAGGTATAATCCAATTAGGTGAGAGCGAGGGAAAAGGAGTAAAACAACAGCTAACAATTCTAATATAGGAATGAACCAAGACAATAGAGAGATCTCAGTCTCTGGAATAGACAAAAGAGGGGAATTCAATAAATTGAGTTCTACATTATCTCTAAATATAATCTGAGTAATTCCTACATAAGTAAATAAGATGACCAAAACACAAGTACCAATAATAATTCTATTTCTTTTAATGCTCATAATCCTTTAGTTGTTTGATAGGCTAAAGGTGCATCATCTAATTTATTAGTTACGGAGTAAATATTACCTATAGCGTATTTAATCAAACCATATCAAAATTTATGATAGCTAAATCTATCTTTTTCGGTAATAACTAGGAGGATATCCATATTTGTTCTTGAAAACCTTAGAGAAATGAGGGAAACTCCTAAAACCTAAAGAATGAGCAATAATCTTTAGGGAAGTAGGTGTATTTTTGATCATTACCATAGCCTGACCTAAACGCTTTTCGAGATGGAATTTGAAGATAGTAATTTGATAAAGCTCCTTAAATCCCTTTTTCAACTTGTATTCGTTAAGATGAAAAAGTCTTGAAAGACTTGAAATAGAAGGAAGAGGTTCATGGAGATGTTCTAAAATAAATTGATGAACTGCTCTAATTTTTTGTATATCGGCTTGGAACTGTAAGATAGTACCTGCTCGATACGAGGGGAGCTTAATAGAACCACTGAGTTCTTCTTGTAAACTTATCTGTTTTATGATTTTAAGACCTCGAATAAAATAATAAGGTTTATCTGAAGAAGTCAAAATATGGCAATAACCCCAGCAATCAATAGGATAAGAATCTAGGGGCAAAAAGGTGAGCAATAATTTGACTACAAAACCATGATTTATACTTTTTTGAGCATTTTTGATCTGTTTCCTTAAGTTTTCAAATGAATAAGAATTTGTAAATTTATGAATAGGTTGGTTTATAATTTTCTCATGAGGGTATTTTAAGAGTTTATTGAAAAGAGAATTGGTGGCGAAAATATTAAAATCAGAGTCCAAAAGAAAAGCATAAGGTTCAGCTAAATCTTTTTCTCCAAAGGATCCAGGATGAACAAAAAAATCGCTCAACTCCTCAGCCAGTAGATTCAGCATTAAAGAGAATGCTTCGATATCATCTTGCTTGTCGCTTAATTCAATACGAAAAGCAAAATTTCCTCTAGCAAGTTCGTAAATCATTTTTCTTAGTTTTTCTAAACGTTCCTCTTGATCCATCATTATTTAAATTGATTTAAATAATGAATGGCTTTGTTTTTAGTAATAAAAACAGCAGTTGAAACCAAGGGTTGATTCACTTCAATAAAAAAGCGAGTCATGTAATCACTAATATTTGGATTTACTAAATAAGCCACGGCCTTAACAAGTAGAGAGCCTTGGATTGCTAAATATTTTCTGGCTTTTAAATCGGGAAAACTCATCTGTCGCATGTCACAGAGAATGGGGTAAGCTTGTTCTCGTTGCATACCTAACCGTGCAGCAACAATTTTTTCAGCCGATTGGATATCAAAATTTTGAATAGGTAAATAAGTAAAATAAAGAATACCATCCTTAATAAATATCTCGGCGTAATCATGTTTTAAAAAGTCCATAGACACTGGTAATTTTCCCTTAAAGTAGTAAATATTTATTTTCTCGTCATTTGGTTTAAAGGGATTTGAATGAATTTCATCACTTAAGATTGCTTTTAAACTATGAATACTTATCTATAAAGGATGTAATGTTACTTACAAAGGATTTCTTGATTGAATTTTACAATACCCTTACGGATAAAGGATTAAAGTTTTATAGCTTGGAGAATTCAAATGATATGATAACTAAAACAAAACAGGATGGCACAGGTAAAACACAATCATTTTTTAGATACAGTAGATCAGGTATTTAATTATGCAAAAGAACTAAAGATTCTACATTTAGAGGCTCAAGGAGAGAAGTTTAATGGAAGATCAATACGTATAGAAGGAAAAGATGTATTCCATTTTGGAACAACTGGTTATTTAGGATTAGAGCAAGATGAGCGTTTAAAAGAAGGTGCAAAAAAAGCAATTGATAATTTTGGAACTCAATTTCCTTTGTCTAAATCTTATATAGCACATCCCTTATATAAAAACTTAGAGAAAATGCTTTATAGAATATATGGTCAGCCTGTAGTGATTGCCAAAAATGCAACACTGGCTCATATGGCTGCAATACCAGTGATTGCACGAGATAATGATGCTATTTTATTAGATCATCAAGTGCATTGGAGTGTGCAAGATGCCGCAAAACGTTTAAAGTTGAGAGGGGTGAAAGTGGAGCTGGTAAGACACAATAGATTGGATATTTTAGAGAAAAAAATTCAAGAAATAAGTTCGACGGTAGATAAGATATGGTATATGGCGGATGGCGTTTATTCCATGTATGGAGACTTTTCACCCGTAAATAAGCTACTAAAGTTATCAAAGAAGTATAAACAATTGCATTTATATTTTGATGATGTCCATGGGATGAGTTGGTTTGGAGAAAATGGACGTGGTTATGTATTTGAACAACTTCAATCTTTACCAAATAAAGTATGTATTGTAGGTACTTTAAGCAAGACTTTTGGAGCAAATGGTTCGTTCATTATTTGTGGAGATAAACTCATCCAACAAAAAATTAAAAACTTTGGAGGCCCATTAACCTTTTCAGCTCAGTTAGATCCAGCATCGGTAGGAGCGGCGATAGCTTCAGCAAAAATTCATTTATCGAAGGAAATCACTAAGTTTCAAAAAGAATTAAAAGATAAAATTGATTACTTTAATATGCTTTTGGAGAAGTATCAACTTCCGTTAGTAGAAAAAAATGAATCTCCAGTATTTTTTATTGCTACAGGAGTACCTGAAACAGGTTATCAACTTACACGTCTCTTGTTAGACGGAGGTTTTTATGTTAATATGGGATTATTTCCAGCAGTACCATCAACGAATACAGGTCTACGCATAACTATTTCAAGACACAATCAAAAAGAAGACATTCTTGAATTAACCAAAGCTTTAGCAAAGTTGTATCCTAATGTTATGGCAACTACAGGAAACACGATGGAAAGGTTAAGTAAAGCTTTTAAGCAGGATTTCTATTTTAAAGAAGAGAAGGTAGAAGATGTTAATTTTAAAGTTATACAAAAACACAGTATTGAAGAAATTGATAGGAAGTTGTGGAATGAAAGTTTTTTAGGCGAAGGTATCTTAGATTGGGATGGTTTCCACTTTATAGAAAAATGCTTCCGGCATCATCAACTTAAAGAGCATCAGTGGAAGTTTTTTTATATACAAATATTTGATTGTAGTGGTGAATTATTAGTTTTGGGTGCCTTTACGCTAAGCTTATGGAAAGATGATTTATTAACTAAATCATCAATATCAAAACAAATAGAGTTGAAAAGAATAAACGATCCTTATTTTTTAACTTCTAAGGTACTGAGTTTAGGCTCACTTTTTTCTGACGGTCTCCCTTTGTACATAAATAAAAATAGCCACAAAGAGCAAAAAGCAGTGAATGTATTGTTTCAAACCTTGGAAGATATAGCATCAAAAAATAATGCCTCTCAAATCATATTAAGGGACTTTAATCTTTCTAGTTCATACAAAAATACATTTCAGTTACAAGGTTTTATTCCTGTGCATATGCCAGAGGTATGTGTAATTGAAGAGATGAAATGGTCTTCATTAGAAGAATATGTAAACACGCTATCTAAGAAATCAAAAAAACATTTTGAGAAAGACATAGCGGCTTATAGTCACCTGGTTGAAATTGAAACGATAGATGAAGTGAACGAAGAAAAGTTATCCCATTTTTATAAATTATTTAAAAATGTAAAAAATAAAAATTTTGGGTTAAATACGTTTACCTATCCTAAGACGGTCTTTGAAGAAATGAATAAGTCTAAGCATTGGGAGTTTATCTGCATATATATTAAGAATAATAGTTCTGAGACAAAAAGAGCGATAGGAGTAATGTTCTGTTATAAAAATGGGCAGAGTACCTACGTCCCAAGTTTAATAGGTTTAGATTATACCTATAATGAAAAATACCAAACCTATAGACAATTATTATTTGCAAGTATATGGCGAGCTAATAAAGCAGGTTTTCAGAAAGTTGATTTTGGAATAAGTGCAAACTTTGAGAAGAAAAAATTAGGGGCAAAAGTAATACCTAAAATAGCTTATGTTCAGAGTGATACCAACTTTAAAATGGATTATTTAGAAACACAACAATAATTAGTTAAATGGTTTTAAGTTATGAAATATGCCGAAGATATTATACAAAAGTTCACGACTCAAATGTACTCGTTAAATGAAGAGAACGAAAAACCCTTAAAAAAAGCACTTCAAGGAATTTCTTTATGCAATAAAACTTTATCTAAATTAAAAAGATTTGTCGAAGAGAAAGATTTTGAAACCATACCTAGTGAAATATATTTTTTTAAAAGTATAAAGACAGTTCCCATGAGTTACTTAATTTATTTTACTGAATTAAGAACTTGCGAACTACAAAAGCCTAAAGCAGGGATTCAATACCAAGTTAATTTTTTAGAAAAAGAATTAAAGAAAATCAACAAATTTTTTTATCGAAACTCAGATTTTGTATACTATATGGAGTTGGGGCATACTTATTTGGATCATCAATTTTTCTCTCGTACAGATCGACCTGAATTCCCTGTAAGTCCTCTGGCCGATTACTACCAGTTTCCTGAGTTTTCTACATCCCATGATATGCTATGGTCAAAAGTAAAAGCGATGAATAAATTGATTCATTTTATAAGGCAAACTTTAGAGCGACTTAAACCTGGAAAGTATAAAGAATGGCAAAGCAAACAACATGAGGTATTGGTATGGACTGCACCAAAAACAGCTTTAATAGAGTTAATTTATGCGCTTTACTCGGTGAATTCCCTCAATCACGGAGCCGCGGATTTAAGAGCAATAACCTCAAGTTTTGAAGATTTTTTTAACATCAAGTTAAATCAAATCTATAAAACATATTCAGAAATGAAAGAACGTAGAGGAAGTCGAACTAAATTTTTAGATGAGCTAAGTATTCATCTAAAACATAAGATGGATAAAGAAGATCATTGAGAATTATATTCTTTACTCAAGCTATATTAAAAGGGATTAAATCGTAAGGTTTAGTCCCTTTTTTAGGGAAAACAAATGTTAAATTTTATCGGTATTACGATGCGTATAGGGAAAGATTAGGGAAATGGTTAGAGAGATTTGTTACACGAAAGTCAAACTTAGGGAGGGGCTTTTCATAAACGAGAAATGATGTAGCCCCTCTCTTTTTAAAATCATTTTATTATGCCAACAAGTATTATTACCACCGACGATCTTCGAGAATTCAAAATGGAATTGCTCGATGACATTAAAAATCTTCTTGCCAAACAAACTTCAGGAAGAATTAAAAAATACCTCAAATCTTCAGAGGTTATGGATTTACTGCAAGTAAGTCCGGGAACGCTCCAAAATTTAAGAATAAATGGCACCCTTCCCTACACAAAAGTAGGTGGCATTATTTACTATGATGCAGAAGAAATTCAGAATGTAATGACAGCCAACCGTGTGCAGCACGGTCTAAATTCTTAAGCTATGAACTACATAAAGCTACTCAATGCGGCTTTTGAAAAATTCTTTTTTGATGACCGCCTAAATCCCACCCATATAAGTCTTTATATGGCTTTATTCCAGGAATGGAATAGCAGCCGTTTTGCAGATGATTTTTTTGTGAACCGGAGAGAGTTGATGCGCGTCGCAAAAATTGGCTCAAAAACTACTTATCACCGCTGCGTTACAGACCTTCATTCTTGGAATTATCTCATCTACTATCCTTCAAATAATCCTTACAAGGGGAGCAAAATAAAGATGACCATTATCAAGACAACTGATGGTACGGATACGGGACAGTACAGTCCCATATTAGAACAGATTGCGGAACAGTACCGTCCCAGAAGTGTACCGGTCGTGGGACACAACCATCCCATATCTGGACAAGCTGTGGACTCGCACCGTCCCGTGAGTGGACAAGCACTGGTATCTAATATAAACAATACCAAACAAGTAAACAATATAAAACAACCAAAGGGCTGGCAGGCCATTATTAATTTTTTCATTAAAAAATGTTTTAATGCTGATGAAGGAAAAAAATTCTTCGAGCATTATGAAGCCAACGATTGGAAAACAAGTGATGGAAAACCAATACGAGATTGGCAGGCTTTAGCCGTCAATTGGATGGATCGAACCGAATTGTTTGCCAAAGAAAACAAACCAAACAAAAAGGGAGCGTCCCAAAATCGGAACAACCTCAAAACCACTAAAACCAAGAATTATGGACAACCCCTCTAAAATAACCGAAGGCGGCGTGGAATATTCGCTGGGCAAATTTGACGGGAAATGTGTGCTTTACGATTTTCCAAAAATTCTGATTTACCTAAATGCAAAGGGCAAGCTGCTTTTTGGCGAAAAATTCAAAATCTATGAAGAGGACAAGGATATTTTACTGAAACTCTGTTCCTACTTCATCAAGGACAAGGAAAACTGCCAAAAATTTCAGATCGATGTTGACAAAGGTATTTTACTATCGGGCCCGGTAGGGTGTGGTAAAACCAGCTTAATGAAACTTTTACGACATTTAGTACCGTTGCAACGCCCGTATGAAATGATTCCCTGTCGGAATGTTGCATTCAGTTTTAATCATCTTGGTTTTAAAACCATCGAGGACTATGGCAACACTAAGTTTTTCTGTTTTGACGATCTGGGCGCAGAACCCGCCGGAAGGTTTTACGGCAAGGATCTGAACGTGATGGGTGAAGTCCTTTTGTCCCGATATGAGCTTTACCTTCAGACCAAACACAAGATCAAAACCCACGCGACTACGAACTTAAACGCTGAGGAATTGGAAGAACGCTATGGTAATCGCGTGAGAAGCCGGATGCGAGAACTGTTTAATTTGATTGCTTTTGATAAAGGGGCTGGGGATAAGAGGAAATAATTAAACTTTGGCAAATTTATCGTATTTTGCCAAAGTTTAAAAAAAGTGATATTTTGACTAATACAATAGAAAATAAAATACCATCCTATTTTAAAGAGCATAAATCAATTTCCAAAAGTGATTTGGTTAAATGTATTCTAAAGGATTTCCCTGAATTTAAGGAAAGTTCTATCAATGTTTATTTATCTAAATTAAAAAAAGCAGGACTTCTAAAAAACCCAACTAGAGGCGTTTATGCGTTGGAAGAAAAAAAAGAATTCCTTCCCAATATTGATAGTAAACTGAAACGCTTGTTCAACAAAATAAAAAAGGATTATCCGTTCATAGATTTTTGCATTTGGAACACGGTATGGCTCAACGATTTTATGCGCCACCAACCTTTTAAATTCTATACCATTGTAGAACTTGAAAAAGATGTAGCTCAATCCGTTTTTTACAAATTAAAAGACCAAGGTAAATCCGTTTTTTTAGAACCAGATGCCGAAACTTTTGAACTGTACATCCACAATAGCGATGATGTAATTATTTTAAAGCAGTTGGTTTCCGAAGCACCCATAGTCGAAATCGAAAATGTAGTAATTCCATCGCTAGAGAAACTTCTGGTAGATATGATTATTGATACCGACCTCTATGCTGCCCAACAAGGGGAATTGGATTTTATATATCAATCGGCATTTGACAAGTTTGGCATTAACCAAGGGAAAATGAAGCGCTATGCCCACAGACGAAATAGAGAGAAAGAAGTTGAAAAAAGAACAAATTTAACTTTGGCAAATAATTGATTTTTTGCCAAAACTTAATATAAATGATTAAAGAAAGTACATATCATCCAGAGTGGATTTACGAGGTCAAAAAAAGACTAGGTAAAAAGTATGACCCAAAACTGATAGAGAAAGTCATTTATGCCTTGATATTATTAGAACAGCTAAAGGTAAATGGCTTAGAATTTATCTTTAAGGGTGGAACTGCTCTGTTATTGGCAACAGAAAAGCCAAAAAGATTTTCCATTGACATCGATATTATAACCGAACAAACACAAAGTAAAATCGAAACCATTTTGGAAAAAATTTGTGAAACGACCATCTTTATAAATTGGGAAGATGACAACAACAGAAAGTATACACCTGATGCACCTGTGGGACATTTCAAAACATACTATAAAAGCAATGTTGATGGCAGTATTGAACCCATACTGTTAGATTTGCTATACACACCAAATCCATATCCCGAACTTACGGAAATGCCGATTGCCCACGATTGGATTCAAACAGAAGGCGAAATCAATAACGTGAAGATACCTACTTTTGATGCCATTTTAGGCGATAAATTAACCGCCTTCGCACCAAAAACTACAGGAATTTTATATACCAAAGGAAGACCGGTAGAAATTATCAAACAGCTATTTGACGTTGCTTTTTTAATGGATAATATTTCTGATTTGAATGTAGTACGTAATAGCTACTCAAAGGTAGTTAAAGAAGAACTTTCCTTTAGAAAATTGGATTTGACCGCAGAACAGGTCTTAAATGATACGCAAGAGGCCTGTTATGTGCTTTCAACCCGTGATACTACATCTGATGAATTTAAACACCTTCAAACAGGCGTTAGCAATTTTACAAATTTTACCATTGAGAAATTTAATATCGAGGAAGCAATCACAGCAGCTTCAAAAGTGGCATACTTATCCGAACTAATAAAATCGTCTGACGATATTAAGATTGACAGATTTGCCAACCCATTAGTCGTTAAAGATTGGTTGATTGAAAATCCTCAATTTAATAAACTGAATAAGCTAAAAAAGAGTAACCCTGAGGCTTTCTTTTATTGGTATAAAACTGTTTTAAATCGGTAATATAGAAAACTTTAATAGATGAAAAGAAACAAAAAACGTATACCAATACCTAAAGTAGCAAAAGTAAAAGCAGAGCTGCAAAAAGAAATTGGTTCAATTTGTCCCTTTTGTACGAACGATGATGTAGGTCATTTTCAAATTCATCATATCGATGAAGATCCTTCAAATAATGACACTTTTAATCTACTATTATTATGCCCAACTTGTCATTCAAAAATAACTAAGGAAGACATTTCAAAACAAGATGTAATCGACAAAAAACTAAACCTAAGAAATAAAGAATCTTTAGTTCAGTTCATATCTGTATCTATTGATGAAGAAAATTGTGGATGGAGACCATTTAGAAATGCCACAAATGCTTTTGAGGCGGTAAAAGAACAGTCATTGTTTCCAATATTCAATTTCAGCTTAATAAATAACTCAAGTAAGACATTATTGCTCACAAGCGTTAGGGTTAAAGCAAAAAATCTTCCCATAGGTTTATCAGGTTCAAACATTCCTTTACCAAATATTTTAAGACCGACTATTACCTATAAAATTAAAATGCCTTCTGATGGAGAGATTGAAGAAACAATATTGCAAGATGAATTAGAAATACCATCTACAAGAGCCTTCAAGTTTAAGATCGAATTATATGCTGAATCTATGGAAGCCTTTAAACCACCATTCTGCAAGTACGCAGTCTTTTTTGAATTTGGCTTTAATAATGAGTTCTTAACTGAAATTCCAATGATTCTTTTAAATAGCAGTAAGTACTATGAAGAATTAAGATATTATGGCTTAGCCTAATAATTACGTAAAAACGTAAGATGTTATAATCTTAATTTATTATATTGGGATTCGCCAAACAGAGATAGATTTTTGATTCAAGCTGATGGATTTTCATTAGCTTTTTTTGTTTATAAATATGAAGAAAATAGAAGATACAGAAGATAATAAGCAACATAATTTAAGTCCCTCAGAGTTTTATAGAATGATTAGACCAGAAAACTTTTCAGATTCTGAAAATACATCTTCTTATATTCTTACTGAGGAACTATTAGCATTTGAACTTTCCAAAATTACTCAGAATCAAAAAGAGAATCAGTTTGAAACTCTTTCAAGAAAAATGGCAGAGAAATTAGTGGCTCCAAATTTAATACCGCAGGTGGGCCCTACTGGTGGAGGTGATGGTAAAACCGACTCAGAAACCTATCCTGTTTCAGATTCAATTTATGATAGGTGGTTTGTTCCTGATAATGGGTGGAATAAAGATGAGAAATGGGCTATTGCTATAAGTGCAAAAGCCACTTGGAAGAGCAAATTAAAAAGTGACATCAAAAGTATTTTATCGACTGAACGTGAATACACTCGTATCTACTTTATCACAAATCAAACACCTTCAAGTAAAAAAAAGAAGGATGCGCAGGATGAATTTATAAAAGAATTTAAAATTGATATCATCATTCTTGATGGTGTTTGGATACTAGAAAACACTTACTCTCAGAACTTAATTAATTTAGTTGTGGAGTCCTTGAATTTATCTAGTGTTTATCTACAACCTGATAAAATGTTAGGCTCAAACGATTCTAGAAGAGAAAAAGAGCTTTCTGAACTAGAGAAAAATGTAAATGATATTAAAAGATATTCAGACTACGATTTTCAATTAGTCGAAGATGCACTTCAAGCAGCTATTTTAAGCAGGCAACTAGAAAAACCAAGAACGGAATTAGAAGGTAAATTTGATAGAGTTGAAAGATTACTAACAAAAACTGAAAACAAAGGTCAATCTTTGAGATTGAGTTACCAAAAAGCTTGGACATATATAAATTACTATGATGATTATGAAACTTTTTTAGCTGAGTTCTATAAGTTTAAAAAAACCTTCGCTTCCTTTACTACTATCTCCTCGATAGAATCTTACTCTACGCTTATTACTCTGCTCAGAACTGTTCATTTTTATAGCAATGAAGTCATTACCAATAAAATATTTGAAAAGGAAAGTAGAGAGTTCAAAAGTTGTTTAGAGAATATCAAGTTACAATGCAATACATCTAGTATGTCCTTAGCAGCCTCAATGTTTCTTGATATAATGCTCTCATTCGATGGAATTAAGGATAATAAAAACCTAAAACAGATATTTAAAAGGATGAAGGCTAATTTAATTTTAGCTGAAAATAGGTTAGAATTCCCCTTCGAACAATTTCAGAAGATGATTGCCAATATGGGGAATGTTGTTATAGATTCAGATGAGTTTGATGACTTATATGATACTATAACCAGAATATCTGGAGAAAGAAATTCGCAAATGGATATTGGACAGCTTTATATAAATAGAGGTGGTCAAAAGATGAAAAACAATAGATTTAAGGAGGGCCTAATTTATTTTGGTAAAGCTGTAGCTAAACTTTCTAAAAACGAAAGTCAATATGGTTTTTATCTAGCTACGAGAGGTCTAAGTCAAGCTTACAATGAATTGGGATTGTATAATGCATCATATTCAAGTAAAATTGCGAGTATATCTATACTGTTGAAGTCTTTTTTTGATGATGGGAATCTTGATTCAAGACTTTTACAGTTACTAGACCAACATTTAAGTCACGAAATTCTCTATGGTCGATTTCCGCATATTCTTACTTGGCACGAACTATATCAAATAATATATCAGCAGTTTAAAAATCAAGGAGAGGCAGAAGAAATAGAAGCACTAACAAAATTTGATGCTTATATGTGCATTAGATTATTGAATGCTGATATAGATTCAGAAACACTCGGAAAACTTCCTTCAATATTAAAAAAAGAAGGATTTCTCTTAGCTGAAGATACAAGTCTATTTCTTCTTGGGCATACGGGTGAAGTACTCCCAAATTTTAAGGAAGCGGGTATTTCTTCTATAAAAGACTTGGAGGAGTATTATCAGACAGTTGCTAGTCAGCCACTAAATGAACAATTTGTTTTTCCAATCAATTTTATAGACAGCCCCAGTTCATTTGTATCATCCAAAATTTTAGGTACGGAGTTCGTTATTAGCTTCGAAACAAACAACTCACTTCTAATTTCAGCAGAAACAATTATAGCTTATATAGAAGGTTTTTTAGGTACATCTATGGAAGATCTTTATCCTAATTCCGAGAAAATTCAAATTGAATTAATACACCAGAAAAACACATTCGCTATTGAAGAAACAGACCAAACAAACTCTTATAAGGTTTTTTGGGATAGCTCATTTCATTCAGCAAATAACTTCGATAAAGTTATAGAATGTTGTTTAAACCTTATTTCTAGAATTTTAGCGAAAAATTTCTTGATTAATGACGTAGAAGATTATTTAACTGACCTTTTCAAAAACCAAGAAGTCAATGAGAGGCTAAGCGTACTAATCAATCATAAGGCTTTCCTTTCAAATGTTCTAGGTAACTCTCCTCGTTTGACTCTTAAAGACTGGACTGACGGTAAAGAATCGAAAATTTCAATCAGGAAAAAGCCCTTCATAATAAATAATCTCTCAAAGAAAAATAAGGCGAAAATTAAGAAGCCTAAACTTAAAAAAAACTTCGACGACTTAAACGCCGTTCCACACAATAAAAGAAAAGTAATAACAGTAATAGAAAATCATTTGTGGGATAAAGCAAGTTGGAAAGGTATGGGAGTAGCTCCATATAGAAACGGTATTGGTTTAATTATTGGTTTTGAAAATATTGAGTTTGGAGAGAAAATTTTTAAGGATTGGATTGAAAGGTTCGGAATAAATGATAGTGACAACAGAATCAAAATAAGCATTATAACTGAGATGGATCCAAAGAATCCGTATTGGTATGTAGTTATGTTTTCAAGTAATATTAATCCATCTAGTTTAGATAATGATTTAGTTTTTGTAACACCGTGTAGATTTCATTTAATGAATGCTTCAACAAATCAGAATCTTTTAATTCTTAAAGAAGGAATTAAAAGATTTAGTTCTATTAAGGTCTTTCCTGGCGAAATTGAAAAAGACCTTCTGAGAACGAAAGTGAATTTTGAGTTATTCATAGAGAAAACTGAAATTACATTTGTAAAAAAGAGTGATATCAAAGAAAACGATATTGAATCTGCTGCATTGATAAACTTTGACAATTAGCTCCTAAAAAATATCTCAATCAAATTCCTCAAACACCTAACAACCTCTAAATATAAATCTCCCATAACTATGCATTTTTAATAATTGATTCCAGTAGCGCAATCGCAATACCATTCTGTTTTTCTTTCTTAGCTAAATACTTCGCTTCATCCTTTGATGATAAAAACCCCAATTCCAAAAGTACAGATACACAATCATCAACGGTTTCCCGCAACAGCTTAAAATTAGCAAACTTCACACCTCTGCTTTCAAAACCTAATTTTCTATTAAGTTCGTCTTGAAGCTGAAAGGCTAGCCAAACAGATTCTTCAGAATATATCCCTTGCGCTCTTGAGGAATAAACCTCAATCCCTCTCGCATTCGGATTATCCGAATGATTGCAATGCAAAGAAACAAACAAATCAGCTTTTAGAGCTTTAGCCAGCTTCGTTCTATCCGATAACGAAATAAGTGTATCACTATAACGAGTCAAATAAATATCTAAAGGCTTTTCCAGTTCATTATTCAGCTTCAAAATAGCATTCGCAATATCCAATACCACATCTTTTTCTTGGATGACTTTTACACCTATTGTACCAGCATCTTTTCCACCGTGTCCAACGTCTATAATTATTCGTTTTTGGGTTGCTGTTTCCTGTCCAAAACTGATACACATTTTGAAGAGCAAAAACACAAAACTGACGTTTTTGAGCAATTTTTTCATTTTCAACTTTCAGGTTATCAACAACTTGCTTTCAAAAATTCATAGTATTTGATACCAAATAATAACAACGGAATTCAAATGAAACCAAATAATATTTTATTCACAAATATTTGATTATCAGTTATTTATAAGCAAATATATGTAAATTTAAGAAGGATAAAATGAATAAAAATTCTAAACTTTTTTATTATGAAAAAATCAATCTACATAGCAACTTTTTTATCGTTGATCTCAACATCACTTTTTGCTCAAATTGGTGGCATTGAAGATTCCGTTGATGATGTTTCTGATACCATTCGGAGCATCTTCCCAATTATTCTAGGTATTATTTTCCTTATTGGCTTCCTATTTAATGCGGGACACTTCTTTGGAGAGAACGCAGATTTAAAAAAAGGAATTACTCGTGTACTCGTCTTTGTTTTGATTGCCGGTGCAGTCGTTGGCATCTTCACTTACCTAATTGGAATCGTAGTCTAAATCTCTATGAAGCGTTTTAAAATTTAGCAAGAATACCTATGAAAAAGTTTGAAGTCTATAAAAATATCAGGAAAAAGGCAGTCATTTTTGGACTGCCCATTTCCCTTTTTGCTTTAATGATGGTGTCCGTTCTTGCATCACTATTGATCGTTATCTTCTCTTTCAGCTTCGGAATGATTATAACTATACTGGTTTTTAATGCTGCCTTATATATAGCCTTGACAAGAATAACACACAATCCGCAGATTTTCCAAATAGCAAAAACATTTCCAAGAATTATAAGTAACAAACAAAACACAGGTCTCAATTATGAACAAGATTAACCTTTCGGCATATCAGCCTATCGCAGATATTCAAGACAATATCATTTTTGCTAATAATGGCAATGTAGTATTGTGTTATGAAGGCAATCTGCCAGAAATCTATTCCTTGTCCGAAAAGGATTTTGAGGATATGCACGGTGCTTGGTTTCAAGCGTTAAAATCGCTGCCAGTTGGGACTGTGGTTCACAAACAGGATATCTACTTGAAGAAATCATATTCTTCCGAAGAACTACCGAACACCACTTTTTTGGAAAAAGCTACACACGAGCATTTTAAAGGTCGCGGACATATTGAGCACAGCTGTTATTTATTCTTCATCTTGACCAAAAATAAGACACTCAATAATCCTAAGTATGTGAATCCCTTCAGAAAAGTCTCAAAGGGAATCGTACAAGAACTGGATGACAACATAAAGAGTTTCGCCAACTCGGTAAGTGATTCAGTTTCTTTCATCAACAATAGCCGAAAGATGGATTTTGTTTCGCTTAAAGCGGGCGACATACAACAATTAACTAATGCCTACTTCAATGGCTTCAACGAAGGCTATGATACCGATATTTTACTGGACAAAAAAAGCGTCAATATTGGCGAAAATCATTTTGATGCCCTGGCCATCAACAGCGAACTGTGCTTTGGCGAAAGTGTACAGAGCAGCAAAACCAATGAGAAATTCACTTCTGACGATTTTGTGTTTCATCAAGGGTTTGTTGATGGCTTAGGGCTTACGCTTAACGAGAACCATATTGTTAATCAGATTATTTATTTGGATGACAAACAGAAGTGGCGCAAGCTGCTCGATAAGAAGATTGAGGAACTCAACAAAAGTTCCAACTTCGGTTCACAAAATAAAGTGGTGCTTGGCAAAATACAGCACATTCTTGACCAAATCAATGCCGATGATAATGCACGAATAATCCGTGGTCATTTGAACATTGTCTATTGGGCAAAGGAAGCTAAAGAGCTCGACAAAATAACTTCAAAAATAAAGACTGAATTTAAGGAACTGGATATCATCCCGTATTATCCAAGAGGCGAAGAACGTAAGAATTACATCCTTAATAGTTACTGCTGCTTTTCATCCAACTTTTCAAACAACGATTTATATGTTACCGATTTAAAACACGCGCTTTGTCTGTTCATTAATAATACCAATTACAAAAGTGATAAAACCGGAATCATCTTTAATGATAGAGAGCATAACATTCCAGTTCTAAAGGATGTTTGGGACGAAAAGAAGAAACGCATCAAGGCACGAAACTTTGCCATTTTTGCACCAACAGGCGAAGGAAAATCCTTTTTGGCCAATAACATTCTGCGTCAGTATTTTGAAAGTGGCGTTCGCTTGGTCATTATAGACTTAGGTGGTTCATACACCAAATTCGCAAAGCTCTATCCTGAACAATATACGGTGCTTCGCTATGAAAGTGGAAAGAACCTTGGTATCAATCCATTTTACATCAGTGATACAAATGACCTGACACCAGAACGTTTGGAAGACTTGTCTGTTTTCCTGTTTGAACTGTTTGCATCAGACTTAAAGGTTACAAAAGCACAATCGGTTTCGGTTAAAAAGATACTTCGCCATTATTATGATAGCATTTCAGAAAATCACTCTTTAGATGGTTTTTACAGCTTTATAGAAAGGAGTCAGGAAGATCTTCTGGACACATTAAAAATCCATCCCGACTATTTCAATATCACGAGCTTCTTGCACGTAATGTCCGAATATGTCGGCGATGGTCTATATAGTTTTCTTTTTGAAGTAAGCGAAGATCAGACCTATAAAATCGAGGACAAACGATTGATTGTCTTTGAACTGGATGAAGTAAAGGACAATAAGGAAATCTTGTCCGTGATGCTGAAGCTGATTAAGTCGGCTATCCAAAGAACCATTTGGAAAAATAGGGCTGAAAAAGGTATCATCCTTTTCGACGAGTTTGCCAAGCAACTGAAGTTTGAAAATGTTCTGGAAAGCGTAGAATTTTACTATCAAGCCATACGTAAACAAAACGGTGCGATTGGGATTATTCTACAATCCATTAATCAATTGCCTAACAATTCAACTTCAGCCAGCATATTGGAAAATACGCAGGTTATTTACAGCCTTAACAATGAAAAAGGTTATGACGAACTGGTTAAAAGACTCAACCTTTCAAGCCACGATTTAAACCAATTAAAGTCCATCAAAAACAACCTTTCCGGACCACGGAAGTACACCGAAATGTTTATTAAAATCGGTAGGGAAAGTAACATATTCCGTCTTGAAGTTCCGAAGGAAGTATATGCAGCTTACCTGACCGATGGACAGGAAAACGAAGAAATAATGAAGCTCTACAACGAGCATAACGATATGGAAAAAGCAATAATTCAATTCACATCTAAAACATAATATTATGAAGACAAAAATCAAAATTTTAGTAATGACAGTAGCCTTGACCTTATTTATGTCGGGAAATGCTACCGCACAAGGAATGCCCACTTATGACAATACCAATTTTATCAGTTTGGTAAAACAACTATTGGAATCAGGTAAACAGACCGCTCAAATGATTAAGTCTGTAAAATTCCTAAAGGATGCTAAAGAAGCCATCGAGCAAGTATCAAGCGTAGTTCAACAACTCAACGCTGTCCAAGAAATTGCAGACAATAATCAGCGCCTTATCAATGTAATGCAAAATGATTTACAGGACATTTTAAACTCGCCCTACATCAAACCCAATGAAGTTTCAAGAGTTATGGAATCATTCGATGCAATAGTCCAAAATTCATTAGAAACGGTAGATTTTATTGATGAAGTTTTATCCAGCGATTACCTAAAAATGAGTGATGCAGAGCGTGCCGCAATTTTGAAAGAAAAAGAACTGGAATCAAAGCAAATGGTTTCTACCATCACGACAAAAACAAAACGCTATCGTGATATCATTTCATTCAGAAAAATGCAGGATAAGGTAAATAACCGCGAAACAGGATATTAAAAATGACCGCAACCATACTTTTAGGGATTGGATTGGAATACATCGATACGGTATTTCAGACCATACAGAACAGCAGCTTCTCGCAATATACTATTGCCGGAATGAAAACGCTTGCTGTCCTGTTTTTTCTGGTTAACATCCTGAAAAAGTACAATGAAGGTGTTGCGGATAAAGACGGTTATACTTGGGGATTGAGTCCAGGGGACTTGATGAAGAATTTTGCCATTGTCATATTAGTAATTTTTTCAACGCAGGTGTTAGGGTTCTTTGATGGGATATTGGTAGCCATCGAGGGGCAGTATAGGGGCACAGCACCTGCGTTATTACCATTACAAATGCAGGACATTCCTTTAGAGGAAGACGTAAGTCTTTTTGATGCTGCAAGCTCAGCAATGACCCTTTTATACGAAGCTTTAGTAACACCATTGTATGGGTTTAAGATATTGGCATTTATTCTAAGCACTATACTTTGGATTCTTGACCTATTCATTTATCCGTTGTTTTTGGCAGAGCGTTTTTTCCTTTTGGGGATAATGCAAGCGTTCTTCCCTTTGGTCATTAGCCTTGCAGTATTTGAAAAATTCCGTTCACTTGCTTATACATTCTTCAAGTTGTATGCTGCTGTATATATGTTAGTGCCGGCATTCTTTTTAGTCAATGTATTTGTTAACGCTATTTATACGGAAATCAACACCAATTTTTGGGTCAACTTATTTGGTACCGATACAGGTCAAGGCTTTTTTGCGCCTGTTGTTCAATTAGGTTCTGTTGCATTTATTGTTTTCCTGAAATTCAAATTATACAAACGAGCAACGTCCTTTACGCTCAGATTGTTTACTGCCTAAGGCAGATTAAAAATAAGAATATGAAAACACCATACAAGAATATTTATAACGTCCTAAAATTGAATCGGTTTATCGTTTTGGCAGTTGTTGTTTGTGCCTTACTGTCCAGTACCTTTTCAGTTTGGATGGTATTCAATACAAATCAAAAAGCGCTCAATAGTGCTTTTGCCATCAATACAGATGGCAGTATAATTCCCCTGAAGCTCGTGACCCAAAAAGAAAACTTTAGGGTCGAAGCATTAGCACATTTGGATCTGTTCCATAATTACTTCTATAACATCGATGCCAGTAATTATGAACGTAACTTGGAAAAGGCACTTTGGTTAGGTAACAGTTCCGTGGACAATCTCTATCGCCAGAAAAAGGCCGATGGTGTTTACAATAGATTACTTCAGTATTCCTTGGTTCAAAAAGTACTAAGCATCGATTCGCGGATAAATGAAAATAATGGCTCGTACAGTTTTACCACGACGACCATTTTTGAAATCAATAGAGGTTCAATCATCGACACTTATGAATTGGTTTCTACCGGAAACTTGATTATGGTTGACCGAAATTTTCCAAATAATCCACACGGATTATTGATTACCAGTTACTTCGAAAACACCTTAAAGAAAATATCAGATGAAAGTTGAAAGCCGATAATCGGCACTTAAAAACTCACTCTTATGAAAGTAGAAAAAAACAAGATAGTATTTGTAGCGGTTTTAGCCGTGATTTTCATATTCTTGATTTCCTATTCCGTAATGGTTATGGGCGATGATGATAGCGAAAATGAAAGCCTACAACAGACATTAATTCCTGATTTGGAAGAAGACCAAAAAGAGTACGATTCTAAATTGGATGCAATCAATGATTTAAAAGAAGTGCGTGAAAATAACGCACCCAGCATCTATGATGAAAAGCTTATAGACTCTTTGGGATTTTACGACCCAGATCTTCCTGAACGTGAAAAAGAGCGTATTGTAGATAGCATCTATGAGGCTGGTAAGATTCAGTATTCAGAGAAGCGATACCAGAATTTAGGGCAAAAAAGAACTGTTCGCAAAACAGTATCAAAGATCGATTCTGCTGAAGTAAAAAGGGAACAAAAAATTGAAGCCAAAGAATTGGGCTTAGAACATCAATTGTTCTTTGCCGCTTCGCCAAAACCCAATGAAGTTTCAATCATAGGTAATACAGATGAAACTATATACGTGGTAGTAGATGGCGACCAAGTCGTAAAAGCTAATACCAGATTACGAATGCGCCTGACCAAAACTGCTACAATCAATGGTAAAGAAATGCCTAAGAACACCCCTATTTTCGGTTTTATAAGTTTTCAGCCCAATCGTGCACTTATTGAAATCGAAAACATAAAGCACCATCCTACAAAACTCAAAGCTTTTGATTTATCTGATGGTAGTGAAGGTATTTACGTACAGAACAATTTTCGAGCAGAAGCCACCACCGAAGTTCTTGACGACATTATTGGCGACATCAACATACCTACCGTTCCGCAAGTAGGTGGCATTACAAAAGTTCTTAGACGTAGTAACCGTAACGTAAAAGTTACGGTATTGAACAATTACAAAATAATCTTAAAACCAAAATTATGAGGCCTATAATGGGTATTTAAAAACGCACTCTTATGAAAAATTCAGTCTTAATAATAGCAGTCATATGTATTTCCGCTTTCGCGAAAGCGCAAACAACTACAGTTCTCGATACCATATATGCCAACGACACCAAAAACGTTGCATTATTCTTCCCTGAACCTATTCGGCAAGGAATAACCGGTTCAGATAATTTTGTATTTACTTACAATCGTGAAAAAGAACAGTATTTTGGACTTCTTCAGGCAAAGCCTGGGAAGGAAAGTAATCTGTTGGTAGTCAATAGAAATGGTTCAATTTTTTCGTATATTGTAAGATATAAAAAACAGCTATCTAAGCTCAATTATTTCATTCCGCTATCAAGTAGTATCGGAAATGAGAAACCAATTAAGGTCGATTCGATTCTTGCTGAATCTTCTGAAGAACGTGTAGATAATAGAACGTATTACTATCAAAAATTCTGCTCGTATCTTCTTAACAGAAACCAGCGTATCGGTCGGATTAAGAAGCGAACGCAAGGCATTGTCTTGACTGTTGAAAATGTTGTTTTTGATAAGGAAGAACTCTACTTCGTTATCCAGATTGAGAATAATTCTACTTTGGATTACGATATGAATTTCTTAAACCTTTCGATTGAAACAAGACAAAAAGGGAAAAGAAAATCGTTGCAACGCCTGTATCAAGAACCAACGTACAAACACAATCTGCCTTCAAAAATTGCAGAAAGTGAAACTGTGCGCTTCGTTTATGTATTGCCCAAATTTTCATTATCTAATGACCGTAGGGCGATTTTAGAATTGAATGAAAAGGATGGCGAACGAAACATTGAACTGAAAATATCACATAGATATATCAATAACCCAAATTAAGAATATTATGAAAAAAATTGTCGTTTTCTCGCTCGTACTGCTGTTCCTTTCTTGTTCAGAAAACAAGAATATGTCACCTTCAGAAACTGCCAAAGTGGTTGCGAAAAGCTTTTTCTCAAAAAATGAATCAGTACTAAAAAAGCATACTACATCAGAGGGGTATGCTAGCTTGCTTACGGTTCAAAATATGATGCCTGATTCTGATAAAGAAATCAAAGTTGAAATTTTGGATGAGGCCATTGATAAAGAAATTGCCTGGGTAAAATATAGCACAACCTATGATGGAAAATCTGGTATTTTCAAATTGATAAAAGAAAATGACCAATGGAAAGTCACTAACAAAGGACCGAGGGAAAAAGGGCCTTTTTAATTGTAATATTTTTTGGGGTAGAGTTTATCATAAACTTTCTTTATAGATTTTTTAAAAACGTTTATTCTTTCATCTTCCAGACCCTCAAGTTCATTTATAATTTCCGTGTAATGACTTTTAACCAACTTTAGCTTACGAATAGAAAGAGCATATAAAAACTCTATAATTGCTTCTCCTTGATACTCATTCACGTGTTTGATAAAGGTTTTTATCAAAGATAACATTTCGCTAGAGTGCTGTTGACTATAAGAGTAGTTAAGCTCTTCCTCTCTTGCGGATCTGAGTATTGAAGCCTGAATGATCCCATCGTTAAATCTATTGAAAACAAAAGGATCCAAAATATTCTTCACGAAACTAGTTTGATATAGACCGTCTTTTTTATTGTTTCTCATATTATTTAAGACACACGATATTGTGAAGTAAACATCGGATTGAGTTACATTTTCGTGATAATCATTATTATTAAAGAACGCGGAATTTTTTCGAATTTTAAGAGGCTTTTTGTTTATATCAGAATAGAATATGGATTCACTTCCTCCTCTTGTTTGAATATTTGCAAATTCATTTATTATCTTCAGTCTCTCTTCAATAAATTTAGGAGGTACGCTTGAATCTTGTTGAATCGATTGCAAGTGCTCAATCTCTTTTTCCCAAGGTGTATCAGAACTTGAATTATCACATTGAATAGCTTCTATCTCCACAAAGGAACTATTTTCTCTACCATAAAGACCAAATTTCACATTTGTCTTCAACTCACTATATTTAGATGAGTCACTTATTCTATTGACACCAATGAAATATATTAACCTTAAGCTCTCATAATTTCTAAAAAAGCGACTGAGATAAAGAAGATTTTTTCCATTCGAAATACAAGATCCAACGATTAAAATTGAACCAACCTCATTTTCCTCAATTATTGTTTCTGTCAATTCCGACTGATTATAAATTAAAATCTCATCTCTATTATCAGATTTAATACTGTTTCGAATATATTCTGATAGCTTAAATGAACCTTTGTCATTAAGATGTACAATATATTTTAGCGAAGCTGGAACATATTGCATTATATAGGCGTCTAACTTTTTTTTATGGCTTTCGAAATGACTATTTTCAATGTCATCGATGACACTCTCATAATCTATGTATAGATTGTATTTTTTTCTAGCTGCAGATTCCTCACTATATGAAACCTTTAAGGATGTTCTTTCTGTTTCCTGATTGTATTTAAAAATTTCTACAAAATCCTTTATTGATTTAGTAATATATTTTGAGGCCGAAATATTTCTTGCGTTTATTATTGGCTCATCTAAACTAAATGAATCTCCTTGAATACTGATAGGAGTCGAATAATTTTTACAGTAAACACACTCCTCATTTCGCCTTGATTGATGGTATAGCTCTAAACCATAACCTTGTTTCTTATTTCTTTCCAAATTACATAAAACACGTTCTAGAGCTACTGTAGAATTTTTATCTATTGGCAAATAAAACAGAGTACAAATTTCTTCAGATCGAATTTCCGGATGAGTGCTCTGCAAATAATTGATTAAACCTCCTGATGTAGAAGCGGAGATGAGAAATATTGCATTGTCATAGAAAACCGACTGTTTGTTATAAAGTCCATCATAGGATTTGAAGGATTCAATATTGATTTCTTTATCAGTGTGAAATCTCTTTACATAATTCGTAATTGAATAGGCTACAACATTTATGGACAATGTATCACAATAGATATTTTCAAATTCCATATTTCGGAAAAGATGAAGTGTATTTATAGCAATAAAGTCAATTTCAGATTTATGCACTAAAACATTTGCGGTTCTCAAAAATTTAGTGGAGTGCTTGCCAGATGGGAAAACAAAATGATGAGATATGCCATTACTTTCGATTAAACCCCCATTGCCAACAAAAATTTCTACCAAACCTTGGTTTATAATTTCCTTTTTGTTTTTCTCTAAAAATCGCTTTTTTTTGAAATCAAATTTTTTTTCGTCGTATGAAACATAAAAAATATTTTTTTGCAATGACGCTTCCTCCACTTTGGGTATGCTCTTTAAAATGATATCAATATTCTCCTTTACTAAACCTTTGATGTTTTCCAACTTTTTGCAATGGACAAATACTAACGCTGCCGTTTGATGATGAAGTCTAAAATGGCTAGTCAATTCATTTTTAAGCGTACTAAAATCAAAATTGGTATCAGGGTTAAATATTACCGTAACATCCTTATAGTTAATGTCTTCAATTTTTGCGTTGTATATATAATATTTTCCCATTAATTAACTTTTAAAAGGGTATAAAATACTAATGAAAGACCCTTTCGATTTGATAGTATTCTGACGGTTAAGAACATCGTTGTTCCAATTTTGCAATACCAGATTGTCTAAATTGTTTTTGTCTACAGGTTCGTATTTATTTTTTATAAGGTTTCGATATAAGCAGTATCTATCTGTGGTTATCCTTAGAAATCCTTTATCATCTAGAATATTTAAAATTCTATCAAGTCCTTTACCTTTTTTCGTTTTCAAATTAGATTTTGAGGAAGTTTGATTTTTTATAAGACATTTTTTTATAATATTGATATCGCTAACTTGATCTTCTTTGCCAAACTTTTCTACGAACCCAACACCGGAATCGAAAACTAAAATTTCGAGATAATAGATTTGCTGCTGATCATTTGTTGATTGCTGAAGTAGCTTAGGATGAGTAAAAAATTGCTCTAATGGAGTATCCTTGAACTCTTCTTTAATTTTTTCATCTTTACCGATATGAAACCTTATGTAAGCACCTCTTATGCTTGGAGACAAATCAACATTATTAGTGTCAGTTCTTCCCCATTCAAATGTGTTTTTCACAAGTTCAAATATAATGGCGCCGATATCTTCAATAATAGGGTCTATCTCATTTAGATTTTTTCTATTGAATGTGAGGATATAATCCTTTAGGATCTTTTTTACTTTTTTCACTACCTTATCCTCATCATCGTTAAAACCCTCAGGTCCCTCCAATAGTCTTATTAAACCATTATTTTTAGGTAGGTGATCTGTATTTACTAAAATATACTTATTGCCTTTAAATTTGGAAAGAGAGTTCATTCTAACAAAAAATTCATTTTGCTTTACTCTTAACTTTTCTTTAATATCTTTTCCATCTTCATCGGTAAATCTTGAAATATTCCATAACAAAGATATAATTGGATAACTATATTCTTGATCATAAAACTTATCTAGTTCACTTTCTTCAACATTAATTTTGACTAACTTGATATTGCTTTTGCTATTAAGATAAAATACAAGCTTTAAAATATCCGAAAGCAAACCGAATCTATACTTAGTCAGATAACCCGGTAATATCAATGTAGTATCAACCAGGTCTTGCCCGGCTATTTTATTGTAGAGCAGGTTTAGTTTTGCAGGTGTGGCAGTTGTCGATATTTTAAATTCTGTCATTAGCCTTATTTATTTTCTTTTAACATTAACTTCCCAGTATCCCTGCGTACCGCCTTGACGTATCAAAAAACCTTTATTCTTGATAGTTGTAATATGTTTTCCAACAGCAGATTCATTGATACTTAAAGCTTCAGCTATTTCATTATAAGTAATAGAAGTATTGCTTGCAATAAGTTTAAGAACTTCTTTCTGTCTATTAGTCAAAGCCTCAATGGCATCTATTACACCACCTGTTACACCACCCATTGCACCACCTGTTACACCACCTTTTTGACCATCTTCTCTAATAGTAGATTCATCAGCAACTTCTTTAGCACTAAAAGTCATTCTAAGAAAGTTATCAGAAAAACTAAAACTCTCTTTTCCATAATGCTCTAAAATACGAGGGATGCCAGAACCTAATTGTTCCACCAGTTCCAAATCTTTAAAAATTCGCATCAGTTCCTTATTACGTGGCACTGAAAAGCCTTCAAAAAATTCTTGCTTGCTCAATCCTTCCGGAAGACCACCAGCAGATGTGATTTCAATTCTATCGGTAAAGATTTCAAACTTTGGGGTAATCTCATTTGTGTAATCATTATGCACAAACGCATTTATAATGGCTTCACGCAAGGCGATGGGATGCCAAAGGTTGGCTTGCTGTCTTTCTTTGGCCGTGATTTTTGTGGTGGTTCTGTTCTCGACCGCAATTTTATCTATCACTTGCTTAGTAGCCTTAACTAGGCATTCGTGTCCGTATTCGTTACTTTCTATTAGGTCTGTCCGGGTTGTGCCGGAATATTTAGCAACCTTGATAGAGGTATTGTTTTTATCTGCCAATAGATAGCCAGCATAATTAAATGCACCGTCTTCCGTAAGCAGTTCCAAGTTCTTTGCAAATGCTTTACCAAGGGTATGTCCCGATTCTTCGTAGTAGATTTTTAGCTGCCCGAAGCTCAAATCCTGTCGTCCTGCTTTAATCTTACTGATGGAATTTCGGGTACGCTTGGCAAAGAGCTCATCTATCATTTTTTGTGGCATCGGTTCAGCAGCTGAACCCAGGCGAATATAACAGCCCTTTTCGCTCATCCCATATTTTTTGAGATAATAAGGTTTTTCGGAGCCGCTTGCCACAATAATTTTTAGGATGTTTTTGTTATCCCTTTCCTCGCTCACAATATCGAACAGACCAAGTGCAGAAGGGCGGATGTTGTTCTTTAGTCTATCCTTGATCTTCAACTGGTCGGCATCCGCATCTGCTAATCCATAGGTATTTCCATTTTTATCGATACCGATATGTATAATGCCTCCTTCGCGATAGTTCAGAAAAGCGACAACCTCCTTTTCAAGCCCATCGGACAATTCTCGTTTGTATTCTATGCGGTTTGTTTCGGTCATTTAGTTAAATAAAATCAGACAGTAAAGATATTGAATTTAAATTGCGAAATTTGGTCAAAAAAGAATGAGTGAAAAAAGGGAAATATTTGAAGCGATATAGACTATTTAGAAAACAGCAATTTGATTATTTATAGAATATCGTTTTCTTTCTCCAATGTTGAAATCATCTTATTTACTTTTTCTTTATTGTACTGAAAATCAACTTTTAATCGGTCGTGCATTAAGTTTAACATTTCCTCAGTATTTTTTTCTAAAAATTTATTATCTAAATGTGGATAATCAAAATCAGTATTATACCAGCTTGTAGTGCCTGAATCATCTCCAGGGTCTAATATTCCTGTTAGAGAATACTTTGATAAAAGTGTAAATAAATTATAATCATTAGTGACAAAATATGCCGAAATATTTTCTCCCAAATGCTTACTTATATTTGCATTATGCATACAATATCTTGAATGAAAAATATCCCATACCGAGCCTTTAATTTTTCGTTTTGCCGAGGGTGATTTATCATCCAATCCAATCATTTTTCTAAATTCTGTCCTACCCCCAAGGACACTCATAGCAAGTTTATACTCGATACCGAGCATAAGTCCCAAATCGTTGACAATCCATTGGGTAAAAGCATCTATATTCGATTCAGCATTATTCTTTTTAGTACTCCCTAAAGCAAGTTCTCGAATTTTCAGTAAGCAACAGTAACTTAATTGTAAAATTGAGAGTTTTTCATAAAACGAATTCGCATTTGCAAAATCTGGCACTTCTCTGATTAGATGAAAATCCCTAAGGAAATCATAATTGCCTTTATTCAAATATTTATTTGGAATTTGCTCAAAAAATTCGAGCCTGTATTTAAAGTCACGATATTTATCGTTTAAGAAATGTCCATCTTTTTCGCAAAGTTCCAAAATTCCGAATAGGCCATTGATGCGCATATCCGATTTTGATATAATTTCTTTTAAGTGAAGTATTTTTCGTCGATTACAGTTAGTAGCATTTTTGCCATAATCAATCAGCTTAATAATATTTAAGCAAACATTACTATCTAAGAAAGCGACTGGTTTTATCCCTTTATGCTTTAGTTCTAAAACTTCAGATTTGGATGGCAAACTGCATTGACCAGTTTCATTGAAACAATAGAATTCTTCTTGATTTTTTCTCAAATGGTCTTAAGAGATTAATTATTAGTAATTTATTTTTTAGAAAGGTAAGTCGTCATTATCGTCCTCATCCTTAATGGAGGTCTCTTCGTTTGGCACCATCACTTCTTGCTCTATTTCTGAAATTTCCTCTTCGTCAAAAATATCAGAAATTTTGTTTAGCATATCTTCTAGATTTTTCGATTCTTCGTCTGAAAGATTTCCAAAATCAGTATCGTCAATTGTATTATCTTCAAGAAGTTGATTTATCATTTCTGTATAAGTAAATTCAACAGGAACTGTTCCTTGTTGTATTTTGACCGTTATATCATTATTTTCTTCTTTATTGAATATTAATTTCATTATTCGCTAAATTTTTTAAGATTATACTTTTTCACTCTTTTTTTGATTGATGATTTGCCGCCGTCAGTAATCTTGGCGATAAGATCAACAACACTCGTTCCATCAATTTCGCCCTCTAAAGGACTGGATTTTATTATAAGTTTGTTGTTTTCATTTCTGCAAAGAATAACATTCTGTGCATCAGCAAGCATAGGTATTGTTGCATTATGAGAAACCAATATTATTTGTTTTTTGCTTTTAATTTTTTTTACTGCAGTAACTAAACCTTTATTTATATAATCCGTTGCCAAATTATCTTCTGGTTGGTCAATAATAATTGGTGCACTATCCTTATCATACCCTAAAATTATATCTAGAATAACTGACGTTTTCCATCCAGGACTAAGTTTATCAAATTCACGACCATCGTTAGTTATTATTTTGTACTTCTTTTTATTTAGCTCTTCGAAGCTGTTATATATTCTATTTTCAAAATCATCATAGTCGTGAACTTTAGGTTTCTGTTTTTTGAAATTGCTTTCAAATAATAGTTCAGGTGTAATGCTTTCAAAACTATTTATCTTACTTTTTAAGAAGTGATTGACCACCTCAATAAATTTGTCTGTGCTAAGTATAAAATCATTCTCAATATATAGTTTGTGTCCCATTGATTCTATTTCTTCTGAATCAAAATTGAGAGTATAACTCGAAATAGAATTAATAGTTCTATGGAATTTTCTGTAGGCTCGAACATATTTCTTTAAAGATTCTAAAAGTTTATTGAAGTTTTGCCTTTTAGTTTGTTCTTCAGAGTTAGAATGTCTTAAGATTTGATTGTATGACTCTTGCTCACTTTCAAGTAAATGTCTAACTTGTTTTTCCTTATTAGATATATTCAACACTTCAGCTAACTCAGTTTTAAGTTTGTATACTAATTCAGAATCGTGTGTAATAAATGGATATTTTGATAAGAAATCATCTATAGTCTCTAAGGATTGTACATATTCGTCATAAATACCTTGCGAAAACCTTAGTTTTTCATTCTCTAATTCGCTTGATTGAAGATTATCATAAATATTAGTCTCTAAATTCTCTCTAGTTATCAATCTTGAAAGGACTGGAATAGTCTGTAATGTTTGACTTTCCTCTTCAAGAACTTTGACGCTACTTATTAATGAAAGTATATTTTTTTTAAACTCACGCAATCCATTATTGATACTAGTTTTGATGTCTTCGTCTCCAGGAAACGCTCTTTTGATGATGTCTATATTCTCAATTTTATCTTCACTTATATTGTTAACAACGCCCATAATATAATTTTGAGATAGATAGTGCGGCTTCATACCTGAAGGGTTAACAATTGCGAACTTCTCAATACCGTACTGATGGTATATCGATTCCTCAGTGTTTTTATTTAAACATCTAACTATTGAATCAACAAGCAAAGTTTTTCCGCTAGAAGAGCCTCCAATTATAACATTCAATCCAGAAGTCAAATCAATGTCTATTTCGATGTTATCTTGTTTGTGGGATACCGACTGAATATTCTCTGAATAAAACGTGGGTTTATTCCCTGAATAAATCAATCTAGACTGCTCAGATAAGGATAACCTTAAACCGTTAAAGGTAGGTTCTGCCAACATCCAAGTTGGATTAAATGGATTTTTATCCTTACCATTTGGGTATGTTGTTGGCGTATAATTATCACTACAAGTTATAAGGTTTACAAACTCATTTATTCCAAGCTTTTTGAAATAATCTTGTGTTTTCTCTAATCCTTTATCTCCTCTTGCAGTAAATCCTTCAAAGTGGTTGTAATAAACATTCCTTTCTAAGGTACTATCTAATCTTGTGTCTTTTGGTATTGATGTATTGAACGTAGCGTGAGATTGTCCACCGTGGGGCAAAAGCATAAACTCATAAGAATCAAATTTATTAATTATCTCTTGGATTGTTGGAATGGTTGGGTCTTTTTTTTCTACCTCCTTTTTAGGATACAATTCATCCAATTTATTATTAATATCATCAAGAATATCTCCAGTAATTTCTTTTAGGTCAAAATAGATATGGCAATGATATGCAGGACAATTATCATAATTTCTAATATGTAGCTCAACTCCAAGAATGATATTTAAGTTCAAAGCTACTGCTTTAAGGTAAGCATTTTTGTTAACCATATTATGGTCAGTAAGCGAAATTAGGAATTCTGAATTTCCATTAAATTCGTTAATTTTTTTAACCAATAATTCAATATCGTAATCGTCATCTACTTGATTAGGATTTGCAGATGTATGGATATGTGTATCTAAGTAAATTGGATTCAATATTATGTTTTTTTTGGGTTATTGGCAGCTATTTATGGCCAGACAATAAAGATAATATTATCCTAATAATTTAACAGAAATAAACTTACAATGTTTGCAGACAATAAATATTTTAGTTCAAATATCGACCACGCCTCAGAATAAATCCTTTTAAACGATAATTTTAAAAGCCCTTTTGAAATTTTCGCTACTGCTCGATGAAGCTTCAAAAATTTCCATAAGATTAGACCAATATTCAGCTGAAACTTCATTTTTGATACCTTGACAAATTATTTTTGCTAACTGCTCTTCAAAATCAGTCCATTTCTCACTAATAATAATTTCAGTTCTGGGTGAATTAAGGTCTAAATCTCTTTCGCCACATATATCTATGACCAAAATCAAAGGAAATGGCCAACTTAATTTCACTTGGTTGTTTTTCATACGCCAAGATTGAGGGAATAAACTTGCTGGCACTTCGATTCCGTGCAGAGACAGACGCGATTTTGACTTTGTTAAAACACTCGTAGAATCATCAGTTCTAATATCACCGTCGTCACTGATTGTAATTGACTTTGAACTCTCATCTATTGAGTTAACACTTATTTTAAGATCTCTCTCAAGGGTAAACATTTCACCCTCTACCTCAATATCTCTAGAATTAAGCTCGAGATGCTTAACCGGCTTATTATGACTTTCTAAAATTGCCACAGTCGCAGAACCGAGAATACCAATATCTTCACGGTCAATGTTAATTTCAATATGCCTAATATTCTCATTTTCTTCCCAAGAATAATCCTTCAATGCATAAGACGTAATTTCCTTGAAGCTATCAATATTTCTGGTCTTTTTATGCGAAGTGGTTTCAATTTTGATATCGAAAGGGGGATTGGGAATAACACTTTCAACATTTTCTATGAATTTATCCTCGGACATATCCTCCCAAGGATTTTTATTTTTCCTTAAAATTAATTTTGTGGTAGTACCTGGTTTGTCTCGCTTTCCCTCTTTAATCCAAAATATACTTTCCTGACCCTCTACGGTAATATTATATGAGTCACTTGACCTATGCGGGCCATAAACTTTCTTTGTGTCCACAATCAATACATCAGAAATCATAAAGCAGGACAGTATACCAATACCAAATCTTGATGTTGGGTAAAATTCTGCATTTGATTCAGCTTTTAGATTATAAAAGTCTTTGGACTTATAAAATGATGAACCTATTTTAGAATAGTAGTTATCTATTATATACTCATCCATCCCTGTTCCGTTGTCTATTATTTCCAGAACATTATCTCCACCCTCTGTATAATACTTCACTAAAATCTCTGGCTCGTATAAATTACCCCATTTAATTTCTTGTGCCTTTCTAAGCAAACAAGCATCTATAGAATTTTGTAATAACTCCCGCAAGGCAACTTCTGGATTACCATAAAGTTTAGTTCCCATTAAAAGCTCAATAACTTGAGTTTTACTAAGGTTAAATTTGGTGTCCTTATAAATGTATAAAGGATTATTTTTTATGTCGGTTTTAGTCCTGATTTTTTCTCTATTCACCTTCAAAGGCAATTTTAGATGTAGATCTCTCTCCCTCGCAAAATGGAAATCATTTAAAGTTGATATAATATTATTTCCTAAGCTAAGCTCGTGGTCTATCATTGAGCAGAAATCGTGGATAGAAGCCTCAATGACTGGATGAGAACATTTTGCACTAAACTGGATTAAGTCAGGGCTAATTTCCCAAGCTTCAACAGCTCTGTGCTTATTCCATTCTTTTACAGATATTGGATTTCTTACATACAAATGAGAATATAAAATTTTTGGGGTTCTTTTACCATCAAAGTCTAGAATATCCGCTAACCTCAAAACTACACCCACTAGAGGTAAACAGGCATATATACCTGGGCCACAAAGTAAATTTTTGTCTAGGTCTAAAAGCTTTAAAGGATCCTCGTTATGACTATAGCATATCTGTGCCAACTCTATTGTAAGGTCAGTATCTCGAAACATTACTTTATTAGACCAGTCATTCTCTATGATAGTTCTAGCTCTGTCAGCGTGAGTTTGTCTGATATACTCCGTTATTAAATACGATTTTATAAGTTCTACTTGCGAAAATTGACCTTTAGAAATTAAATCTCTCAATTTTTTTTCATCCTCGGGTCGAGAGTTGTAAAATCTTTTGAAATCATCGTAAAAAGCTTGTTCGTCAGTATTTATATCGGGTTCATAATCCCATATTTTTTTCCAAGCCAAAACTTCTTTTTCATCTGGTGCCATACCTATATCGTGAAAAAAAGCACTTGCGATAAGAAGTAATAATTCTGGTGGTGAAAGATTTTCAATTTTTTCTTTAGGTATAAGCCTTTCCATAAGGTGCAAGACACGAAACAGATGGTCACCATCGTGTAGTGTAAACTCACCCATATGCCGCAATATCGTTTTAGTGCGTTGGAAAGCATAGGAAGTCATTTTTTCTACAAGAGCAATGACCTCAGCATCTTTATCAGAACATTTTTCCTTTAAGCTTATATACAATGAACTTTTTTGCAATCTTAAAAGAAATTCATTTTTATGGTCATCTATCATTCTATTCTATGATTTTAACATTTTACAATACAGGTGAATAATATATAATTATCTTTACTAAGATTAAAGACTTATCGTATCTAAATTTTAACATTTAATGGTAGTTAGTCAAATATAGACCTTGCCTCCTCATAAACTCGCTCAAAATTAGCTGCTAAACCAGCCTGAGAATACGGCTTCGATTCTTGTGGAAACTCTCTTTGAATGTTGGCTAACTTGAACTGTATCTTTTTATCCTTCCCATCAGCATACGTAATAAACTCGCCTTGTTTCAATCGAAAGAAAACATCTGCCCTAATTTTAGGTATTTCCTTTTCTCCAGTTGTAATTCGTGTGTCAAAATCGAGGTTATGGCCACGACTTATACTTTTTGTCGGGTCTTTGATTATTTCAAAAAAGCGTTCGTAATATTTTGCGGTGTCCGGGTCATTTACCTTACCAAAAAACTGGTAGGACAAATTGCTCAAAATGGCTTTGCTTGCTTTATCTCCATACATCATATCGTTTTGGATTTTGTCCTGCATCACGTAAATCGTAGAAATATCATAGCTTCGAAGTGTCGCAGGAATACGATGCATATTCAATAAACGAATGGTAGGTGCTTCTTCCATCATAAGAAATGAAGGGTTTGCATTGCGAACACTCATTTGTTTTGTAATGGTGTGGATGATAGTTGCAATCACAGGCGAATACGAAGTTTCAAATTTGGGATTGTTCACGACCGAAATCACGGTTGGATTATCTTGACTGTTTATATTGAGTGGCACTTCATCCGCAGATAATGCCATAAATATGCGTTGGGTACTGATGCGTTTCAGCGCATTGGCCAAAGTACTTTTAACACCTGCGGTCTGTCTTTCAGAATCCTTACCACTGATAAAAGCATCAGCCATTGCCCTCGATGTCGTATTGGTTTCCAGAAACTGGATAAGGCTTTCCGTGTCCAGATATTGATAAATGGCGATTAAATGTGGAAGTGTACAGAATTGTGGATATGTGGTTTTTAGTTTCCAAATCAACCCACCAATCAATCCTTCAGCAGCATCGTTAAAGAATTTTGTTGTTCCCGTAGTTCCGCTTTCTCTTTGTTCCAAAAGGTTTTCAATTAAAACCCTTGAAACCTCGTTTACGCTTTCCTCGTTCTCTAAATAGCGTGGGGCAATAGGATTTACCCTATGAATAATTTTATCAAAGGAAATGACCTTAAAAGGGATATCGCCATCCTTAAAAAGTGGACAAGCCATTTCGGTAAGCTCAAAATCCTTGTAGTCGTGGATAATTCCGCAAAACCCTTCTTTTTCGAAGTGTTTCAAAAAACCATAGACTACACTTTCTGTCTTTCCACTTCCCGCAGAACCGATTATGGATGCACCTCGTTTGATGTTGTCCAGTTTAAAGTTTCCTTTTGTAGTTGCAAAGTTGACCTGATATTTGGCATTTCCACTTTTAGGCGTGTCCGTTTTATGCAAGAAAACATACATTCCTATATTAATTAATATCAGAGGACAAACAAAATAAAGTGCTATTTGAACCAATGGTAATTGTTCATTTAAATAATACACAAGAGCGCCAATCAATAGAAAATTGACGACAAAGGCATATCTGCTAACCCGAAATATTCCATAGAAAACACTACTGGCTAAACCAATAATAAAAAGTACCGTTAAGAGATTGTCCATTTGCATAGTTTTAGATTAGATTCCGATGGAACTCGATTTAATGGCCACTTCCGCACCGCGTCTAAAAATTTTCATTGCCAATTGTGCCTGTGTGACCGGAATACTCGGCATCATCGGGATGCCACTTTTTCCCATTATTTTGAACGCTAAAGCTTTTTCGTTGGTGGGCAGTTTCATTAGTGAAGCAAAATAGATTTTCGGATTCTTGATGAAATCCTTTCTTGCGGTATAGGTTTCAGCGAAGTTCCTTTTATAGTCAAAAGCCTTGTCAAAAGTCTTTTCCGCTTTCGTAAAAAAACCATCTCTATCAAATCCCCGTTTTACCGTTTTACCATTTAATTCAACATCGGAAGCTTTGTACTTACTTCCTGGGGACAAACTGAATTTATTGGAAGCATCCTTACGGCTCAAAATAATATGTATATGACTTTGGTTTCCTGCCTTTGGCATTCCTTGTACAATTCGTTTTCTCCCGACGCCTCGGGATTGATGTGGTGCTTCTCTTTCGAGTTTCCCTATTTCTTTTTCCAATTTTTTCACATTTCCTTCTGTGCGCCCTTCTTGCACATTTCGGATTTCAGTTTTTAGTTGAAGTATTTTTGTAGCATACGGTTGGTTTTCTTTTATCTGAAAGTCCGTGCCTTTGAAAGTTCTTTGATGTTCAATTTTTGCATAGTATTTTATGTCATCGATAGTAATGGGTCGCCCATTGATTTCGCGATTAAATGAAGCCACATAATCCTTCATAATCTCACGGGTATATTTTTGCAAATCTTTACTATGGTTTTGCAACCGTTTCAGTTCGTGTTTTGAAGGGCTTACGGTAATAGAATAAAACCGTGGCTCGTGCTTTTCAAGTTTTGCCGTATTGCCATCAATTTCCCTGACCACTTCCTCTGCTGAAATCTCGTCGCCGTATTGGTTAAAAAAATGTTCCATATCCTGCTGTTCCAATCCTTGGTTTTCCTTCTCCAGATAGCCAACAAAATCAGCCGAACTTTTAGAATAATTACCTCCTATTTTTTGAGGTGTGATTGTAATATACATAGCTCAAAAATTTACAGTTGGTTACTTGGGTTTTGTTTTTCACGGAAGCGTACTTCCTTTTTTTCTTCGGCATATTTCTTTTCTAAAATCAGCGGTTTTTTGTTTGGCTGTTCTGTCTCAAAAAGGGATTGAATCATTGCGACCGTGGGTTTGGTTTGTGTCTTTTCAACATCACGCATTATAGCGATGACTGCATTGATTCTTTTTAATAGTTTAGCTTCGATGGTTCGCCCTGTCGGACCTAACTTTTCTTTTGGCGATATCTCATTGTAGAAGAAAAAATCAAGAATGGCTTCCATCGTTTCCGTATGTGTCTTGCAGTGCTTTTTTGAAAATTCCTGAAAACGTTTGGCAGTTTTCCTTTTGAACCTGATGGTGATGAATGAATCCATTTTCTTTCGCTTTTTTTGTGTTTGACGTAAATCCATCCCTGTTTACAGGCTCTTTGGGGGCATTTGACGCAAATCCAAGAAATTTATATAATCCGTTAATTTTCAAATACTTGAAATTCAAGGGTTTATACGCTAAAAGGAATATGTAACGTGGCTCTGCCCGTTACCCTCTTGCTATTCCTTTTCGTCACGCCAAAGCGTGACAAAAATTTCATACAATCTGGCTAAAAAGCCAATTGCCCTTTAGGAATTCGAAAATCCCTATATGTAAATTATAGATGGATACAGCTATCAGCGAAAGTTAAAAATGGGATAACTATATGAATTTATGTGTGCTGAATTTCAACGAAATAAAGATACGCTTTTTTCTCGACTTGAAATTAATTGCATACAAAAACACCTCCAAAAATCTAGAGGAGCTTGACTATAAAGTTTAGAAAATTATACGTTGAATATAAAAGTATAGGAATATAAATTCCGCAATGCTTCTTCCTCTATCATCGTTTCAAAACAGGTGTAATTTTCTCTTACGTATTTGCGAATATCGTCGCCAAATTTTCGTTCCACATCCTTTTTGGAATCTTCCAAAAGACGGTTTTGAGCCTCATCGCTCAAGTCTGTAAAATTGAGATAAACCATAGCTTTAAATTTTAATATTCACTTGGTAACATCAGCGTATCATTTACAAAAAATAACCGCAGTTCATCGAGCGGAAAATCAGTTACCCTATAGCCGTGTTTTTCCAAAATATTGTCGTTGCCATCGCTGTATATTATCTCTGCTTCATAGCCTGTAAAATCCTGCTTATCTTCGGACAATCTTTTAAAGTCTATGGTTATAAATTCGCTTCGGTTCATTAGACTTTTTGCAATTACCGAGGTATCTGTAATGAGCCAAAAACATTCAGAAACTTCACATAAATATTTAAGTCCATCCGTAAAACGTGTTCTTAATAATGGGATTTGATAGAACATTTCCGTACCGTGAAAATGTTGCAATCCTTCTTTGATTTCGTAAACTTGTGCTTTCATTTTAATTTGATTTTAAAGAGTTAATAATGAAAAAGAGGGCGCAACTTTCGAGAGGAACGCCCTCTTTAATTTTAAATTCTACTTGTCTTTACTACCAAGTAAAAGGATTTCATTTGCTTCGATTTCGGTAACATATCGCTTGATACCCTCTTTGTCCTCGTAGCTTCGGGATTTCAATTTTCCCGCAACACCTACTTCTTTGCCTTTATCAACATATTTTTCAATGATTTCGGCAGTCTTTCCCCAAGCTACGACCGTGTGCCAGTCGGTGGTTTGTGTTTTTTTGCCTTTGTCATTCTTATAAAACTCATTGGTGGCGAGTGAAAAACGGGCTACTTTTTTACCGCTTTCAAGGTTTGTAATGGTTGGCTCTTGTCCAACGTTTCCGATTAACTGTACGTGATTTTTTAAAGTGCTCATAATAAAATATTTAAGAATTAATTAAAATTGCTATCTGAACTATTCAGACAGTTTATTGTTATATTTTTTTGAAGTGATTTACTTATTATATCTTGAGCGTTTTCCTTTTTTGTTTTTTTTGGTGCCGCTTCCTTTTTGATGTTTTTGTAAGATTTCATAAGATTCATTTTAGATTTACTTCCCATAGCGCCCTCGCTGTCACCTTTTTTTGTTGCTGATACATTTTCAATATTTGGAATTAATAAGGACTTATAAAAGGGAGTGTGCGACCGGTTATGCAGTCCGTTTAACTTCCGAATGTTGGTATTTTGCTTACAAAAACATGGTTATGACAGTGGTGGTGCGGAAGTAGGTCTAAATGCTTATGTGAAGTATGAAAACATAGGAAGTGGGATTAAATGCAAAATGATAATTCCGATGAAGCGGACTCCGTTCACAATTTCGGATTGTAATGAAGCGTCACGTTCCAGTCCCGAGGATTCGGGGCGGATTGGGCAAGCGGAATGAAAAGTAGAAATTGGGGATGGTGTCCAAGATATTTGCAGGGAAGCTCTTTGCCCGAAATGAAGCGATTCCTGCTCTTTCGGCAGGTGGGCGCGCAATGAAGCGGCAATGTGCTGAACGGACTATGAAAACTAATTATCTTCTCGAAGTAGAATTTAAAGCGGACTTAACTCCAAAGCTGTAGATTAAAATGCCTGTGCTGAGTTTAATCGAAGTAGAGTTTGACCACTTCCCGATTTTCTCGGGAATGAGTGGGCAAGTGAAATGAAAGTCGGAAGCTTTGAAGTTGGGTCCAAGACTTTTTTAATGAAGCGCTTTTCCCGGAATGGAGCCCTTCGCGGAATGTAGGGGGAATGGGCTGAGTGTCTGTTCAAAAAATATCATATAGTTAATAAAATATAGTGATTGTAAGTCAAACGCCATATCTTTGCCTCCGTTTATGGATTTTGATACCCAATTAATATTTTTATTTAGCGCATTAGGTGCTATAAACGGCCTTTTTCTAAGCGCCTATTTTGCTTTTTTCACAAAACGAAATAATAAATCAAATTATTTTTTAGCAGCATTATTATTTGTTCTAAGTATTCGGATTATAAAATCGGTATTTTTTTATTTCAATCCTCATTTATCCGAAATATTCATACAAATAGGCATTTCTGCTTGTGCTTTAATAGGTCCGTTTCTATACCTATATACCAAATCTTTAATGGCAGAAAATAAAGGTTTACGGTGGCTGCTTCATATTTTACCAATATCTCTAATCGTTTGTGTTTTAGGAATTACATATCCATATCTGTCCTATCATATTTTATGGTCAAAGTTTATTATTCCTGTCATTCATTTGGTTTGGTTACTTTATATTATTTTGGCAGGTATTCAGCTAAAGATAGTTTTTAAGAACTTTTTTTCTAAAGACAGTACACTTAAGGACATTGAAGTATGGATGCTTAGCATCTATTTAGGAATAGCAGTTATTTGGTTGGGCTATACGGTAGGGTCTTATACCTCATACATTGTTGGTATGCTGTCATTTTTATTCGTTTTCTATTTGGTTATTTTGTTTTGGATACTAAAACGGAAGAGAAAGAATCTTTTTTTTGAAGAGAACATTAAATATGCTGATAAGAAAATTGACTTTGAAGAAGCCAAATCAATTGCAATTGATTTATTCATTGTAATGCAAGAAAAGAGAATTTTTGAAAATCCAAATCTCAAACTTGCAGATGTTTCTAAAGAACTCAATATTCAACCGCATAATTTATCCCAATACCTAAATGATAATTTAGGGAAAAGTTTTCCAATGTTTGTAAATAAATATCGAATTGAAAATTTACAAAAACTACGATGAAATTAATTCTAAAAATACTCAAGTGGATTGGTAGAATATTAGCTGGAATCATAATTCTACTATTGATATCAGGAGTTTGCTTCCGACTATTTGGTTCAAAACCAGTTCCACCAGGAGAATTAGTTGATGTTGATGGAACTAAACTTCATCTAAGAGCAGAAGGCCAAAAAAATGATTTGCCAACCCTTGTTCTTGAATCAGGTGCTGGAGGTGATACTGATGTATTTCATTGGGTTGCAGAAGGACTGAAAAAAGATATGAGAGTTATTCGGTATGACAGAGAAGGAAAATGGTTTAGCGAACCAAGTAATGACAATATTACGCCAGAATTTTATGCTCGCCAATTGCATAAATTACTAGAAAAAAATGGTGAAAAACCACCTTATATATTGGCAGGTCATTCTATGGGCGGCCCTTATAATCTAATTTTTAGAGATCTATACCCAAATGAAGTAAAAGGTATGGTTTTTCTGGATTCGAGTTATCCCGAACAATGGGAACGATTAGCAGCAAATGAAATGTTTGATGAAAATCAAGTTGTCTTAATAAAATCTGTTGCAATACTTTCCGATATGGGAATAACCGGAGCCTATTATGAAATAACTAATCCAAAATCTATAGATAAATATCTGCCAAAGGATGCCCGGGATCGTAAACTGGATCTGACTTCATATTCAGGGGATGTTTATCGCAGGTATGTAAAAGAAAATACGATAAATGATGATATACTTTTACGAGCAGGTCAAGCCAGTAGTTTAGATTCGTTACCAGTTTTGGTGTTTACCGCAAAAAAACAGTACGGCGATCCTAAAATATGGTTCAAGATGCAAAAAGAGCTTAAAAATTTGTCTACCAAAGGAAAACAATTTTATATGGATGCAAATCACGGTACGATAATTACTAAAAAAGAAAATGCTGAAATAGTCAATAAAGAAATACTTTTTATGGCTAAATCAATTAAACAAAAAAATCATAAATAAACTTTACACAACAATTCTGCATTCCTTAATTGCAACTTATCAAAAATAAAATATGAAAAAAATTATTACCTTTTTTATAATACTCTCAAGTTTAACAGTAACCGCACAAACAGAAATAGCAGGTAGTGTTTTAGAAAAAGAGTCTCAAAAGCCTTTAGAATTTGCGGAAGTAATTGTGCTGAATAATAAGTCTTCAATTATTACAGGTGCGGTTACTGATGCTAATGGCGTTTTTGAATTAAATGTAGAAAAAGGAGAATATACAATGCAGGTTACTTATACCGGTGAAATACTATTTACTAAAAATATAACTGTCGCAGAAAAGTCTATTGACATAGGTGTTATAGAAATTGTAAATGCTCAAGAATTAGACGAAGTGGTTGTTGCTGCAAAAAAGAAGTTGATTCAACGGAAGATAGACCGTTTAATTTTTAATGTAGAAAATTCTTCGAAAGCTTCCGCAGGGGATGCATTAGAAGTTTTAAGAGTGACACCAGGAGTACGTGTGCAAAATAATCAAATTACAATGATAGGGAAAAGTAATCTTCAAGTAATGATTAATGATAAGATTGTGCAGCTATCTGGCGAAGATTTGTCCAATTTTTTAAGGTCTATTGCATCAGAAGATATTAAGAATATAGAGGTTATTACAACACCACCAGCAAAATATGAAGCTTCTGGAAATAGTGGTTTAGTAAATATTACTTTAAAACAAGCTAAGAAAGATTCATGGAATGCCCAATTAAAATCTTCCTACACGCAACGACGCTATCCTGCAGGTTCTGTTGGAGGAAATTTTAATTTCAATAAAGATAAGTTGAGTATAGCATCTTCAATTAATTACACTGACGCAGATTTTTTCTATGATCAACAAGATAATGCTTACTTCCCTGATGGTCTATGGGCTACATCAACACCTGTCAAATTTTCAAATAAAGGACTTTCAGGAAGAATAGATCTCAATTATCAAATAACATCTAATTGGGAAATGGGGGCGCAGTATTTATATAATAAATCTGATTACTTAAGCACTGACACTCCATACACCGCTGTATATGATAATAATACAAATGAAATCATAAGATCACTTCGATCTAATGGAGCAATGGACTTAAGTCCTGAAATTCATTCTGTAAACTATAATAATGGATTTACACTAGACACTCTAGGAAGAAAAATAACATTGAACTTGGATTATTTCAAGTATAACAATCCAGATATCAAAACCTATAACGGGGTTTCAATTATTGAAGACCCATATTCCGAGCAATTTTATAGAGGTATCAACACAAACAAACAAGATGTTACCAATGTCTCTGCTAAGTTAGATATTGAATATCCTTTACATTGGGTAGATTTAAGTTTTGGCGGGAAAATATCGAGCTCGAAATCATTAAATGATATTTTATTTTACAACAGTGGTTTGGTTGATGATCCAGTCACTGATATGCCCTTAGCTCAAAATGATTTCGAATATAAAGAGGATATTCAGGCTGCATATATTTCCGCCAATAAAAAATTTAATGATACTTGGAGTATGCAAATAGGATTGCGAATGGAAGCAACACAAACTGATTCTAAATCTAATAATTTGAATTTGTCAGTAAATGATGATTATGCCAAACTATTCCCAACGTTTTACCTATCCTATAATGCTACAGAGAATTCTAATTTCTCATTTAATTACAGTAAACGAATTAAAAGACCTAGTTTTTCTCAAATAAATCCAAATGATTATTGGATGAACCCATTTCAAACTATAGCTGGAAATGCATTTTTACAGCCATCTTTCATTGATAATTTTGAATTAACGAACACCTATAAAAACTTTGTTACCAAACTCTATTATAATTATGAGGATGATGTTTTTTCAAGGGTTCCATTAGCAGATAGTGAAACCAATATAATTCGTTTTACCTTTGAAAACTTCATAACTACCAATCGAATTGGTTTTTCAGAAAACTATACATTTAATAAAGTTAAGTGGTGGAGTAGCTATAATGGTCTGGATATAAATTATTCTAAATCAACATTTAATCTAGAAGAAGACCATGAAGATCAAGAAGGTATAAACGCTACTGTTTATACTTATAACGATTTTAATTTGAATGCAGACAAAACATTGCTTATGGGAGTTAACTATTGGTATAGCTTTCCCGGTGTAGATGGTATTTTTGACACCAAATCTGCAAGTTCATTATCATTATCCTTACAATATTTATTGCTCAATAAAGATTTAAATATTACTTTAAGAGGAAACGACCTCTTTAAAACTGCAGCAATAAGAAGGACCACAACTGTTAATGATGTATTTCAAACAGCCAGATATTACTTCGATAACCGTTCATTTCAACTATCAATTAGTTATAAATTTGGAAATAAAAACATCAGTGCAAAAAGGCACGCCACAGGAAATGAAGATGAAAAAGGACGAATTTGAAACTATAGATATAATTTTGATTGAATTTAGATTTTGGAGCTAATAAAACAGAACTAAAAAATCCATCCTTTTTAAAATGAATGACGGACTGGAATTTAAAAAACAAAATTTATACATCAAAAGCTAAATTAAAGACTACCCTTAGCAAGGGTCTTTACTCAAAATGTGGTGGTAATGTGCCTAAAGAGTTATTAAGACGTATTATTTTTTTAAGTAGGTTTTAAAGCGGACTTTACTTCAAAGCTGTAGATTGAAATGCCTGTGCTGAGTTTAATCGAAGTAGAGTTTGACCGCTTCCCGATTTTTTCTCGGGAATAAGCGGGCAAGTGGAATGGAAATCGGAAGCTCTGGAGTTGTGTCCAAGATTTTTGTAGGGAAGTTCTTTGCTCGGAATGCAGCTTTTCGCGGAATGTAGGGGAATGGGCTGAGTGGGATTTAACCTTTCAAGAACTCTAAAACATAAAAACCGCCTGCCTAAAAAAAGACAAACGGCTAAGGCAAATTCAAATTCTCCTACTTTTCTTTAAATTTTTTTAATTCTTGCTGCAAGCTATCTACTTTTTTTTGCAACTTTTCAGCCTTCATCTTCAAAGCGTGAACATCATTATCTGGTCGTACTCGTTCATTTCTTCTTTCTAACCGTTCCGCTTCTCGCTGCATCCGCTCCGCTTCTCGCTGTAAATGTTCTGCTTTGCGTTGTAAAGCTTCTGCTTTTCGGTCTTCATCACCAGAAAGTAATTGTTTGATATCTTGTCCAACTCGGACAAATTTTTCAGTCAATGTATTTGCCGCTTGTTCTTTGTCTAAATTCATCCTTAATTTACCGGAAGAAAATTTTATGCTGTAAACTTCATCGTGATCGCTGGCCAACGTCCATTCCCGGTCATTACCATCTTTTTGAAAATTTTCTTCTCCAAACTCATTCAGCAATAAATCCTTTAATGCCTTGTCATTTTTTGACGGAAATTTTGCTCGTAATTTATACGAGTCATCCGATTCGCTAATAGCGATGGAAAGATTCCCGTCTTGGTCTTCGTCACCCTTAGAAACCGAGCGTACATAATTACTACTGGTACTTGAAGATGTGCTTACCGTAGTCGAAGTTGCCGGTGGTGTAGGAGGAGTTGGCGTTTGCTGGGCGAAACTTAAAGAGCCCAAGCTCATCAATAAAATGGTAAAAAAATTAGTTTTCATAGGTTCTGTGTTTTAATTGGATTAACTTTTTCTGTTTTTAATTTCTGCTTATTCATCAATACGAAATGTAAGTCCGATGCCTCTCGTGCTTTCAATACAAATACAGGGATCAGTCTTAAAATGTTTCCGAATACGGCTAATAAATACATCCATACTTCGTCCAGAAAAAAAGTCGTCGTTTTCCCAAATCGCATTCAAAATTTCTTCCCTTTTCAACAACTTATTTCTATGTTGAAACAAGTAACTAATTAGCGCAGCTTCTTTTTCCGTGATCTTTTGAACGTTGTCTTTCCGTAGCAACTGATAGTTTTCAGTATCAAGGATGTAACTACCAATTTGAATTTTGGAAGGTTTTTTTATATAATTTCTATTTTGTGTGCGCCGTAAAATATTGTTCAGCCGTAAAACCAAAATATCGGCATCAAAAGGTTTCACGATATAATCATCGGCTCCCAATTTGAGTCCCTTAATTTTATCTTCCTTGAGCTTTCTCGCCGTCAAGAATATAAAAGGCATCTCTGGAGCGATATCGATTATCTTTTCTGCTAACTGAAAACCGTCCAGTTTGGGCATCATCACATCCAACACGCTTATTGCAAAAGGCATTTCTCGTGCTTGTTGAAAAATTTCCAACGCTTCCCGTCCATTTTTAGCCCAAGTGACTTGATAATTATGGACTTCCAAATATTGTTTGAGGATGCTTCCAAAATCCACATCGTCTTCTGCTAATAAAATGGGTATTTTTTTCATCTGTACAGCGGAATTTTAATTAAAAAAGTACTGCCTTTTCCTGGTTCACTGTCTACTGAAACTTCTCCTTCGTGTGCATTTACAATTTGCTCGGTATAATACAGTCCTAAACCAAGTCCCTTCTGTTGATATACATCGCCCTGCGGAACGCGATAAAATTTATCGAAGAGGTTCTTTTGTGCCGTTTTCGAAATTCCCATTCCGTGATCTTGGATAGCAATAGTAAATTGATTCCTATCAACTGTTGTTTTTATCGTAATTTCGATTGGATCTTCACTGTATTTTACAGCATTGTCCAGCAAATTGAACAAAGCGGTGGTAAAATAAAATTTATCCAAGCGCAAAAAGACTTTCTTCGGAAAAAAATCGGTTTTTATGAGAACATTCTGATGTTGCAAGCCCATTTTAAAATCTTCCAGTACTTCTTCCAAATAAGGACGTGCCAGAACTTGCGTGCGTTGCAAGGGGATGTTTTCAGCATTCAGGCTATTGCTCATCACTTGGTCGATTAGTTTTTGAATGCGGTCATTCTGCCGGTCGATGATGGTCAACGAATGTTTAATTGCTTCCGGATCATCCTGAATTTCTTTAACCTTCAATCCTTTGGTCGCAATACCCAAAGTGGCCAGCGGCGTTTTAAGCTCGTGGGTTATATTATTAATAAAATCTGTTTTGATTGCATTAATTTTTTTCTGTTTGATTAGGGTTTTCAAAGAGTAATAAAACAAACCTACCATCGCTAAAAAAATGATTAGGGATCCAATCAAAAGACCCGCCATTTGCCTAAATACAATACTTTTCTCATCAATAATTTGCATTATATCCTGCGCTTTCACCTCCAAGTTGTATTGTTGGGTGATAATATCGTTCCCGGTCTGGTCAATGTATTCAAATTGGGAAAATGTTCGAGATACACTTACCGAATTTGCTTTATCATTGGTGAAATCGGCACCAAACAACCGAAAGCTTTCGTCTTTCTTCAGCGGAAAAATGGTGTCGTTTTCTTTTCCGAAAATGACGATACTCTTAATGTTCTTCTTATAATTTAGTTCATATCCAAGTTTGCGGCTATGCAACTCACGTTTGTAAACTTTATAATATTGATCGTTCAGCGTATCAGCTTTTATTTTGATGCGGTAAAGCAATTCCTTTTTATTAATGCGGTGATTTTTGTAATCGGCAATTTGATTTTTCAGCTCCTCGCCCCAAGAATCCACAATTGAATCCAATTCTTGGTTATAATCAATTTTTAAAATCCTATCTCGGGTCTTGTCAATAAAAGCATTCCGCTTCAGCGTATAGGTATTGTAGATCAAATAACCTTGAATACTGGAAAGGGCAAGAAATACCACAATCGAAACCGTAATCAACCAAAAGAATTTCGTTTTCATATCCTTAAATCTGATTCAAACTTAAGATAGTTCTATCATTTTTTAACTAAAATTTTTTGCGTTAACCCATCGTTAACCGAGAAAATACTATTTACTTCAGTTTTTCAGGCATCTTTAAAATTGTCTTTATCTAAAATTCCTTACACCCTTCGCCTATTAACCTTGCGTTAACCGTGTGTTAACCGTCTTTTCTATTTCACTTTCCCACCTTTACAGAAACAAAATTTACACGATGAATCTTTCAAAATCAATTCTCTTTTTTCTCTTGTTATGCGGAAGTGTACAGCGTTCTTTTGCCCAAAATACAGTGTCGTTTACGGGAACTGTACAAACCTTAGACGGTTACCCTGTTTATTCAGCAGACGTGTTTTTAAAATCAATCAAATCTGAAAAAATAATTAATTACACAGCTACAGATTCCGTAGGGAAGTTTAGTGTGGAAGCTTTCCCGAATATTTATTTACTGGAAGTACATTCCCTCGGTTTCCGTAGTTTTAAGGATACCATTCATCTTTCCGAAGGAATGATTCCGAAACAAATCATTCTACATCCAAAGGAAGAAGGACTCTCGGAAGTAATGATCACCGTAACCAAACCGCTGATAGAGAAAAAGCTGGATAGAATGATAATTAATGTAGGAGATCGTCCTGCTTTGGCCGGTAGTAATTCCTTCGAGTTACTAAAAAGTGCGCCAGGTATCTATACTTCTCTCGGAGATCACTTACATTTAATGGGGAAATCGGGAATCAGACTTATGCTTAATGGCCGTTTACAAAATTTAAATGAAGATGAAATCGCGAATTTTTTAAAAACATTGCCTGCTGAAGATATTAAAACCATAGAAATTATCACTACGCCACCAGCTAAGTATGAAGCTGAAGGAAATGCAGGAATCATCAACATTATTACTAAAACCCAAACTGCAAAAGGTTGGAATGGAAACTTTGCCTTGACTGGTTATCAAGGCGATTATGGAAGACTTGTAGGGAGAGCAGGTTTTCAATATCAGGGAGAGCAACTCAACGCCTCAGTTTCCTACAGTGGCGGAAAAGTAAATTCTTTTGAAAAAATAGAACAGTACAATAATTTGCGCTTACCAGAAGGTGAACAGCGTTACCAATCTTACAATGACGAGCGTAGAAAACAATTTTATAATGTTTTGCGAAGTCAAATTGATTTTCAGTTTAATGAAAAATCTATTTTAAGCTTAGCTTCACGCACATCGATCAATGAAAGCAACCGACCCTCAACAAATCAAACTTTTCAAACGAATGGGGAAGATTTGCCCGTGGATTCTTTTCAAACTTTTACGCAGGAAGATATAAATTTCAACCACTACAGCACAGATTTATACTATGAATATACCTTGGATTCTTTGAATAAGAAATTTTCGGTTTCTGCCAGTTCTGCAAAATTTGGAATGCAAGACAATCAAAATTTTACCAATATTTTTGATTTCCAAGAAAACACAAGTGAAGAACAATTGCGAAGCGATTTTGATAACGAAACTAAAATTCGAGCGCTTAAATTAGACTTCAACTTACCCTATGAAAATATCTTATGGGAAACCGGAGCAAAATATGGTTTTACCATTGCCAAGAACAACTTTCTATTTGAGAATTTGGAAAATGGTACTTGGTTAAAAAATTCAGACCTGAGTAATGATTTTCGGTATAAGGAACACAATGCAGCGGTATATGTTTCGGTGAAAAAGGAACTCTCTGAAAGTTGGGAAATAAAGGCAGGTTTGCGCGGCGAGTTTTCTGCTACGGAAGGTTATTCACCTACCTTGGAGCAGAGGACAAAATACGATTATTTTAAACTGTTTCCCACCTTTTATTTGCAATACAAAGCAAGCAAAAATTACCAGCTCAACCTTTCGTATTCCCGACGTATTAACCGCCCTGATTACAGCGATTTGAACCCATTTATTGCGTATCAAAGTCCGTTGTTTTCCAATCAAGGAAACCAGCTATTACGACCAGAATTTACCCATTCCATTGAATTCAGTCACGTGATTCATCAAAAATATATTCTTACACCATTTTACAATTACACCAACGACTACTATTCCGAATTTCCTATGAATATTTCAGGCTCAGCAGAAACACGTTACACTTTTGGTAACTTAGGGAGTAATCAAAATTTTGGAATCCAGGCAGTAATTCCTCTGAAATTGACAGATAAAATTCAGCTACAGCAAACAGTACTGGGATTATACCAATATTATAACATTTCGTACGCGGAGATTTCCGAAAAACCAGAAGGCTTCTTTTGGAGGTATCAGTTCTCGGCAAAAATTCCCTTCAGCAAAAGACTGCAAGCTGAAGTCTCTGGGAATTATCAAAGCAAAACCATACAAGGATTTTACCACGTAGGAAATTCGGCAGATTTAGATATTGGTCTTAGCTATTCCTTTTTGGATGACAAAGCAAACTTAAATATTGGCCTTTCGGATGTTTTGTACACCAATCGCAGCAAAGTGGCTATTGAATATCCATCTCAATCTTTAGGGTTTACGCGGCATAACGACACCCGATTAATGAAAATTGGATTTAGTTACCGTTTCGGTCAAAAAGAACTTAAAGAAAACACCTCTTTTGGCAGTGCCAGCGAAGAGGAACAAAGCAGGAATTGATTCATTTTTCATCACGACAACTATTTAAATTAATTATTGGGGTAAAGTAGTAGGATTCAAAACAGACTTAACTTCAAAGCTGTAGATGGAAATGGAGCGTTCCTGCGTATTTCAGCAGGATTAGCGCAATGGGAATCGGAAGCTTTGGAGTTGTGTCCAAGACCTTTTTAATGAAGCGCTTTTCCCGAAATGGAGCTTTTCGCGAAATGCAGAGGAATGGGCTGAGTGGGATTATAACAATTAAAAGATAGATTTGCTAGTTAAAAATGTATTTTTGAGTTTTATAGCCAATCAGCTCCAATACATTAAACACCAATATAATGATCATAAGAATAGATTCAAATATTGAACTCAGACAACTAGAATTATTAGACTCAGTCGATATTTTCAATACTATTAATAGTCAGAGAGAATATTTAGGAAAATGGTTGCCTTTTGTAGAATTCACAAAAGAAATTAAAGACACTGAAAATTTTGTTAAGTCGGTTATAAATATTCCTAAAGACAATTTTGAGTTCACTTTTACAATCAGAAGAAAGAATGAATTTGTAGGTTTAATTGGATTGAAAGGTACCGACAAAGCTAACAAAAAGACGGAAATAGGATATTGGCTTTCTGAGAAATTTCAGAAAGAAGGAATTATGACCGAATCGGTTGCAAAACTATGTGATTTTGCTTTTAATGACTTAAGATTAAACAGAGTTAAAATAAAGTGTGCTGTTGGCAACAATCCAAGCATAAATATTCCCAAGAAACTCGGATTTAAATTTGAGGGAATTGAGCGAGATGGAGAGCTATTAACTGGAAGTCGTTTTACCGATGTAGAAGTTTATAGTAAATTGAAGAAAGATTAGAAAAAGTTTTAAAAAGTTCAAGGAGCTCGACCATAAGGGTAAAGAAATATCACACAATACACTTTCAGTCAAGCTTGAAAAACTGGAACAGAATCATCCAATTTCAAGAGAATTTTTTCCATCAATTCTAACAACTGTCGAATTTGACTTTATTGAACACGCAAATGGAATAAAGCTAATAATTAATGAACTTGAAAAGTTCAGCCTATTCGATAAAGGGATTTAAAAACAAAAAATGCCACAATAAAATAGTAAAGCCCATCAAGGAAAGGGTCTAGGTGTGCTTGCAAAATGAAAAGTCAGTGTGCTGACCAGGTTATGAAAACGGATTATCCTCTTGGAGTAGAAGTTAAAGCGGACTTGACTTCAAAGGTGTAGATGGGAATGGAGTTTGGCCGCTTCCGAATTTTATCGGGAATGAGCGGGCAAGTGGAATGAAAATCGGAAGCTTTGGAGTTGTGTCCAAGACTTTTGCAATGAAGTGCTTTTCCCGGAATGAAGCTTTTCGTGGAATGTAGGGGGATGGGCTGAATGGGTTAAGGTTACTTGTTATCAAAGAGTTTTAGAAACCCTAATGAGGTCTCCCTTATTGTATTTATTGATTTTTCATCTTTTGAAGTTTCAATAAGTGCCCAATATTTAGCTTCGTTCCAAATAAACTTTCTATTCAGTCCAGAACCACGTTGATTTATAAAGCCCCAGAACCAAAGGTCATCCCAAACTTCCATTTGTTCAGAAGAATAATTATCCTGTAGAAGTTTATTTATCTTATGGAAATTCCATTTAGTGGATGGCTCAATACGATGAAAAGTTGCTTCAATTACCGCATCGACAGGTAAGAAAATTTTTTCTTTTTGGTTTATCACTTTTGGTGCGTCTTCCCATATTGAATTTTGGAATCCATACTTTCCATTATGCAAATGATAAATAGTTTTGGTAAATAATGCAGAAGTTTTATTGCCCCAACCAGCCTGTCTCAACATACCATAATAAAATGATTCATAATTATGAACACAACTGTCATTATCTGTTAAAAAATTGATAAACGTTTTAAAACTGTGCAACTGTGATTTATTTGAATAAACTTTCTGAAAAAAAGAAGCAAGAATGTCAATTTTAGGTTGGCTTTGGGTATTCGCTACGTGATGAAGAACTGAATATAATCTATCTTCGAGTGAATCAAAAGGTGCTAAAAATAAATTATAAGAATTTGATTGAACTTTTTTATTATAACCCCTGTTTTCCTTCAAGAAATGAAATAATGTGTTTAGTTTAGAATTTGTTGATGTATTCAAAATGAATTATTTTTCGAGAATTACTGTTCCATTAGAATTAACCCAAAAGTGTTGTATGCCTATCTTATTTAGTTCTCGAATAATACTGGCAATTGCTTTTCTTATTTGTTCATCTTCGGGATGTGCAATGGCAATTTTCGCATTTGGGTAAGCAACTTTTGTTTCTAAACATTTAATGATTGCTTTACCTAAATGAGTCTTAATCTGTCCAGAATTGAAAAAATCTCGTCGCTTCGTTGGCGAATCCTTATGTGCTTTTGCGCCTTTGACCTCAATAAGCAACTTTTCACTTTTTCTGTTTGCCACAATATCGTACCCTTTAGTTTGACCTAAACAAAAACTCTCTATTTGATATCCCTGTTGAACTAAATAAGGCATCAATAATTCAATAGTTCTATTTTCTGTCAGTTTTTCCATTCTATCTCAAATTAATATTTAGGTTTCCATTTCCATTTCCATTTCCAATTACATTTAGGTGCAAACAATTCTGGACTGAAATAGATTTCGCTAATTAAATCAAGAAACTTATTACTTTTTAAAAGACCACCGCAATGTTCTGGTTCGGTAGCAATTGTGAAACCTTTTATACGTTCAAAAATCCAGTTTATCAATGGATTATCCTTGTCTAACATTTTTCGTATTTCTTCTTCCTGTAAATAGGTAAATTCAAATGAACCAGCACTTAAGCCATTCTTTACTGAAAAGAAGTCCAAATCAATATCAAAAAACACGGATGTTTCTGAAGAATTCAATAGTGCATCCTGTAAGGCTTTATACGTTTTGAATTTTTTGATTGCGTGGCTGTTTCCATAGGTATCAATCAGTTCTTCATCTTTCCAAGTGTCCTGACCAAGCTCTTGTCTACAATGCACATAAATATCCCCAATCAAATTGAGATAAGCCGCACATAAAATATGACCATCATTATTGCCAGCAAGTTTTGCCCACGAAAACAAAGATACTTCCGCATCACTTTCTAAATCCAATTTATCTAACCATTCCCTTTCTGTTGCACAGGGGTAGCATAAATCTTGGTGCCAATCTAGCGAAACTAAACAAGGTGCCTTATTACCTACATATTTACACCTCCATTTATTCCAATAAAAGAATGCGTAACGATGCTCTTGAAATACTGCAAGTTCAATTGCTTCAGTTTCATTTGCTGGATGTGATAATATTTCACGTAAAGCCCCTGGTGGTTCTATATGGTATGGGTTTCTAAATTCAACCATCATTATACTTCTTCCTTATTTTCAAATCTTTCTAAATCGGAAATCTCATTAACGATTCCTTGTTCTTCCATTGAGTTTTCAATGTTTATTTGAATAACATTAGCTTTCGCTTTCCATACAACTTCCGCAATAAAAGCTATGGTAAGCTGAACTCGCAAGTCTTTTGTGAAATTAGTTTCAGTTTTATTCCATTTTTCCCTGTGCTTTGAGTTATCATCTACTGTTAGGTCAATTAGAGAAGCATATACTTTTTTATTATCATCTAAAATCCCAAGTTGATGTTCCTTTTGTTCTTTAATCTCAAGATCCTTATGTCTAATTATTGGCAAATCAACCTTTGGAAGGAGATAAAGCACATTTCTCAAACCAGTGGATGGGATTCTGACAATTTTATTTTCAAATTTTTCAAAATCTTTAATTCCATAAATGTTTAGGTTCATTGCTACTATAATATCGTTGTCAGCGTTGAAACCTAATTTATCTATACCTTTAACTAAATCATCTTTACGAAGAAGGTATCTTTTTTTTCTAGCCGATAGGAAAGTATTTGGTATATAGTTGTTGATACTTTGAAAAATTATTTGTTCTGATAATATTGAGTCTGCATTCATATGCGGAATATCGCCAGTTGTAAATGCAGATTTTTGAAACAGATTCATCGATCCATTTACGCCAAAGGAAATTGTAGGTTCCTTTTCAAAACTCTCCAGAGAGTTTTGAATAATTTCAAACTTTTTGAAGGCCTCGACTATTGCATCTCTAGAGCTTTCATAAAATTGCAATTCTTTTTCATCATCAATAGTCGCATTAAGCCTTACATCATCGATTTTTTTTTCTATTGATTCCTCTAAAATATTTAAGAATTTTAAAGATGTAGTTTTTAATTTCTTTATCTTTTTGTCTTTCATATCAAATGGTGTTTAAAAGCTCTTTATTTTTCAATACTTTTTTCAAACAAAATCTAAAATACCCTGTGGATTCTTTCCATCTTAATAACTCTAAAACTTGATTGGCAGGTAAAGTAGGTTGACCAATAAAATTTTCGTTTGTGAGATATTCGTGTAATTTAAACTGTCTCAAAAAAAGTAAAACTAGATATTGACAAATCCAGAAAGTAACCTGTCTCCTAGTTCCAAGATTGTCCAATCCAGGAAAAGGATAAGTTAAATCGATTGGATAATATCCTCTTCCAAATTCATCCTTAAAACTACTAAACCAAGTGAATATCTCTGTCATATTCTGCGGCAATAAAACATACTTTGGTGGCTGTTGTTGTGTATACGTAAAAATAGTTTTAAGGGCATCGTAGTTTTTTTGATAAACCAATAATCCACCTAAAGCTAGATGAAATTCGAAAAATCTTTTTCTCTCTTTGTCTCTCCGATCTATGAGCTCTTGATTATCATAAATTTTTTCTTCAAAATTATAATTTGCTCCATAAACTTGTTTTAGTCCAAAATCAAAATACTGATGTGCTGTACTCCAATATTTACCAACAAAATCACTATTTTCTGATATAAGTACTACATTTCTCCAAAGTTGGTTATATGTTTCATTTGAGATTGGGGTTTCAAAGACTCCGTGTCCCATAAACCAAACTCCACTAACAGCAAAATGCTCAAGGTTTCTCAAATCTTCATTCCTTCCTTTAGAAACCTCTCTTATTATCTCTCTTATTCCGTGATGAAATTCGTGGTTAAAATCAACTTTGAAATTTTCAAAACCTTCCAACTTTTTATCTTCTTTTGGTCTTATAAAACTTGCGCGTGTATTATTAAATTCTTCAGTGTAGAAAGTAATTAAAGTTTCTTCTAAACCTTTATCTTGTGACTTTATCGCAAATATGGCCAACTCATTTATAATTTTGAAATAGAATTCGTCCTCCTTGGGTTCATTAAGCTTTTTATATTCTGAAATTATGTAGGTAAGTATTCGTGTAGATTTACCGTTGTATAGTGCAACTTTGTCTAACCAAATTATAAATATGATAACTAAAGTAATTGTTAAGGCTAATACTAAAAGTTTGGCAGAATTTTGCATAAACCAACTATTCTCCCAAAAAAGAGGATTTAGGTCAAGAATCAAAAAAATAAAAGACCCTATTGTAAAAAACAAAACCCATTCAAAAACTGTGATACGTCTTGATCTTCCTGGCAGTTTCCAAAAGAATTTCTGTTGCGGAAACTCATTTTCGAAAGCATTGGCTAGGTAATTAGAGGAAAACTTATGTCCAATATTAGATATCTTATCTATAATTATTGGATAAGCAATACCCAGAATAGCAATATCTATTGCCACGCATATTTCAATAATATATTTAAACTCCATTTACATAAATTTATAATAGTTCAACCGTCTTAAACCAATAATAAAATATAGATTTATCTGGCTGTCGCTTCAGTTTGTTCAAAAATGCCCACTCTGCTTTTTCAATGTTAAGTTCGCTTATGTTCTGTCCTTCGTAATATTCAATTTCTGTTATCTCATCTTGTAACAAGATGGCATTTAAATAAGCTACTCTGGCCGAAGCTGCAAGAGCTTCCTCTATCCTGAAATTTCCTGTCATCAAAAACGCACTTCCAAAACTGCGTATGCCACGGTTTAATTCCTCAAACTTCTTTTTTGTTTCCTTGGTTGGGTTGCGTTCCCTTTTAGCGATGATGGCACAGGTTTCTATGGCATCCCAAAGAACATCTGATTCTTTGAGGTTTCTTTTGCCGAAATCTTTATCGGAACTGCGATAGGATAGTTCCGCTTTCGCGAAAGCGGAAAAACTTGCCTTAACAATAGACATATCTGTAATGTTTTCAAACAACTTCCCTAAATCGAATAACTGCTTACAAATTTCCATTGTAAATAACTGGTCGCCCTTATAATATGGAATACCGATGGTCTCTGGTGCAAAAGCAGTAAGCTTGTCGCCACAGATGGAATTTACCGAAGGTGTGGTAATTGATATTATAGGGTCATCAACCGATAGCCACGAAATATCAACTGCGGACTCTATAAGCTCTGGATAGTGTGCGCTGTCAAAAAGAATATCTAGCAGAATCGTTCCAGGAACGTTCGGGTTATAAACCGAATCAAATTCAAAAGTATAATGTGCCTTTGGGACGCCTTCTTTATAACTGCGTCGCTCGTTAAGTATGTGTGTTTTGAAATGTGAATTTTCGACAACTTTATATAAAGTTTCTTCTAATTCCTTACGCTCAAGGCTAGAAATAATATCTATATCAATTGAAAATCGGTTGCCTTCTTTCAGCAAAAGTATAAGCGATGTTCCACCCTTAAATACAAAATCAAGTCCTGCGATTTTAAGATGCTCCAACAGCGATAATGCGTGTACCATTTTTTCAAGGATGGTTACATTAATCCCTCTATGTTCTCTTTTTCTACGGAAGCTATCTAGCCATTCTCTGGTAAAACTTTTGTTATTAATCATATTGGATGTCTTCTAAGAAATTTGGGATATGCCTGCTTATAAATTGCTTTATTTCCTGTTCTTTTTTACGTCGTTTAGCATAGCTAAATAGTTTTGTAAAATTGATATTATACCTATCTATAATATTTTGGTAAATGTTTATCATTTCTGAGCCTTGGTAAAAATGATATAGGTTTTCATCTGCGAATAAATCCACCATTATCTTTTCAAGGGTTGCAATAGGTACAGCTGCTTTTTTATTTTTTATTTTTTGGATAGGTGCTCGGGTTACCAATCGTTTTATAACTACCGGTACATTGCTTTCTGAAATGTAGAATTCTATTTCTTTATCGTCTGGATTTAGGAAAAAATCCATAGGCAAGTTTTCATTTAGGTAATAATAAAGTGAGTTGGTAAATTCTTTTTCTACTTCCACCACAATCATTTGATTGGACACTTGATGTTGCGTAAATTCATTAAGCCATTGGTTTTCCCATATAGCATATTGGATTTCCTCAAACCTTTCATTGGTTTTAGTTGCTATTTTTAGAACATTATCCGATAGTACTGGCTTAAACTTCGGTTTATAGGATATAACATAAAGTCCACGTCCAATAGTTTTAATAATGTCCTTTTTCTTAAGCTCATAAATTCGCCAACTAAAAGTACTTTCTTTCAATTCTGGTTCAAATTCAAGATAGAATTGAAATAGCTCGTCTCTATCAAAGGAACTTCGTTCCTTAAATGCTTCTATAATCTTATTTTCTACAATTTTTGACATAACCTCTTTATCAAAACTTTGCCAAATATACGAAAAAGTGGTAAACATTTGAAAACTAATTATTGCCACTTTATATAAAAAATGGTAATTATTTGAAATTGTTTGTTTTTGTTTTTTTTAAAAACCAACTAAAATTAACATATAAATGGTATTTAAAGCGGACTTGACTTCAAATGTGTAGATAGAAATCGAAAGCTTTGGAGTTAAGTCCTTTTATAAGGAATACTTTTCCCAATATGGAATTTTTTCTGCGATTCCGATAACTGTCAGAAGCAAAGAAGTATGCTGAGAGAAATTTATTGTTTCAGTAATTATAAAACCCTATTATTTAGATAAATATTAACTAACATAAAATATAATTATTATTTAGGATTGAATGATCTAAAATCATTAAATAGATAAAAAATCGTGAAGTAAGGCATAGGTAATCACTCCAATAAAGTTTTTTGAGCCGGTTTTATCCATCAAGTTTCGTTTGTGTTTTTCTACAGTTCGAGGGCTAATGTTTAGTCTCTTTCCAATTTCATTACCATTGTATTCTTTCAAAATCAAATGAACAATTTGCATTTCCCTTTCGGTAAAAGTTACTGGCTGTGATCTCTTTACTGCTGCCGAGCTATCTATAATATCTTGAACTATCGAAGTCAGATTTTCCTCAAAATAAAAACCCTGGTCATTCAATTTTAAAATGGCATTTTTAAGTTCGTTGGGGTTGGTGTTTTTGGTAAAATAGCCTTGTACCCCCAGTTTCATAACTTTTTTTATGGTGTCCTTTTCATTTAAAAGGGTAAGTACCAGTATTTTTATTTCTGGATAGTGTTTGCTTATCTCAAGAGCGGTTTCAAAACCATCCATTCCAGACATTTGCAGGTCAAGTAACAGAATATCCACCCGGGTAGTTTTTAATTTTTCCAAAAGTTCTTTCCCGTCTGCGGCTTCCAGTACTACTTGCATACCTTCAAAACTGTTCACTAGAAGAACAAGGCTCTTTCTAAAAAGTTGATGATCGTCGCTAAGGGCTATCCGTAACATTATAGGGTATTTTTTAAAGAGATTACTATTTTGTTTCCTTTGTCAACCGACACTTGTACCAAGCTTGCTTCCACTTGTTTTAACCGTGACATAATATTTTTTAACCCCATCCCGGAAGAGTTCTTTAAGTTTTTATAGAAATCAAACGGAACGCCATCGTCAATAACGGTAATAGTAAGAATATTCTCATCTTTTTCTATAGAAAAAGTAATATTCCTAATCTTTCCATATTTGAGCATATTGGTCGTTAACTCTTGTACAATGCGGTATAATTCATAAGCTATGGAAGAAGGGATAGCAATATCATTAGACTGATACTTAGCGGTTATATTTAACTTATTCCACTTTTTTATCCTATCAAAATAATTTTCTAAAGTGGAGGTTAGTCCGGAACTTTCCAATAGAGGAGGCATCAAATTATAGCTTATCTCTTGGATGTTTTCCTGCATCTTCCTCAGAGCGGTTTCCACTTCTTGTAGAAGTGGATTCTGGGGTGAGGCTGAGTGTTGTTCTTCATTACTCAACACGGTCATATAATTACGGATGGCATTCAAATCGCCCATTACGCTATCGTGCAGGTCAGAAGCGACTCGTTTTCGTTCTCTTTTTTCGGACTCCAAGGATACCCTGAGGAGGTTTTCCGCTTCTTTTTGTTTGATTTTATGTACCTTTTTTTGATAAATGACTGTCAGTAACAACACCATAAGAGTCAAACCTACCATAATAGCAGTACCTATCCAGAAAAATAATTTCAGTCCCGATTCATATTCCATACTCCGATAATCAAAAATAGCCGTAAAATTAATGTAGCCAATACATTGATTAGCCAATAATCGTAAAAATAAAGATTGCTGTTAAAGATAAAATCACTCAATAAAAATAATAAGAATGTACCAGAATAATAGATAATAAGTCCGGAAATAAAATAAAATTCAGCATTTTTCCACAAAATGGGGATATGCATTTTCTCAAATAATTTTTTGATCCATAAAAAAGAAGAAAGAAATACAAATAAGGTCATTAGGGTTTTATTTATGGTTTTAGACACAAGTGCATTATACTCGCCCCAATAAAAGAATGAGAAAATGTAAACAAGGATAAACAATATTAAAAATATCTGATACCACCTTTTATATTGCGGCTTTATCAACTTGTAAAAGAAATAATATAGAGATCCGAGCTCCAATAAAGAGTAGAACTGAAACCAATATGCTGTATTGATTTGTAATAATACGGTTCCAATAAATTCATATAGCGTAGCGATAGCGGTTACCCATATAAAAGGAACTATCGGCTGCTTAAAGTCAAAGACCTTGTTTTTATAGGTCAATACCAAAAAAGGTACAACCCCTATAAAAAGAGCCATATAAAAAAGGATATTATACAAAATTTATAATTTTATCAAAGGACTGGATTGAGGACAAAAATGAGGGCAAGGTGCTAAATCTTCCAAAATTATTCCATCGGTCATATCTTCTCCTTTTTTGTTAACTCCAACAAGTACCAAGTTGGCTTTATTTCTATAATCTGTATCAGTTGTGCGGCCATTGTATATACGAACCCCCATACAGTCTTCTTGTTCTAAAATGCGTTGAAGCTTTTTTGCTCCTACATAAAATGATTTGATAGCATCCGGCTTGTCTTCTTGAAATGCGTGGGTGTACCCTTTTGCCTCTTCCAATGAAATTACCGTTCCTGTGTTGTTGTCTAATGTCATAACTTTAGTATTTAAGTAGTTAAAAAACAAATATGCAACTTAGATTTTTAACTCGCAATGCGGGAAAACACGTATAAAATGCATTTTATTTCCGAAAATTACGTAAAAACACGTATTGTTTACAAGTCATGTTTAATCTAAATTTGAACATTGTATTTCCAAAAAGAGGGGAAAATTTATTTTTTTAATTATGAAAATATTAATCACAACTTTTATTTTAATGCTTACTCTATCTTGTAAAGGGCAACCCTCAACATTAGAAAATACAGATATTTATCTTATTGTTTTTGAATCTGATGATATAGGTGATATTAGATTCTATTTAGAAATAAACACCTATGATAATGGGAAGATTGATGGAGGATCCATAAAAAATAAATATAAAGAAAATTTCAATTTTTTATCCCGACTTAAAATTAACTGGTTTTCTGGAATTAAGAATAACAGATTAATTTTTTTGGATGGCAGTTATAAGGATAATGGTGACTTTAAAACAGCTTTTTATTCACCTTTAGGAAATTATTATTTCACAGGAAAATTAGACAAGAATTCAATTGAAGGCGGGGTTACGACGAACAAGGGGGTTAAGAAAGGAACAATACGAGGCAAAAAATTATCAGAGAACAAACTCCCCAAACTTTCTGATTACAATAAAATAGTAAAGAAGTTTTGTTACTCATTTGAAAACAATTTCTTCAACCCTGTTTTTATTGAAAAATCAAAGTATCTAAATTTTAAAGATAAGCTATTGAGATACTCTACTAAATCTATAGATGATTTACATTTTGTGTTTTCAGTATTTTATTACTTAAGAAGCTTACCTTATTCCCATATTGCAATATGGAGAGATATTAATAATAAAGAAGAAACTACTGAGTATGAGAATGAAGTTTCATACCATTTAGAAGATAATATTGGAATTTTAGATATTAATTCTTTTACATATGACAAAAAAATAATAAAAGAAAAATTCGAAGAAATATTTAAAGATAATCCTGAGGGGTTAATAATTGACTTAAGAAATAATTCAGGAGGAAGTATAGGGCCTGCTATAGAATTAAGTAAATTCTTAGTAACGTCAGAAACAAGTGGAGGATATTTTTTATCAAAATCATTTTATGAGTCAAAAACAACTAAATATGATTCCTGCGTTGTTTTTTCTGAAGGAGGGTTAAATCTTTTTATGAATGCAATTGAAAAAAACAAATGTGTAGAAGTTAAAGTTTCTTCAGGTAATGTAACTTTTGATAAGCCAATTTATATAATAGTAAATAAAAATACAGCAAGTACCTGCGAACCTATTGTTTACGCTTTAAAAAAACAAAGCAATATCTTTTTAGTCGGAGAAAGGACTGCAGGTAAAATGTTAAGCTCTAAGAAAGTTGAGCTAATTGATGACTTCTATCTTTTCGTGCCAAATGCTAATTACATTACTACAGAAAAAGAAAGTATAGATCAAAAAGGCGTTGTACCTGAAATACTAATTGATGATAATGATGATACCTTAAAAAAGGTAAAAAAGCTTATAACCAAACAAAATTTTTAATCGATTGTTTAATTTAATTCTTTTAATTATGAAAATTACCAAAGTAGAACTTAAGTATGAAAAACCAACTTTTCCTGGAGGTCTTTCCGTTGATGAAATGCAAAACATTTTAATGAAAATGGATTGGGAAAATGGAGAAGAAGTGGAAAAAGAGACAAAACGATGCAATAATCGTTGTAATGGTAACGACACTGATTTAGAAGTGCCAGTACTGAGGGTAGAAACTAAATAAAGTAATTACTAGCAATTTAAAAGTTCTTCTTCATCATTCATTATTGTATGAAGGAGAACTTCATTTATAATATGAACAATTATTATTTATCACCTTTTTATAATGTGAAGAAAGTTTTTAATAAATGTTATTTGGAACATAAATTTACAAAAAAAATTATTGTTATTCCAAATGAATTAGTAAATCTATTCTCTGATCCTTACAACCGTTTATTTGGTCTTCAAAAACAAGTAATTAATAGTATAAGAAAGGAATTATTAGAAGTTTTCATTGAAGAGAATATAATTTTAGAACAAGGCACGTCTTACCAAAATATATCTTCTTTTTTTGTAAGGCCTCAAGTAACATACTTTGGACTTCCACATATGGAAATTGATGAGGTTTATAATAAAATTGCTCTCTTTGGAGTACCGTACAAATTAGGAAATGACAGCGAATCTAACTTAAACAAAAATAATACTATAGCTAGAAATTATAGTAATAAATATAATTTAAATATCCATTCATTTAAATACTCAGAGGAAATAAAAACACAAAGCCGAAAAAATGATTATAGCAATGTTTGTGATATGGGAGATATTTTTATAAATACGAGAGAGGTTAATACTCAATCATTTAAAAAAATATCTAATTTTTCTGAAAATATTTTAAATCAAGATAATAAGTTTATTGCTATAGGTGGTGATCACTCCATTACCTATCCATTATTTACAGGGGCTAAAAAAAAATTTAATGATATAGTTTGCATCCATATAGACGCACATAATGATATTTTTCTAAGTTCAGAATGCTTTTTTAATGATTTAGTTCCAAGTCATAGTTCTGTAATTGCCAAACTTTTATATGAAGAGAATGAAGTTTACAGTTTGGGGTTAAGAGATTATGTGAATATCGACTCTTTGCATTTAAAGGATATGAAAAATTATTCTTTCCATTTTACTAATTCTAAAGAAGATTTTATGAATCAAGTTAATGCAGTCATAACTAAGGTTAAGAATAAGAAGGTATATATAACATTAGATATTGATGTTCTCGATCCAAGGTTTTATGCAAGTGTAACAGATCCATTGCCTAATGGTATTTCTCCTGAGGTCTTAATTGAAGGGCTTCAAGCTATTTTTTATGATTTAGATGTTATTTGTTTAGATATAGTCGAAGTAAATCTTAAATCTGATAATGTTATAGATACTCATTTTTTTTTAGATTTATTAATCCAAATTATAGATTTTTTTTATGAAAAATAACGAAATAAATGAATTGTACAATTCAATACAAAATATAAACATATTTGAATCAGATAAGTGGCTGCACGACTTTAATTTTATATCTGCTTCGATTGGGACACTTTTACCTAAGTTAAGTTTTAATGAACATCTAAAAATTGCCAAAAAAAGTGCTTTTTATCAAATATTATCGTCAAGAGATGAAAGAAATTATGATTTAATACGGCAAATTAAGAAAATAGATTTTAATCTGAAAAAGAGAATATTAGTGACATTTCATTATTCATCCTATAGACTATTAAATTCTTTATTAATTTCTTGGTCAGTCCCCTTTAAATTAGTTGCTGATGACAATTATATTAAAAAACAAGGTGATTCTACAATAGAATCATACAACAAAATTGCTAAAGAATTAGGTGTAAAGGCATATGATTTTGAAATTATAAATGCGGAAGAAAGGACAGTCATTTTTAAATGTCTAAAAGCTATTAATGAAGGTTATAGCCTAGTGTTTTATGCTGATGGGAACTCGGGTATTGGTGGAATGACTAAAAATCAAAAAAATATTATAAAAATTCCTTTTTTAGAATCTTCTTTGTATGTTAGAAAAGGAATTGCTGTAATTGCAAGCTTATTAAAAGTGCCAATTTGTGTTATTCTCCTAAAAAGGAATATACTCACAGATTCTGTAGAAATATTTTGTGAAGAAGATATTGATTTTCCAGAAAATAGAAAAGATGAAAATGATTTAAAGGCTTGTACAATAAATATTTTCGAAAATCTAGAAAAGCGGCTAAGTGAAGACCCTGGTCAGTGGGAAGGCTGGTTTTACTATCACAATTTTATAGAATTCAGTCAAAACAAACCAAAAGGAAACTACGGGAGTACTTCAATATTTAATAATAGGTTTTACGGTGTAGGAAAATTGTCAGGGATTTTTTACATTCTGGACAAGAACACGTTAAAATTAATACCTATCTCGGAAGAGGTCTATCTAGAGTTATTAAATATTATAAAGCATAACAAAATTGAAAAAGATTTTCCTTTATTAAAAAGTCTAAAAAAAGAAAAAATAATAATAAATATTTAAAACTTTTTAAGAAAGTTTTGATTAAAATCGGAGACTATTTGTGTTGATTCTTTTCTAAACTCTTGATAACAAGTCATACGCTCATCGTCAGAAAATTTACAAGCAATGTTATCCCTATTTATAGCATTAACAAATTGGTTATTAATTTTTTCTGCTATTTCTTTAACATTTTTATTTACTATCATCATATTTTTATGCAGACTGGACAGTCCTGCTAACCCAGAGCCAAAAGGACTCTTCTTTAAACTAGTGAGACTATTTTTTAATTTACTCAAATATTCTTGTTTTACTTCTTCTAACATATTCTTAATGTGCTAAATAATTCTAACTCATAAACAAATATGCAACTTAGATTTTTAACTCGCAATGCGGGAAAACACGTATAAAATGCATTTTTATTTCCGAAAATTACGTAAAAATACGTATTGCATATATGTATATTATCCAAGACTTTTGCAGAAATTAATTTAAAAACAAATAATGATGAAAAGATTATTTTTTACTTTTTTTATTTCTATCGCACTTCTTTCTTGTAGCAGTGATGATAGCAACGATGACGGAAACGGGAATGGCAATGATGGCATTTCAAATGATCCGCTAAGCGGTATATTATATGGAGAGGAGTTTATTGTAGATGGAGCGCGTGCAGACTTGCGAGAAGTCTTTGGAGAAAATATGCTTGTAATTCAATTAAGTAATGAGGGTTTTGGTTGTGAAAAAGGTGAATTTTCAGGAGCTTTTCCTATCAGTATCACTGCTCCCAATGCAGAAGGTTATTATGAAAGTGGCATCTATACATCTTTTAACGATCCCAATTCCGATGATTTTTTAAGTGTTTCCAGTGGGTTTGATTTGGAAGTTATTAGCTTAACAGCTGATGCTGTAGAGTTTAAAATAAAAGTAGAGTCTGGTACCACAAATAATAACATTAATGGAAAATATACGGCGACTATTTGTAGTGAATAAACCTTTCGATTAGAACACTAACGGCCGTCAATTGAAAATTTAACGTAATTTTGGCCAAAAAGAAGCATATACAAATTATTAAATAAATTTTAAACAGGCTCTAAGGCTATGGATTTTCCATAGCCTTAATTTTTATGTAGATATTATCTTACCGTTATTTATAAAAAATACGTGTTTTTACGTATTGCTTTTCTTATTTTATTAGTTAACCTTTGAAAGGTATTAATTCTTTTTAAGGATTTTTTATGGTCTTGTTTTTTTACTTCCCCTATAAAACCAAGCCTGTTTATTGACCTGTATTGCACGTTGGTGGTAGCTGTGATAAGTGCAAAGAGACTAAACTATTGAACATCAAAAATAAGTTGACTTCTTTAAATAACTATTATATGTCTGCATTAGCTTTTTTTACCTCAACAGCCATAGCACCCCAATCAGCAAGCCAAAGTTATGGTGTAGAATCTGCCGATAAGTTCCGGGTAAGCAGTTCATTTACCATTTCTTCTAATACCAAAGCTTATGCGATGGTACAGGGAACAATCCTATTGCAGCAACAAGCTACCAATGCAGATAAGGTAAACCTTATTCTTCGCCCCCATAATCAAAAAGAATTAAAACTGCCCGTAAAACACATTATCTACCGAGGGTTAAGCATAACCGATTTTATACATAATAACGACCTGACCGACCCTGACAACAAAGTAAATACTTCCGGCTCTGAATTATTGGCTGCAATGCAGACAATCCAACAAGACAGGGCTCCGGGAGATGATATTCCCCTTGAAGCTTTATTTGGTAATGTTCTTGCACCTGCAAACGATAAAAATATAGACGAATTCTTTTTTAAAAGCTTAGCTGCATCTTCTCAGTTATTTACGATTGATTGCGGAATTGAACTTGGGAATTTTGCCATAGGGGAAATTGGAATAGAAGTTATATTAGAAAACCCAGAATTTTTTGTGGATGTGAAGTTGGCTAAAAAAGAAAAATTTGAAATAGAGATTAGTGGTAATATGAGTCCAGCCGAAAAGAAATGGCAAAGAGATCTTGTTCGTCACTTTGTCGATCCCGCCGCTTTTTATGGCTTGCATTATGATATAAAAGAAGGGATTGAATACCGTAATAGTAATGGCGATGTAAATGATCCTCCTGCTGAAACAAAAGTTGTTATTTACAATACACTTCTAACTCCTTTCAGCACAAAAAATAACGTCTATCTGGATATACGTAACGAAAATGGCTATTCTTACAATTATTATGACAATTATATTGGTGATACGGGAACCTCAAATGATAATAAAGAATTTAAAATTGCACTAACTTCAGATGAAATTGAAAATATCAATAACCCCAATTATAATAATACTTTTAAAGAATATTACACCAGCGATTGGGCGGTACACGTAGTAGATGTAATCACCTCTGGAAGTAATGAAGAAAACGAATTTTCTATTGCTCTAAGGATTAACGATAATGAAAAACCCTTACTTGCTGGGTGGAGTGTAGAACTTTCTCCCAACTCTGAAATAGACCCGCCTTTAAGCAATGATACCTCCAATAGGGTTTATTTTACAGATGAAACCCATTTATTACCTACCCCTATTCCCAATCCCTTACCAGCTTTTACCAATGCTATTACCCTAAGAGTACCTAACGTACCCAGTGAAACTGAACAACTGGCTACTGTGGTAAAGTTGGATTATATCAAGCAGTTGAGATTAAATGACAATGCAGATTCCTTTCCACAGGAGAACCCTACCGATTATCTATTTGGTCCTATAACTACTCAAATTCCTTGGGACAGTGAAGATGGGGTACAATGGATTGGAAGTAGCCATCATAAGTATTTTGATGGGTTAAACCATGGCTTTGTATTAGGAGATATGGAGGAGGATATAACCAATTTAGATTCTTCATTAAAGACAATTACCATTAATAAGAAAATTGATGCCCAAATCACGAATAAAGTTAATATTATTAACTCCACAAACCCACAAAATGTAGGTGAATACAATGTAATAAAAGTAGAAAATCCAACCTCTACGAGTACTGCTATTACGGTTTTGGAAAGTTTTCCGGGAGCATTACAAATAGGAGATAAATTAAAAATCACAATTGAAGCTGCTATATCTATTGATTATGGCAATAAAAAAGTCATCGCGGAATCAATTGACCTTTCTGGTGTTTCTGCTTTTGCCATAGGACAGAAAATAAGGATATTTTTAAAGAAAGGAGTGGAAACGGTTAATACCGTAGCATCTAATACATACGCAAGCGGTAATACAGAAATTATTTTTAACAATGATATTGATAAACAAGGGCTTGGCTGTATAATGGAAACAGGAATGGTCTCCGAAACAGATCTTTCGACAAGCCCCAATCCACCGGACAACGATAATATTTTATTTTATACAGTGCCTCAGTTTTATTTTAAAAAAACGGGGAGTAAAAATTCCAATCTATTTAATTATAAAGGAGCAACCCATAACGACAAATCCTTCATAGAAACATTACAGAAAACTTCTCCAGATTTTAAAATAGAAAAATATAGTCTCCAACCTACTACCGGAAACTTTATTGCTACGCTTGCTTATGAAAGCAGTGTAAAAGTAAAAGAAAATATACTTCTTCTTGGCTTAAAAAAACTGGAATTTGAAGATTTAAAGACTGCAGCTGCAGCAGACCTTTCTCCTTATCATTTGCAGATGCTAAAGCTAAAACCGCAAGGCAACCGCTTACGGGATAAAGACTATGAGCCTTACTACAAATATCACGCTGTAATAGCGGGGTTAGACAGTTCGGGAGATTATGCTGAAACTACGGTATATAAAGAAATCTATTCCCGTGACGGTTTGATTTTTACATCACCGGAATATGCAAGAACGGGTTCTTCTCAATCTGCAATTGTTTTAGATGAAGCTCTTGATGAACTATTAGATATTAATAATCAAAGTCTATCTAAATTAGTTAACAAAACTAATGAAGAAATAAAACAGTTAGGAACTTTGTGGAGTAATATTTCTGGAGGAAAAAGTAATAGAGAACTTTATCTGATAGATGGACACACCCTAAATAATGGGCAATATACATTGACGGGAGTTTTAAATACTTTACCTTTAGAATTAAGGAATGAGCTAGATATTTTATATTCAAATCACTCGAATTCTTCAGTTCCTGTAGATGAAATTGAAACCCTTTTATCCCAAAAAGGAGCTGAATTAATTGTTTTAGCAAGGCAAAGAATAAGAGAGGCGAACCAGCCTTATACCAATAAGGACGGTATTTTTTACCTTGTTCGGTTGATGATGCAATTAGTACTTAAGAATCATAAAACTGTTGTAGATAGTGCAAGTGGATATCAATACTTTTCAGATGTTTTTGAAAAAACAAGCAGAGGTTGGAGCGGTAGTGCCCTACCAAGCTTCTCCGGTTATCCATCAAATTATAAAAAAGTATTGATATCAGGTTTTGACCCTTTTGGAGCAGGGTTTGATTGGGAAGGATATAATTCTAATTCAAGTGGAAATATAGCATTAGCATTAGACGGTGAGTTAATAGAAGACTCTGGTGGAAATGATGTAGGTGTTATTCGTTCTACTATTTTCCCGGTTCGGTACAAGGAATTTAATGATGAACAAGTAGAGAAATTCTTTAGACCATTTATCCCACTAGTAGATATGATTATTACATTTAGTTATGGAATAGATAACTATGATTTTCAAATTGATAGGTTTGCTTCAGATTTTAGATATGGAACCTTAGATGGTAATAATGCCCAAACAGGCTTAGACACTAACCTGAATATTGGCGAGACATTTATTGAGAATATATTGCCATATGGAGAATTAGCGGTTGGTAATGTGTTAGAAATACCTGGAAGTCCCTGCGTAATAGGTTTAAACCATAGAGCGTATTGGGAGATATATGCTGATCAAATTTCACCTGAAATACTTAATCAAAATGTAACTAATTTGCATTCTTTATCAAGAGCATTTCAAATATATCGGCCGCCATATACATTTTGGAATAATCGTTCAGTAATTCCAATTGATATGCATCTTCTAGATCCTGGTAAACCTCAATTTGATGACCACAATTTTTTTAATAATTCTCAAGTGTCAAATGATTTAAAATTTGTTGATTCTGGTGATTCTGATTATATCAAATTTCCTTCTTGGATGAATTATCCTGACTCTCAACCTTGGACTGGCAATTTTCAAAATTTCAAAATCAAAGCTCGTATGGGATCTGGACAATTTTATTTTTCAAATGAGATACACTATCGTGTATCCAATTTGAGAAACACACTACGTCCTAATCTTAAAACTGGCCATATCCATATAGGGTTTTTAAAAGAAGACCCAGTTACTGATAGGGATCAAATGCTTACAGATATAAAATATATCATTGAAAAAATGATAAATAGTCTATAATATGAAGAAAATAATTTTCATAACATTCTTATTGGTTATCCACATTAACATTTGGGGGCAGCCTTCTCCGTGTGCAGGTAAATCTATAAGCATTATGGAGAATATAAAAGGTATATCCTTTGATAAAACTAATATCTATATGAGAAGTATTAGGTTAAAGCCTGATTATAATCATCATAGTTGGAATAATATAATAACAAAAGATTTTTTAAGTGTTAAAAATATAGAACTATACGAAGTAAAAATTCCAAAATATTGTGATAACCTAATTTATAAATCCAAAACAAAAAATAGGTTTTATTTTTCTTACCCATTAATAGACGAGATAATTATAATCCAAAATGGAAAACAGAAAATGTACCTTGTCTTTCCTTCACATAATAGTATTGGAAATAACTACTTTTTTGGAACAATAATAGATTCGATAGGTAAAATAAATATTGTAGAAGGCAAAAAAGCGTATTACAACCCTAATAGGTATATCTCAAATATCAAGTTCAAAGAAGGCATCTTTTTTATTAAGGATTATGATAAAAGGTTTGGTATTAAATCTTTTGAAAGAAATGATGTTACAGAATTTTTCCCTGATAAAGATATTTATGACTACAAAAACCCAAAGAATTACTGGAAGGAAAAAGTACATTTTATATCACTTTTTGACGAAAAAGTAGGACCAGAATACTCAAAAATATTTCCGGGATATTATACAGAAAATCAGGCTGTTGAAATAATTGCAAAAAATCATCCAAGGATATTAAATAGTATTTTGAAATCTACTGTTGATGATATCAAGCTTAAAAGCAACAAAACAGAGTGTGATAGAAATTTATTTGAAATCTGGAGTCTGTTAAGAAGCAATGTTACACACGAAGAGTTTAAATTATTACAAGAACAAGAGTCCAGAGAAATGAGTATTGATGATACTTACAAAGAATACAAAGATTTTCAAGAAACAGAATTCTTCTCGATTTTGGAGTCAGATTTTGATTTAACTCTTAAATACTATAAATATTTTATTGACAAAAATTCTGATATAAAAGAGTTTATTGATTTTGCTAAAGCTAATGAGCTAAAATTTGATAAAGAACAACTGGAACAGTTTATTGACGATAAAAAATAATCTTATGGCACAATCCTTCTATCCCAATATCGGCACCTTGGTAAGCTTAGATGACTTTCCGGAAGAATTACAGTTTTTGGAAACAGGTCTACAGAATGCATTGGATAAAATCTATTACAAAGAGCTCCAGTATGTCCAAAGCAATGATGGGGCACAGGGCTATTACAACTTGGTGCTGGTTACTGGGGAGCAGCTCAAGTTAGATTTGTTCAACACGGGTTTTTCCATTGCCATTAATCCCGGTAATGCCGGGGAAACCCTTATCCCGCTTACACTTAACTACAACTGGCCGGTCTTGGCACTCATCAGCAGCTTTAATCTGGGAGGGTTTTCATATTTGCCTGCTGATTTACAAAACATACTTAACCAAACGTTAAGCCTGGGCGATACGGATTTATTGCAAACAGCGGTTCAGGTTTTTGAAGGCAGTAATGAATTGTCTAATTATGAAGGATTTGTCGATAAGGTCAATCAACACTATAGCCTTTCTGGAAGCAATGAAATCCCCTATCCGCAAGATGATACGTCGTTAAATATGGCCGAGGAGATCCGGGGGGCGATTGAAGGCAGTACAGTAATTTCAGATAGTATTCAAGAGGTCGTCAACCAGGTTTATATTATAGATGCGGACAATACAACCTATCAAAACAATTTAAACCAGTTCGCACAAAACCTTACCGGGGAAAGCATCCAAGATTATATAAAGCGGATAATCATACCAAAAATAGAGGCCTCACTCTCATTGGCAATAGGCTTTGCCTTCCCTCGAAACATATTGCTTCCCGTGGATGCTTCAGGAAACCCGATCCCCGATCCGGAACAAAGCATCCTTGTTTTTGATGCAGGGGACTTGGAATTTAGTACACAAGGAGGGATCAATTTCCGTGAAGAGATGGCAGTAAGCCTTAATCATCCCTCACAAATCGGAAATACAGGTCTGGGGATAGATATTGTAAATGCCAAATTGGATTTAAGCAAAAATTCCAATATTATAGAAGCTGATCTGGATGGTCGGTCTCAGGATTTTATCGGAATCTATACCCAATATGTAGCGGTAACCCTTCCCAAAAATTGGTTCAACAACATCGACAACTCCACCCTCCAACTAGCCGGATACAATATGCTCATAGGTACCGGAGGGGTATCAGGCACCATTGCCCTGGAAACCGTAGGCGGGCAACCCAATAACGGGGCAGCCTATATGGATATGAAAATCGGCAATTGGGAAGTGGGCTTTAACCATTTTGCCTTGACCTTTAAGCAAAACAGTGTTGTGGAGTCCAACATCGCCGGGCGGTTAAAAATCCCCAAACTCAAAGATGCACAAGGAAATGATGCCTTGGTCTATCTTAATGGGCATATCAATGAAGAAGGCGATTTTAATTTGACAGCTTCCGAACCCGAAGGCATCCCGTTTACCCTGTTCAACTTTGTGACCTTTAACTTCCTGACCTTAGAATTAGGTAGGGAAAACGATGACTTCTATATCGGTACTTCCTGCCAAATCTGGTTTGAAAACCCGGTAATGGCCAAACTCATCGACAACCAAATCATAGAAATTCCCAAGTTACGGGTTTATGACAACGGCACCGTTGAAATCGTAGGGGGCAACGGCTTTATCCCGCTCAGTATATCTTTAAACCTCGGGCCCATAGAAATGGCCGTAACAGGGGTACATTACGGTTCCACCCAATTGGAATACAACGGCGATATGCGCAAGTACAACTACTGGGGCTTTGACGGCGGTATCAGCTTAGATCCCTTGGGCATTGATGTCCGTGGGGACGGGATTAAATATTACTACACTACAGATAATGATGATTTTGGAGACGATGGAGACTCTTTTATTCATATAAAATCTTTAGAAATTGACTTAGTCATTCCTGGTACGGCCAGCCCAGAAAGTGCTATAGCTATTATACATGGAATGTTATCCTTACCCGAACCAGGCGAATCGCCAGAGTACGTGGGTGAAATTTCTTTAAAACTACCTAAAGCAAAAATAGCGGGAGGGGCAGCAATGAAATTACAGCCAAAACATCCAGCTTTTATAATTGATGCATTTCTAGATTTACCAGCACCTATCCCTATTGGCCCCCTTGGTATTTATGGGTTTAGAGGCTTATTGGGTTATACCTATGTAGCAGAAAAGGAGGCTGTTGGATTGGTGTCTGGTGAAGATACTTGGTATGATTATTATACATATCCACCTAGGGGAATTCACGTTTCCAAATTTTCAGGACCGCCCGAAAGTTTAGACTATACCGCACCGGTAGCCCTTGGTGCAGGAGCAGTATTGGGTACCAGTTTTGATGGGGGAACTACTATTTCAGCAAGGGTAATGTTAGTATTATCCCTGCCAACGTTGTTTATGATTGATGGTCGAGCTTCTATTCTTAGTGCACGTCTTGGTCTTGACAGTACAAATGAGCCTCCATTCTTTGCATTTATTGCTTGGGGAGACAATTCCATAGAAATGGGTATGGGAGCAGATTTTAAAGTTCCATCAAATAATGGTTGGATATTAGATCTTTATGCCGAAGTACAATCCGGTTTCTTCTTTGATGCTCCTTCGGCTTGGTATGTAAATTTTGGAACAAAACAAGATCCGATAAGTGCCCGGGTATTAACCATCGTGACCGCACAAACCTACTTGATGCTTTCAGCACAGGGTATTGAAGCTGGAGCAAGAGCAGAGTTTGATTTGAGAAAACGCTTCGGTCCCGCAAAAGTACACCTATACGCATATTTAGAGGTAGGTGGGTTCATAAGTTTTGAGCGTCCACAAATTGGAGGCTATATTGCTGCTGGTGGCGGTATTGATATTGATATCTGGATCATAGGGATATCGTTGGAGCTGAATGCCCTTTTCTCTGCGGAAGCAGCCAAACCTTTCTTGATTTATGCAGAAGTGAGGATCAGGGCTTGTGTAAAAATTATTTTTGCCAAAGTTTGTAAATCCTTTACCATTAAGCTCAAATGGGAGAAGAGTAATACTGTGGATCGCTTGCCTGTATCCCCCTTACCCAATAGCAGAAGGAGTGAATTGGTCAAAGGGGTACATATGCTGACCAATGAAGCCTTTGAACTTAATGTCTTTACTTCAGCACCTTCTGCTTCACAGATCAATAAGGTTATTCCATTGGATACCTATATCGAGTTTAAAACACAAAAAGGCTTGGTGCCTGGGGCGGTTTCTGGGAAAATAGGAGGCTATACCTTTGCTCCTGAAAATACTGTGGATTTGATCCCCCCGCAAAAAACAGTCCGTGGCGGTAGGGAAGTTCGACAGGTAAGACACCGATACTCCATTGAGGATATTGAAATTAAAGCCTGGAATGGCAGCAGCTGGAAAGATTACCATCCTTTTGAAGCAGTAGTAGATTCGGACAACAGGCCCAATGTGGCCGATTTACGTCTTGGCTATTGGCAGATTAAGGAAAAACAGTACGATACTATAAGGTTGATGGCAACCACCCCTTTTACTTATATGGAAGCAGGGGAACCAGGTTGGCATATTCCCGAACAATACGGACTGGGACCTTCCACTTTATATTGTCAAGAAACCTTAAAGAAAGAGCATTGCTCCAATGTACTTAATAAAAATGTAGGGCAAAAGTATTATCCGCCAACACAATACAATGGGAGCTTTATCAACGGGGCCTATTATACCCTGACCGGTTATACAGGTTATGAAATCATCAATGGCAATGCCGTACCAGTAAATAATGAATATATGGAGGTAACCATTGAGGGCAACGTACACGGTTTTGCTAAATCACTTTCCTTCAATAATGATAATGGACTAATTATTTATCTTCCAGAAGCTTCGGTAAAAGTCAAGCTTTTGTTGACAACCTTGGGACATGGGGTGACCATTAAATATTACAGGTCTATAATCAATGATAGCATTAGTCTTGTTCAATACGAATTGGTGCACCAAGAATACAAAACGACTTCACAGCTCAACTCCGTGGTGGAGTACCTCAATGAGGATAAACCTATTACCAAAGTGATCATTCAACCCGAAAACCCCAATGCACTGACCATACAGGCTATTGAAGAACAAATTAACCAACTGTTTGCAGTGACCTACGAAGAAACAAGTGGTATTGTAAATATTACCGAACCCAACGACAGGGAACGGTACTACGAGCTATTGGACGAATTAAACAAGTTAAAAACCTCTGGCTGCACTGAACAAAATGGGGACTGCCAAAAGGATGAAAAATTATGTGAACTATACAACCAGTTGCTGGCTTTGTTTGAAAGCTGTTTTATCTATCCAGTAAGTGAAAAAGAAATTGAGCTCCTGTTAAGGCAACAAGACTGCTTTAACCAGTTCCATAGCATCTTATTGAGTTTTGACAAGGCGAACCCAGATTATCATCTCATCGAATCTATGCGTGAGTTATATATCCGTTTCAAAGAACAGTTAAACAAACTAAACGAACTGATGAACCGTTATCCAGAAGAAATTTCCGCTTCAGCATTAATTAGCTTTTACTATGAATTTAGGGTAACGACTATTAACATTCTGGAATTTATAAAAGAGAGAGGGGAATGTGATTGTAATGACTCTCCCCAATTGAGATGTAATACTTCCTTACAGCAAATCTGTTGGCTAAGTTTTGAAGACCACCAGTGGAACGAGACTGTTCCTGGAATGGAAGCTATACAAGAAGATTTCGAGTCAATGATCGATGCGTTGCAAAAAGAAGCTCAACCTATTTGGAGACCCAATACGCCCTATTATATTAAATACACCTTAAAAGATGAAGTGGACAATGGGGATAGTAGCCCCGGAAATTATAATTTCTATTACGGATTTAAGACTGTTGGTCCGGTGGGCCATTACCATAAAAACCCAGCATCGGGTTACTTACCATCGGGAGCCAAACCAGAGGAATATCCGTTGACCTCCCTACGCTCTTATATTGACTATAATCGTTCGTACCCGAATGCCAACGGGAACCTTTTAAAGTCAAAACCTTTGTTTTATGGCAATGAGCAATGCAGGATTTCCCTTTATTTCAATAAACCACTGACCGAGCATATGTTCCAAAAATGGTATGCTTACCTCAATATGCCGGAACTGGAAGGGCAAATGCACATCGCCATTAAAGATCCGGTTACCGATGTTGTGGTGCCTTACCCATTACCTGTAGATTATGACGAAAATACTGTACCCATCCCCGACCAGGCTGGGTACTTATGGGAAGCGGATACCGATCCTATACTACCCCCGCATATCGAAGCAATCAACAATATGATTGAAAATGCAGAATTACCCTGTGAAATAGATTTAGGAAACCCGATTAAACCGAACAGCACTTATTTCACGGTTACTTTGACTAATCTAAAGCCTCAAAAACTTTATACTGCTTTGTTTTATAATGCTTTTGAGAAAACGACTGATAATATAGTAAGTGAGCCCGTACACGAATATGTGTTCCAAACGTCACGCTATTTGAATTTTGCCGAGCAAGTGAACAGCTATGTTATTGAAGATGAGAAAACAGGTAGCCAAAAACAGGCGGTGTTTAATATCCGCGTGGAACTCACTTCAGCAGCTATCCAAAAGACCTACGGCATTATTGCCAATCCTGGTGGTCAAACAAATGATTATCCTTTGGCCAATCAATATCAGGATCTGTTTGACCGGATAATCGAGGGAGTATGGGAAATGCGTCCTTTGGATCCACCGGTAAGAACAGAATTTTTAAAGATTATTAATAAGAGCACTGGAGAAGTGGTCGCTCTGTTGGTAAGGAATCCGGAGCCTTTTAACAATCCAAAAATACCATTAAATGAAGTCGAAGGAATGATTGCCATTTTGTTTGATACCGGAAGTGTGAACAATGCTTATAAGGTATTGTACAGCAACGACTACTCTCAAGCCATCATTATGCACAGCAATTTAGAGATTACCGCTTCACTTTTAAACTTCAGATTCAGGTATATGAACTGGAACGGGAATGCATATGTGGTTGAGGACACGGTACAAGTAGAAAACATTATTATCAACGATTAAAAAAAACAGCAATGGCTTACGTTAATTTATACACACCTTCATCAACTGTATCGATACGACAATTGGTACGAATAGGCTCCTTTACTTATGTGATAGGTTGGATATATGTATCCTCCGAAACGGTAAGCAACCAGTTCTATATGGCCAAGTTGGGTTCGGATGGGACGATGGTCTGGCAAAAACGCTATATTTTCCCGGATACCGTTGTGAGTGGCAGCACTTGGACAAAAACACATTTTACCGATTTAGTGGAGCTTACAAAAACTGGAGAACTGATGCTCCTTGGAGCCGATGACCAAAACCTTTTGTTGGTAAAACTAAAAGATGATGGGAGCTTGATTTGGGTAAAAAAACTTTATGATAAACGGGACACCCGACCACTCTACACGCATTTGTCTATGCGGGGCAGGTTGTTTAAGTTGGATGATTCCCGCCTTCTCGTAAAAATCACGGAAACCCATTCCCAAAACGGCGGAGTACAACAGATCGACCATAAGTTTATGAGTATAAATCCCGAAGGAAAATTACTCAATACGAAACAAATTTCTTCCAATAATCCCTTGTTGATTATTCGCGATGAAGAAGTGCGAGAAGGGTCGCTGATTATGTTCGGGTATAGTAATGGGGAAGCTTCCATCTTGACCCTTAATGCGAACTTAAATATTGTTCAATCTTCAGCATTGTATTACAATGGAGAGTTACAGGGTTATAATTATTTACATATTTATGCGGCAAGCCCAGTTTTTGAAGGAAGCTATTCTGTATTAGGATCCTTTTATCATTATGATCCTTCTCAAAAAAAGACAGTTGCCAGAGAAAAAGAAGATAAGTTGAGTTTTATACTAAATGAAGGGAAGGATCAAAGAATTCCCCGTCTGGTACTTGAATTCCTACAGGATTATACTGAACCCCTCCCCAGTCGTTTTACTCGCTTTTTTACGGCTGAAATTACCGAAGACCACAAGAGTGTAGGGAATGAAAAACTACTAGACAAGGATTTTACCGCTACTTATCAAAATATCCACCAAAATACCGAAGGCCTATTTTTTGGGGTCTATCACCAGCTTTATAAATGTAACAGTGGATTAACGGATACTGATTGGGTAAAAAATATCCAAGCTTCGGAGTTGAGTTCTCCATACCTGTTGCTCAATAAAAGTATAGGAAATTCTTTTGAAGCTTATACATTAAGGGGATCGGGAGGGAAATATGCGGTAGCTTCAATAGGGTTGGACTATGAGTCGTGCAAATCGGAACCAGTAGATGAAAACGTTCAACTGACACCTCAAAATTTTGCCATACGAAGTATTGACATTCCCATAAAAGAATTTTCGCCAAGGGAATATGCTACCCCCTCTATAGATGTGGTTACCATCGAGAATGGAATGGAAGAATTGTGTGCTTCCGCTCCTCAGCCCGACCTGAAACAAAGTACCATTACGGCCAATCCTACATCGATAGCCGCTGACGGGACAGCAACCTCACAAATTACGGTAACTTTAAAAGATGCCCAAGGGAACACTATCAACCCTAGCAGCTATACCGTTCAAATCAATACTAATGCAGGCACTTGGACAGGTGGGATAACCACTACCGGCAATGGGATATACAAAAGGGAATTGCGTTCCTCAACAACACAGCAGACTGCCTCTGTAGGTTTTTCCGTGAGCGGGATAGGTACCAGCCCGCATACCGCTGCCGTCCAGTTTACCAGAGAAGGGGTGTCAATACCCATTAAAGATGGACTCACCAGCCTTCAATCTCCCTACCTTTATTTGCAGGCCGCAGGCTCTGATGGTTCCGATAGCACCAAGGGAAGACATCTTCGTTGGACTCTTCGGGGTATATTGGGAGAAAGGCATTTACCAAAAGGAGATTATGCAGTCAGTAGTGTAAATTTCAATAAACCCAAGGACTATGTAAAAATTTACAAGGCAGCTTACGCCAAAAAGGTTATCAGGTTTGATTTTGCGAAGCAATACCCGGCCGTAGTCGATGACAACAACCATCTTTGGATATATCGTCCCGGGAACAAGGAATTCTATATTCATTTTATCAATACAACAAAATACAATCAGGTAAGGCAGTCCATCAATCCGCTGGAAAGCCCTGCTGAATTTATGGAAAGCTATGGTAGTGAACCCCTTGAGGTTGAAAACATCAAGGAGCCGTTTTTTGCGGTAAGCTGTAAATTTACCTCGGTAAGTTCGAGCGCCCAGTTCAAGGTGGAAACCTTGTCGGTCAGTACCACTGAAATCAATGCCATTAAGGTGGTCAGCAACAGAAAAACCATTGCTGGTACGCAACTGAATAATCCCTTGAATTTTCTTATGGAAAACGGAAGAGCCGTAAGGTGGCAGATATCCAATGCCCGGTTGGCCTTTATAGACTTTGAGTTTTATGAAGATACTATACAAGAGGTCAATAACACGACCGGCTGGATGGAAATGGGCGATTTTGCACTGACAAAGAAAGATGCAGTGGCCTTTAACCAATTGGAGCCATCAGCAGGAGATGTGAATGGGGTTTGGCACCGTTTTAATGCGGAGGGTTTAGTAAATACCGATAATTATAAGGATAAATGGAATGCTACCCCCGAACAGGGCGACCGGAACATAAGACAGGTGGTCGATAAATACATTCAACTGAGTGAAAATGCTAACAATTTTGCGGCCATTGAAGATGTTTCTTTAGGCAACAACCCTTCCGACCCGGAAGACTATATGGAAATATCCAATCTGGATATGCTGAATTTTTCCGCCAATGACTACCATATCGCCCGTATGTTGGGGCTTGGAGTATTGGACAAGGAAAGTGACCCTTCCACCAACCAATGGATGTACGTGGCCGAATATTATACTACAGCGAACTTAGAAGATGGACAGGGAGAAAGGGATGTGCAGCACCTGTTTATGAGCCTTCCTACTGCCAACACCGATTTTAGGTTACCTAGGGCCATAGACCTTGACCATATTGCTCCTGGGGTATTTTTGGATGGTGAAGATGGGAACAACACTTCCCTGACGGACGATGATGGATATACCTATGACGGAATATCGCGCTATGTGAGCCTATATGCAGAAGAATTACTGGAAGACGATATTAATTCTCCCTTTTTTGTAAGCAATGCAGAAGTGAATTTAAGCGTCATTACCACTCCGGTCTATGGAGGGCTAAAATACCGTATCAACAGTGGGGATTGGGTACAGCCGGAACTCTCCAACGACCCCCGGTACTACAACCTGCTCCCTTCCGGTAATGAAAAGTTTTATGAAACCCGGTTTATTTTAATCCCTGAGCCCCAGCGGTCATATTATGTCCATAAACAATCGGCAAGCGGAATACATCGCTATAAATCCTATGGTATCAATTGGTTTTCAAGAGCCGAAATAAGCCAATTGGAGCTTAGTATTGAAACCCTCATCAAACAAAAGAACCCACTAGTTCCGCCTTCTAATACCAATGCTTTGTTGGTTCGGGAAGAGAACCCATTGTTCTTGACTTCACAGGAAGAACAACAACGTTTGGATGCGATCAGCAGTGACGATAATACCTTGATAAGGCTGACCTATGATTATCATTCAGGTCACGAATTAAAGAATTATAACGTTCCTGTTGACTCCCCGTACAGCAATCAACAACTGGTCAGCCAAATCAATAACCCTCAGGTTCTTTTCCCAGATGACGAAGAGGTCTTTGCGGAAGAAGTGGATATTTTCTTTAGAAACCAAATGCCCAACAACGTCACCGGTAAGGCACTCTCCGTTTCCAACCACAACTCCAATGAAATATTGTCCATCATTACTACAGGGGACTATGAAATAGTCACCACGGGAGAAACGATAACTCCAAGCGTCCCGTCGGGAGCGGAAGCAAATTATGTAGGAGGCGTATTTGTTTCGGGAAACAACCAATATATTATCCATGAAGTAACGCAAGGTTCTCAAGGACCGGTATTTACCGTATATAAAAAAGAAATCAGCGATTCCATTGTCAACAGCGGAGGAACACCCTCAACACCTCCGATAGGGGAATTGGAGCTTCCAGTATTGGTTACCGACGGGCTGTTTATGGCCATCGAAAATATGCAAACCCCTGCCAGTTGGGGAACGCCCAATCCATTAAGCTTCAAGGTACAGGTAGGAAACAACTGGAATATTCACCGTGAGGTTATCAAAACCATTGATGATAACGGAGATGCACAAAGGATGGTTGAAAAAACAAGAGGCATCTGGAAAAACGTAGCAATAAGTCTTGATACTCAGGCTGGACAAGAAGGAGTGTATAAGATAACCTTTGCCAATTTTTCACTTGCCCAACATCCGCAATATACTTCCAATGGGGTTTCAGCGGAGTGGTATAAAGGGATTGTCAGGATTTTCACGGAAAATACAGTATCCGGAATTGTTCCCAAGAAAACGAGGAAGGTCCTTCCCGTGGTAAAAATTGAAAATATCGGTACCTCCAATGATTTGGTATTATATGTACAGGATCCATCATATTCAAGCGACACAGGTTATGATAGTATCCAAACTGGAACGGGTATTAGTGTTAATTTTTACCCTGGGTATAAAATCTATCTTTATGAAAATGCCGCTTTTGGGTTGACCAATCAGGACTTACTTCCTGCTGAAGGGGAAGGGGTACGTTACAGTATCTTTGGTTTTAGAAGTCATGATACGGTTGAAGACTACTTGTCTAAAATGGGTGTCCCGACCCCAATGTTTGCCCAAGAAATTGTGGAGGCCCTTCCCCCAGAACAACCTGAAGGGGCACTTTACGCCACCCGACCAGACTTTTTTGGTCGTTCTACCTATTCGTTGGCGACCGAATACCAACACAAGCCCCACGGAGTGGTATTCTACCGTTCCAACGATGAAGCACTTTTAAATGTACTTTATAAAAAAACGACCGTTCGCAGCATAAGGGAAAGCTTAGCAGTTTTGGGCGGGAATGATGAAGAATATTTGAGCAATAGATGGCAGAACTTCTTGAATTTTGGTGAACTGGTCAGCGATGGCGACTTTACCACCTATCCCCCTGCCGGGGTTTCTCCAGAGGGGTATAAGTTCCCCAACCCTGACAAACAAGCCTTTTTTGATTGGGTCAACCAGATCCTCGCCGATTTGGGACAACCCACGATCACCGACCCACCGGGTTCATTAACGGTGGGGGATCCAAAAATCATCGGTTTTGTCAAGGGGGCAATTTATAATGCTTTTGTATCCTTGACCGAAATGCCCATTTTGTACCAATATCTCAAGGGAGGGAATTACAAACCGGTGGATAAATCACAGGTCATCAAAGACAGGAATGGAAATACCTTGCCCCCGGGAAGCCCTGATTTTGAAATGGGCCCGATGATGAAGGTTACCGGTACTTCTCCCCACAAAACCTTGTTTACCGATTTCAAACTGGACGGGACTTCCAATAACCTGTACTTTTATGGGGTAAAGGAACTCAGCACACAAATGCGGATGAGCGATTTCAGCCCGTTCCTCGGGCCGATAAAACTCGTCAACACCAATGCTCCAGAAGCCCCCGAGATAAAACGCATCATCCCGGTCTTGGAAAATATCGTTCTGGGGATTTTACCCAAAATACAATTGGAGATAAATGCCTTCCCGGAAGTACAGCAGGTTAGGAAAATAACCATCTACCGATCCCTTACGATGTTGAAAGCACAATCGGTGCTGTCAATGCAATTGGTAAAAGTAGTTGACCTGGAGGCTGAAGGGATTCTTGACAATCATGTATGGACGATCACGGATGATTTTAGTGATTTGCCGGAAATTCCATATGGCGATGGGCTTTTCTACCGGGTAAAGGTATCCCGGAAAGTGGAATATGCTGAGCAAGATGGTACGGTGGTTACGGAATACGCCCCTTCCCAAGCCTCAAAAATTGTGGCGAGTATGATGGTAGAATCCAACCCCCCAACCTCCCCCGTTTTAATCTATACGGCGACCCCTCCAGATACGAATGATGAGATTCATTCAGTGGTATTGGAATGGCCCAAAACAGCCTATAATGCCAAATACCACGTGTATAAAATGAACGCCCAGGGAAACTGGACAAAAATCCATCAGCTACAATCCAACGATGATGATATTACATTGCCCTTGGCCGATACCGATTTACAGTCCGGTACGTTAAAACTGACCAATAATGAAGGGAATCCGAGGTACCATCATTTTAAAGTCATTACGGAGAATACGGTCGGGATGTTAAGTACAGAGGAAAAGATATTGACCATTCCAGATTAGTCAGGGCTGTATGTAACATTCTCACTGCGTGATAAATACGTAAAAAGACGTATTATTTTTGTTTTATATGTCCGGAATTTGAATCATATATTCTGTATAGGGTAAAATTCCTATTTGTTAACCCATACATATTACTGAATCATTTGTTTAATTCAAATTTTATTTATTATGAAGAACCTTTTTTGTATCACAATAATATTGTTGTTATTTTTTTCTTGCGGAACTAAGTTCCAAGAAACGGAATTTCGCAATAAGTATATGTTTTCAGTAGAATTGGGTAAGGTCAATTTTACTGAAAACATTTCTTTTGTTGAAAATTTAGAGATGATCATTATACCTGTTGAGGTTAATGGCAAGAAATATGACTTTTTATTTGATACAGGTTCTGTCACTATGGTTTCTCCTGAATTTAAAGATGAACTTAAATTAATTGACAACAATAAAACCAGTCAGATAACTGATGCTTCAGGAAATAAATCTAATACCGATTTTGCTATATTACCCAAAATAACTATTGGCCATATTGACTTTTTAAATGTTGGAGTCAATGTAACTGATTTATCGGTTTTTGAAAATCGTTGTGTTTCTATTGACGGAATTATTGGCGCAAACTTAATGAGAACCTGTTTTTGGAAAATAGATTATAATTCTCAAAATATATACTTTTCCGATAAAAAAAATAATGTAACAATTCCTAACCCGGAATTAAAAGTAGCTTTTAAGGAAAGTTTTGGAGGCAACCCACAAACTAAATTTAAATGGTCAAAATGGGATTTCTGGGCAACTTGGGATACGGGTTATAATAATTCAATTCAAATCCCTGATAGTTTGTTTTTCAATACCGATGACTATCAAAGCTTGCCACTTGAAAAAGGTAAAGGCTTGGCAACAGCAACATTATATGGAAGTAACAAAACACAGAATCAATATAAGGCTGTTTTAGATAGCTTATTTTTTATAGAAAGAACCGATGATAAAGATACGTTAAGTTTTATAACAAATCAGGAAATTAATATCTCTCCAAATCCTGCCACATCATTGATAGGCAATAAGTTTTTAAAATCTGCCGATGCAGTTTTTTTTGATTGGAAGAATAAAGAGATTTCCTTTGAGAAATTACCTATAACCAAGAATAATAATACTTTTGGTTTTGTGCCTTTCAAAATCGGTAATTCCATTCAAGTTGTTTCACTATGGGATAATTCAATAGCAAAAAAAGAAGGTTTAAAAATCGGGGACACTCTAATTTCTTTAAATGGGAAAAATGTTCAGGATATAAGTACCAAAGAATGGTGCAATCAATTTAATGCTGCACAGAAAAAAGATTCGATTGTGTTTATCATCAAAAATAATAATAGAAAAACGTATTCATTGGAAAAATACCCCTTGTTTAATAAAGGCTGATTTTCTCCAAGTACTAAAAAACGCTTTCAGCTAATAATTAATTATTGTTTCTTCTCGAAAGTAAAAATTTCCCAAAAAATACGTAAAAACACGCATTGTTTTATTCAGTTTTATCATAGACATTTGCATAATAATATTAATTAACTGTATTATTATTTAATCGTAAATTTTATAGACGTAATGAAGAAAATTATTTTAAGTTTTTTAACGATTATTACATTATTTGCTTGTAGTAGTGATGATGATAGTTCAAACACAGAAGACAATTGTGAAACTGCTGCTTCGGCTTCCCTTGAGGCTGCAATAGATTTTAATGACGCCACCAATGAAAATTATACGGACTTATGTACCGCGTACAAAACCGCTTTGGAAGCTCAAATAGACGCTTGTGGCGATCTTAATGGAGCAATACAAGCTATTGTAGATGACCTAGGAGATTGCACACAAGAGACTGATGAAAATACTCAAGGGGATTTGAGTGTGACAGCAGGAACATTATCTCTTGATTTTGATGAAGTCAATATTGTGGTGGAAGATGGGCTAGTTAAAGTTACTGGAGAAACCTCTGCTTCCAATAATTATAATATTTATTTTGAACTTGCTGAAGGAACTACTGGAACCGATGTTATTCAAAATTTTCAGATAGAACTGACTTCTGTTTTTTATCCCTACAACGAAGGTACACAATTTGATTTCACTTCAGAAATAGAAACCAATTCCGATGGAGTTTTGTTAGGCTCTTTTTACAATGTTGTTACCAATAACGAAGGTGCGGATATGAGTTTAACAAACGGAAGTATTAATTTAGAATATTAAATCAAAATAAAAGCTCTCAACTCAACTGAGGGCTTTATATTTTCGCTGTCAATAGTTAGAAGAGGTTTCAGAATTTTTAAAAGAAAGTTTGAATAAGTAATTTCTGTTTAAACAATGCTGTGTACATTTTGAATTTCTCATTCAGAAATGTTGTGTAAAAATCTTACCCGAAAAACAAATGTCGATAAATACTACTATTCTGAAATGAATAGATTATTATTTGATATTAAATGAAAGCATCTAACATCAATAAAAAATAAATCGATAAAAACAGCAAAATGTTGTACCTATGTTGTACCTAAAATAAAAAAGCCGAGATATAAATCTCGGCTTTTCCTTTGTACTCAAGGCGGGAATCGAACCCGCACTTCCGAAGAAACTGGATTTTGAATCCAGCGCGTCTACCAGTTCCGCCACTCGAGCTAATAATACTCTTTAAGCCACATTAAATAAGACTTAACCTAAAAACTAAACCATTCCAATTGAAATCGAAATTAGCGTTTGAGCTTTGTAAGGGTGACAAAATTAAAAAATAAAATGGTTATATCACAAGAAATAAATTATAATATTTCTTTTTAGCTTCAATTTAATTCTTAAATTTGCAAACTTATTGATAATCAGAAATTACGATAAGTCCAAAATAACAAATCATTATGTCACAAGCAGTTACCGATGTTAAGCTTTTTCCTTGTACACAGAGCATGAGTTTAGCACAAGATATTGCCAAGCATTATGGGATATCTTTAGGGAATGTGATTACTTCTACCTATAGCGATGGCGAATTTCAGCCTTCCTTTGAAGAGTCGGTAAGAGGAACACGCGTTTTTATTATTGGTTCTACCAATCCTAGTAGCGATAACCTTATGGAAATGTTATTAATGTTAGATGCAGCCAAAAGAGCTTCGGCAAGACATATTACCGCAGTGATGCCTTATTTTGGTTGGGCTAGACAAGATAGAAAAGATAAGCCAAGAGTTCCTATTGCAGCAAAATTGGTTGCGAAAATGCTAGAAGTTGCAGGAGCAACGAGAATCATCACGATGGACTTGCACGCAGATCAAATTCAAGGTTTCTTCGAAAAGCCTGTAGATCATTTATTCGCTTCTACCGTCTTTTTACCTTACTTGAGAAATTTACATCTTGATAATTTAACAATTGCCTCACCAGATATGGGAGGTTCTAAAAGAGCTTATGCATATTCTAGAGCCTTAGAAAGCGATGTAGTTATTTGTTATAAGCAACGTGCCAAAGCAAATGTAATTTCTCATATGGAATTGATTGGAGAGGTTACCGGTAAGAACGTAGTCTTGGTAGATGATATGGTAGATACCGCAGGAACACTTACTAAAGCCGCAGACTTGATGATGGAGAAGGGAGCTAAGAGTGTAAGGGCCATTTGTACACACCCCGTATTATCTGGAAATGCGTATAAAAAAATCAACAATTCAAAACTAGAAGAGTTAATCGTAACCGATTCTATTCCGCTTAAGGAAAAGAATGACAAGATAAAGGTAGTTACTTGTGCACATTTATTTGCAGATGTAATGAAAGCGGTACACGAGAACAAATCTATTAGTTCTAAATTTTTAATGTAAATTTTATTTATTAACACTTATATTTTTTTAAAATGAAGTCAATTACGATCAAAGGATCTAAAAGAGAAAGCGTAGGCAAGAAGGCAACAAAAGCCTTACGTAATGCTGGTCAGGTTCCTTGCGTGTTATACGGAGGGGAAAAAGCATTACATTTTTCGGCACCAGAAGTGTCGTTTAACAAATTAATTTATACTCCAGATGTGCATACTGTAGTAATTGAAATGGAAGATGGTGGTGCTATTAACGCTGTACTTCAAGACATTCAGTTTCACCCAGTAACTGATAATATCCTACATATGGATTTTTATGAGTACGGGGAGAAACAAGAGATTAGTATGGAGATTCCTGTACACGCAGAGGGTGTGCCTAAAGGGGTTAAAAATGGTGGAGTTTTAAGATTTAACTTACGTCGTATGAGAGTAAGAGGATTAGCTAAAAACCTTCCAGATTATATCGTAGCAAATGTAACGCCGCTTAAAATTGGAAATAAATTGTATGTTACCGCTGTACAACACGATGACTACACAATTTTACACCCAGATAACACGGTTATTTGTCAAGTGAAAACTTCTAGAAATATTGTTGAAGAAGATGAGGATGAAAATGAAGTAGACGCAGGAGATGTGCCAGCAATTGAAGTTGATGACGAAGGAGCAGCGGCAGCATCTAATGATGCATAGTCTTTTAAGAATAAATTAATTAGAAAAGCATTCCTTTAAGGAATGCTTTTTTATTTTTACTGAAATTATAAAATTATGCTTTCTTTCTTCGGAAAAATTTTAGCAAAACCTAAATCTGTTGAACCTGATATGAAAAAGTTTCTAGTAGTAGGCCTAGGTAATATAGGTCCTAAATACCACAACACGAGACACAATATTGGTTTTAAAGTATTAGATCATCTAGCAAACGAAAATGAAATTTCATTTGAAACCGTAAAGCTAGGAGATAAAGCTACCTATAAGTTTAAGGGAAGAACGTTTATTCTTATAAAGCCAAGTACCTTTATGAACCTTAGCGGAAAAGCAGTGAGGTATTGGTTAGAGAAAGAGAAGATAAATTTGGAAAACCTTTTGGTGATTACAGACGACTTAAATCTTCCATTTGGAACCTTAAGATTAAAAGCCAAAGGAAGTGATGGCGGGCACAACGGCCTAAAGGATATTCAGCAGCAGCTTAACACTTCAAAATACAATAGATTTAGGTTTGGGATTAGTGATGAGTTTTCTAAAGGAAAACAAATTGATTATGTGTTGGGAGAATGGGGTGAGGAAGAAGAAAAACAAATGAAAGAACGCCTAGATAAATCGGTGGACTTGATTAAATCTTTTGGCACCGCAGGCTTATCTAATACCATGAATATGTTTAATGGTAAATAAATTTTGTTTTCCGATAACAAAACTTATTCATAGCTAACCGCTGAATACTAGCAGTTTAAAATAAATCAAATAAAAAAGGGGAAGCTTTTGCTTCCCCTTTTTTGTATTCTAAAATTAGAGTTCTTATATCAATTTAATTATGTAAAGTCACACAGAAAGCGAAGTTGCATTTTTGTTCCATGACGCTGCGATTAGTTTGCATAGCAGTAGCTATGGAAACTATGAACAAGGAAATAGAACGGAAAATGAACGAGTTTGAATGAGCCATTACATTGTTAATTTGATATTATTATTGAACGATAATCTTTTTGGTGATAGAATTGTTTTTATCACTTACTCTCACAAAGTAAACACCAGCCTGAGCCTTAGCTAAGCTTATGCTTTCTTGTACCCTATGTTGAGCTTCAACTTTTCTGCTATGTACCAATCTTCCTGCCACATCATACACTTGTATGGTTGTAGGTTGCGGGTTGGTAGCGTTTAAACTAATGTTAAACTCTCCATTATTTGGGTTTGGCCAAATGCTAAAAGAAGAAGCTAGAGAAGCATCATCTGTAGCAAGCTCTCCAACAGTTAAGGTGTAATCCTCTACTTCTCCATCAAATCCTGTATTACATGAAGTAGGATAAGCATTAAATTGAGTAGAGACTCTCATAATTGTATTTCCTTCTAACGCATCTGTAGGAATAGTAATAGACATGGGAGAGTTGTTAGTAGGTATGTCTGAGCCATTAGAGGCAACACCTAAATTGTACTCTTCTCCTGGATCATCAAAACTACAGTTTTGATTCCAATCTATCCATACCATAGCTCCTAGAGGATAATTTCCATCGGTATTTAAATTAATCGTTAAGCCATAAGATTCTCCAAATGCAACCCCTGTAGAAATATCTGTATAATCACTGTAACCCGATGGTTTACCAGAGGCATTGTTGATGTTATTAAAGTTAACTAAGGTTATAGACGTACCATATTGAGTTGTTCCACTAGATTCGCAAAGCTCACAAGAGGTTGTGGTGAAACTAAACACATCAGAAAAACTAGTGTCATCACAACTATTGCTAGCCATAATTTTCCAGTAGTAGGTGGTTTCATTTTGTGCCGAAGAAAACGCATAGGTGTTATCGTTTACTTCTACTTCTTCTACAATCGTAGTAAAATCAGTATCTGTGGCGATTTGAAGCGTGTAAAACTCTACATTATCAGAGCTTTCCCAAGTTAAAACCGGAGTTGCAGGAACATCAGTTTCTCCATCTGTAGGGGTTAATAAATTAGGTGCTTCAATACTAGCATCAAAAACCTTTAAAACCGCATCAAAAGATTTGGTTACCGCTGTTGAGGTTCCAACAATTTCAAACTCATAAGTACCAACGTCTACGCCGGCTGTACCTGTAATATTTAAACTTAGATCTGTATCGTTTGCAGTAGCAGTAGCAGGTGTAAACGTAGCAGTTAATCCGCTAGGAAGACCTGTTGTAGAGAAAGTTGTAGTTTCTGTAAACCCTAAGAACGTGTTATAAGTAAAATTATAGACAGCATCATCTGGTTGACAAACAGAAACGGTAGTTTCCTCTAAATTAATCACAAATTCTGCTTCTTGAACTGAAATTGATTCTTCGTTCACCGCATAGAAAATATTATCGGCAGCCTCTACCATAATTCTAGCATCTGCAATAGTTCCAACAGAAGGAACAATTATAGAAGCCGAACCATTATTTGGAAGATCTTCAGCAACAATAACATCAAAATTTAATCCGCCGTCTATACTCATAAGAATGTTTACGTTGGCAGCGTTAATAGATCCGCTGTTTGTATTCGCTACGTCCCAAGTAATAGTTTGGTTTTCTCCAACATTCCAAGTGATTTCTGTAGAATTTTGTGAAGTCACTACAAAAGGACCTGCAGTTGCATCCACGTTTACGGTCATTAAATCAGCATCTGTTTGCCCAATTCCTTCGGCAAATCCACTACCATTATCTCTAACCATAAAAGCAAAATTCATCTCTCTGGTTACTGAAGGTGTTACTTCCCAAGTTGGCGTAAGATCACCATTTAATACATCTTCTAATTTTGGCATATATCTATTAGGAGATTCTGTTGGCAAAATAGATCTGTACAAAGGACCTTGCGTCCACGTGGGTTGTGGCGTACCACTTCCTGGAGCTACTTCTGGATCATTTTGAGACCAGTTATAGGTATGTGTTGTAGTTCCATCAGGATCTGTAGCATTTCCTCTCAATACGTAAGCAGTAGATTTAGGAATCGTAAAATCTGCTCCTGCATCTGCAACTGGAGCTTGATTAGGAATACTAATTTCTACATCACACGAGCTACTAACACCGTTTTGTATGTTTTGACTTATGTCTCTAACATTTACATAATTAAAATGTGCATCACTATTAGACTGTACGTTTGTTGCACATATTCCAGCATACCCCATTACAGAGCTTCCACTAGCAGGTTCTACTTCCGTTTGTCCGCTACCACTTCTAGAACAAGTATTCATTGTATGATAACCACCAAATTGGTGACCCATTTCGTGCGCTACATAATCAATATCAAAAGCATCACCAGTTGGGTTAGAGCTTCCTGTAAAACCACTTCCTTTACTACCAGAGGTACATACACAGCCTATACAACCTGCATTACCACCACCAGAAGTGTTAAAATTGTGTCCAATATCATAGTTTGCATCTCCTATTTCAGCATCAATAACCGTTTGGGTGGTACTGTTATATTCTCCGTTCCAAGGATCACTGTTCGTTGCGCCATAATAGATGATGTCATCATTATTAGCCACAAAAATTAAAGTAATCGCAAGATCTCTTTCATAGATTTCATTTACTCTATTAATCGTAATAGTCATTTGCGCTTGTATATCGGCTACTTCTGTGCCAGCATTCGCAAAAATATTACCGTATTCTGCATTACAAGATTGTGCCAGTCTGTATGTTCTATGAATGCTATCATCCGTATCTAATATTTTTCCTGCATTTCCGTTAAGGGAAGGAAGATCCATATCGTTCTCCGTAAGACATTCAAAATCTGTAGAAGTCTTGGTTAAATCCTTACGGTTATAAATAATGTAATTTTCATTATTAGTAGTGTAAGGATCAATGTAAGTCGCACTTCTTTTTCCAGAAAGACTCATACTGTGCAATCCAAATTGGGTAATACTCAAGCGTACGGTAGCGGTAGGATCATTTACTCCAACTGCCTTATACGTTCTAATATTTGGGAATTTGTTTTGTAATTCTTCTTCCATAATTGAAGAAGAAGCAATTTTAAATTTCTCGAATTTTCCATTTTCCATAGGAAGTTCAATTACAACAGGAGAATCTCCAGTAAAATTTCCTCTCTCAGGAGCTTGTTCTACTACCGCTTTAAAAGCATCTAAATCTAGGTGGTATAGGTGATAAGCAGTAGGTGTAGAAGCTCTTCGGGTTTTTTCTAATTGGCTTAATGCCTTGTCTGTAGTTTTGGTCCAATAATTATTTTGTCCTGAAACTGAAAAAGCCAAGAAAAATATTACTAAACCTAAAACATGACGTAAATTTGTTCTCATATTTTGTGTAGATTAAGTTAAGCCTTAAAAATAAAGTAATTTTAAGGTTCAGTAAAAAGTATTAAGTTAAAATATGAATAAGCCTAATATATTAAGTGATATCATTAAGCCCTCAGTCGTTACTATTGGTACATTTGACGGGGTTCATGTAGGTCATCAAAAAATCATTCAGCGGTTAATGGATGTAGCTAAGAAGAATCATCTAGACGCTGCTATTCTTACTTTTTTTCCGCATCCTAGAATGGTTTTGCAAAAAGAGGCTGGAATAAAATTGATTAATACGATTGACGAACGTAAAGAAATTATTAAAAGTAAAGGCATAGACCGGCTAATCGTTCATCCTTTTACGAAAGAATTTTCTAGACTTACGGCCAAAGAATATGTAGAGCAGATTTTAGTCAAACAACTCAACGCTAAAAAAATCATTATAGGTTACGATCATCGCTTCGGAAGAAATAGAAATGCCGATATTCAAGATCTTAAAGCTTTAGGAAAAACTTTTGGCTTTACCGTAGAAGAAATTTCTAAACAAGATATAGAAGAAGTTGCGGTGAGTTCTACCAAAATAAGAAAAGCCATTGAAACCGGAGATATATACAAAGCAAACACCTTTCTAGGAAGTCTTTTTTCGCTGAAAGGAAAAGTTATTAAAGGAAAAAGCCTAGGGAGAACTTTAGGATTCCCTACAGCCAATCTAGAAATAAAAGAAGACTATAAAATTATTCCTAAAAATGGCGTTTATATCGTGCAAGCGCAATTAAACAATACTAGGGTTTACGGAATCACGAATATAGGAACCAATCCTACCGTTGGCGGAGAAGAACAGACTATAGAAACTTACTTCTTAGATATAGATCAAGATTTGTACGGTCAAGAATTAAATATTCAGTTGTTAAAAAGAATACGCGACGAAAAAAAGTTTTGTGAAGTACCGCAACTGGTCGAAGCTATGCAAGAAGATCTAGAGAAAACAAAAACCTACATTCAACAATTAAAAGAAGCTTAATTATGATAAATAAGTGGCTTTTTAAACATATTGATAACAGCGCTTTAGTTTTATTTAGAATTTTCTTCGGAATTTTACTCACCCTAGAAGCTTGGGGTGCATTATTTACGGGTTGGATTGACCGTACGTTAATGGCACCACAACAAACCTTCAACTTCATTGGGTTCGATTTTTTACAGCCGCTTCCAGGCAACGGAATGTATTACTATTACTTTGTCATGGGTATCTTTGGCGTGATGGTGACCTTGGGTTATAAATACCGTTGGAGCCTTTCTGCCTTTACCGTGATGTGGACTTGCGTTTACCTCATGCAAAAATCCAGTTACAACAATCACTATTATTTACTGGTGCTCATTTGTCTTTTTATGCTTTTGGTGCCTGCAAATGCCAATTTGTCTTTAGATGCCAAAAATAACGAGAAAATAAGGTCGATATCCACTCCGCGATGGGTGCATTTATTTATCATATTGCAGCTATTAATCGTGTACACTTACGCTTCTTTTGCAAAATTTTATCCAGATTGGTTGGATGGAACCGTAGCCGAAATCTTGATGCGTTCCAAAAAAGATTATTGGTTGGTTGGAAATATTTTACAAGAAAAATGGACGCACGTAACTATTATATATTTCGGGATTTTATTTGATTTATTGATAGTTCCTCTATTATTATGGAAAAGAACCAGAACGCTCATGTTTATCTTTGCGATTTTCTTTCACTTGTTTAACAGTTTTGTATTTAGAATAGGAATTTTCCCGTATTTATCCTTGGCATTCTGCTTATTCTTTTTTCCAACAGAAATAATTCATAAGCGCTTCAAAATCAGAAAAGAATATTACGATAAAGCAGAAGTTTTAGTGCCTTCTAGGGCAGGATTAATGAAAGCTTTTTTCGTTGCTTGGTTTGTTATCCAAATAAGTCTTCCGTTAAGGCATTGGTTTATTAGAGGAGATGTGTTGCATACAGAAGAGGGTCACCGTTTAAGTTGGCGTATGATGTTACGAAGCAAAAGCGGAATAAGTACATTTAAGGTGGTAGATAAAAACACGGGAGAAAGTACCATCATAAAAAAATCAGATTATCTTTCTAAAAAACAATTGCGCACGGTAAGCGCTAAACCCGATGCTATTTGGCAATTCGCTCAGCGTTTAAAGAAAGAATATGCAGCAAAAGGCCAAGATGTTTCTGTTTTTGTAGATGCTAAAATAAGTGTTAATCGCGGTCCTTATGAACAACTTACAGACAGTTCGGTAGATCTAGGTTCGGCAAAATGGGATTATTTCTTCCACAACGAGTGGATTTTACTTCCCGAAGAGCAGTAAATCTTAATTCAAATCTTTAACTTTGACGCTTTATTTTATTTCCGTCAAGCGGAAGTAAAAACGTTATTGTTATATAAATTGAACATACTATGTTACAAGTAGCCCAAATTAGAGCGAACAAAGAAGCTTATATCAAAGCTTTAGCAAAAAGAAATTTTAAGGCAGAAGCCCTTTTTGAAGAAGTTTTGCAACTAGATGAAACCCGAAGAACGACTCAAACCGAGTTGGACGAAACTTTGGCAGAGTCTAACCGCTTATCCAAAGAAATAGGGCTTTTATTTAAATCCGGGGAGCAGCAAAAAGCCAATAAAGTAAAAGAACAAACCGGAAACTTAAAAGAGACGTCAAGAGAATTAACAGAGAAGCTGCAAGAAGTTTCTAATGCGTTAAACGAAATTCTTTATACGATTCCCAACGTTCCGCATGAGTCAGTTCCGGCAGGAGTGACTGAAGACGATAATGAAGAAATTTTTAAGGAAGGAGAAATCCCAACTTTAGAGAAAGATGCTTTACCACACTGGGAGTTGGCAAAAAAATACGACATCATCAACTTTGAATTGGGTAATAAAATTACCGGCGCAGGTTTTCCCGTATATAAAGGAAAAGGAGCCAGGCTTCAACGTGCGTTGATTACTTATTTCTTAGATAAAAACATAGCTGCGGGTTATACAGAATACCAAGTGCCACTAGCCGTAAATGCTGATTCTGGTTTTGGAACAGGGCAATTGCCAGATAAAGAAGGGCAAATGTACCACATGCAAGAAGATGATTTGTATTTAATACCGACATCAGAAGTGCCAATAACTAATATGTTTAGAGGAGATTTGTTGGAAGCAAACCAATTGCCAATCGCGTGTACTGCTTTTACGCCATGTTTTAGAAGAGAAGCGGGTTCTTATGGAGCGCACGTAAGAGGTTTAAACCGTTTACATCAATTTGATAAAGTAGAATTGGTAAATTTAACAAAACCAGAAGATTCTTATGCTACCTTAGATGCGATGACAGAACACATTCAAGGTATTTTAAGAGAGTTGAAATTGCCTTATAGAATTTTGCGTTTATGCGGAGGAGATTTAGGATTTACTTCAGCTTTAACCTATGATTTTGAGTTGTTTTCTGCGGGTCAAGATCGCTGGTTAGAAATTTCTTCGGTTTCTAATTTTGAAACTTTTCAGGCCAACCGATTAAAAGTCAGGTACAAAAATGACCAAGGTAAAAAAGAGCTTATCCATACCCTTAACGGAAGTTCATTAGCACTACCTCGTGTGATTGCAGGAATTCTAGAAAACTACCAAACCCCAAACGGAATTAAAATCCCAGAGGTTTTAGTACCTTATACAGGTTTTGATATGATAGATTAAAGAAATTCTAATCTCTATTTTAGGAAAGATAAAAAATTAAAAAACCATATTTAAACGCATTTTGCTATCTTAGCAAGATGCGTTTTTTAGTTACACTCCTATTCTTTTTTATAGTTTCTGTAGGCTTTTCACAGTCTTCAGCCTTGGCGAATAATTATTTTGATCAAGGGGAATATGAAAAAGCAAAGGCGATTTATCAAAAAATCTACGATAAAAATCCGCGAGACGTAAGAAATATTAAGCAATTAGTGGCGACGTATCAAGAACTTCAAGAATACCAAGCTGCAGAAAAAATATTGTTGAAGGAGTTAAAAGGAAATGTGATTTATCCCAATTTATGGATTGATTTAGGTTACAATTACCAACTGCAAAATAAGTCAGATAAAGCAGAAGAGAATTATCAAGAAGCCATCGCAACGGTTAAAAAAACGACCGCGTACGCGTATGCCGTGGGAAGATCTTTTCAGCAATATAATTTATTAGATGAAGCCATTATTACCTATGAAACGGCTTTAAAAGATAAAAGCAATGCTAACTTCTCTGTAGAATTGGCAAGGATTTATGGAGAGAAAGGGAAGTTGGACAAAATGTTTGAAAGTTACCTCAAGCTTATTGAAGAAGAACCAAAATACCTCTATGCGATTAAGCGGAATCTCGCCGAATTTGTAAATGAAGATAAAGACAATGAAGCCAACCAAATACTTCGGAAAACTCTACTATTAAAAAATCAGCAAAAACCAGATGTGATGTATAATGCGTTGCTAAGCTGGTTGTTTACACAGCAAAAAGAATATCAAAAAGCATTTGTACAAGAGCGAGCGATTTACGTAAGGTCACCACAAAAAAATATGCGGCCTATGTTTGAGTTGGCTAATTTGGCCGAAGAAGAAAATCAATTGGATGCGGCCAGAGAAATCTTTGATTACCTTATTGAAAACGAAGAGATTTTATCTAGAAAAGTAGAAGCCCAAGCAGCACTTTTGCAGTTAGAAATAGACCATTCCACACCAAAAGAATATAAAAATATTGACGAAAAATTTCAACGAGTGTTTACTGAATTTGCCCAAGCAACTCCCACGGAAATATTTCCTATTCAATTGCAATATGTAAAGTTTTTAGCTTTTCAGCAAGACGATAAAACTTCCGCTTTAGCGAAATTAGAAGCGCTATTAAACTCACGAATCAACCGCTATGAAGAAGCACAAACTAAACTTGTAAAAGCAGATATTTTGGTGCTGCAAGAGCAATTTAACCAAGCGCTTATTTACTACAGTCAAATTCAGAAATTACTACAAAACTCGGTCATTGCTCAAGAAGCCACATTTAAAATTGCTAAAACCAGTTTTTATAAAGGTGATTTTGATTGGGCAAAAACGCAGTTGAAAGTATTAAAAACAGCTACTTCCAAACTCATCGCCAATGATGCGCTGCAATTGCATTTATTGATTAACGACAATATGCAAGGCATCGACTCTACGCATACGGCTTTAAAGCAGTTCGCTAAAGCGGATTTGTTAGCGTATCAAAATAAAGAGGTAGAAGCACTTGCTATTTTAGACAAGATTCTAGCCGAAAATAAAGGCTTATCTGTAGAAGATGATGCGTTATTTAGGAAGTCGAAAATCTTGCTGGAGCAGAAAAATTTTGAAGCAGCAATAGAAAGTTTAAATGCTATTTTAAGCATTACTCCGCCTAGTATTTATGCCGCTAGAACGTATTTTTTATTGGCTAAAACCTACGAGGAAGAACTAAATGATCCCGAAAACGCCAAAAATAATTATGAAAAAATTATTTTTGAACACGAAGATAGTATTTACTATAACGAAGCCCGAAAAAAATATAGGCAGCTTCGGGGAGATGCGATTCATTAATTATAATAAAAGATTTTATGTACATATATAATGTTACCATTAATGTGTTGGAGGAAGCCCATGACGATTGGCTGCAATGGATGAAAGAAGAACATATTCCTCAAATGTTAGCTACGGGTAAGTTTATAAAGGCCTTAATGACTAAGGTTTTGGTAGAAGAGGAGATGGGTGGTATTACGTATTCGGTGCAATACACTACAAAAGATAAAGTGACTTTAGAAGCGTATTATCAAGAAAACGCAAAGGATTTAAGAGCGGCTTCCAAAAGGTTTAAAGACAAATTTGTGGCCTTTAGAACCGAGTTAGAAGTGGTAAGCGAACAATGAAAAAGAAATTTAAACCTTACAAAAACAAAGATTTTTCTTCGGGCAAACCGCAGCAAGATGCCGTTAGAGCAAAGAAACATCTAGGTCAGCATTTTTTAAAAGATGAAGAGGTGGCGCAACGCATTGGCGATACGCTTACGCTCAATAACTATGAAAATGTACTAGAGATAGGTCCGGGAACGGGAGTGCTTACAAAGTATATTTTGCAAAAAGGTAAAAAGGTAAAGGTGATGGATTTGGATAGAGAATCTATTTACTACCTGCAAGACAGCTTTGCTTTAGAACACCCAGAAGTTCCTGTAAAAGATTTTGAAATTTTAGAAGCCGATTTTCTTAAAGCAGATTTAAGTACGCTTTTTAACGGAGAACCTTTTGCAATTACGGGAAATTTCCCATACAATATTTCTACACAAATTGTTTTTAAAGCGATAGAAAATAGAGATCTAGTGCCTGAATTTACTGGGATGTTTCAAAAGGAAGTAGCCAAGCGTATTTGTGAAAAAGAAGGCAGTAAAACCTACGGAATCCTATCGGTATTTACGCAAGCCTATTTTGAAGCCGATTATTTATTTACGGTTCCGCCAACGGTATTTAATCCGCCGCCAAAAGTAGAAAGTGGCGTGTTGCGACTTATTAGAAAAGAAGATTATTCGCTTCCGGTAGAAGAGAAATTATTTTTTAAAGTGGTAAAAACTGCTTTCAATCAGCGACGAAAAACCTTAAGAAACAGTTTAAAAACCTTTCAATTATCAGACAGTTTAAAAGAAGATAGTATCTTTGGCCAGCGCCCAGAGCAATTATCGGTCGCACAATTTTTAGAACTCACCCAAAAAATAGCAGAAGATGCAGTTTCAGATAAGTAAAAAACTTATAGAACGTATTGAGCAACTCGTTGAAGAGAAAAACAACGCGGAGTTAAAGCTGCATTTAGAAGAATTACACCACGCCGATATTGCCGATATTTTAGATGAAATATCGCTAGATGACGCTACCTATGTGATCAAACTTCTAGGAAGTCATAAAACCGCTGAGGTTTTAATGGAGTTGAGTGAAGTAGATCGGGATAAAATTTTTAACAATCTTTCTGCTAAAGAAATTGCCTTAGAGATTGAAGAAATGGACACCGATGATGCCGCCGATATTGTGGCAGAACTATCTGACGATCTCAAACATAGTGTAATCTCGCATATTGAAGACGAAGAACACGCCGACAATATTGTAGAGCTTTTGCGATATGACGAAGATTCTGCTGGGGGATTAATGGCAAAAGAGCTGGTAAAAGTAAATGAAAATTGGAGTGTTACAGGTTGTATGAGTGAGATGCGAGAGCAAGCCGAAGAGGTGACGCGCGTTCACTCCATTTATGTGGTAGACAACAAAGATCGGCTTAAGGGAAGACTTTCGCTTAAAGACTTGCTTACTGCGTCTAGCGATGCTCAAATAAGCGATATTTATATAGACAAAGTAGATTATGTGACGGTGCATACGCCAGGAGAAGAAGTGGCGAGAATTATGCAAAAGTATGATTTGGAAGCCATTCCTGTCATCAACGAATTGGGTCGCTTGGTAGGAAGAATTACCGTAGATGATATCATCGATTTTATAAAGGAAGAAGCCGAAAAAGATTACCAAATGGCAGCTGGTATTTCTGAAGATGTAGAGGCAGATGACAGTCTTTGGCAACTTACTCGAGCGCGCTTACCATGGTTAATCTTGGCGCTTATAGGAGGTTTTGTTTCGGTAAAAGTTTTAGGAACATTTGATGCCGCTATGGAAAAACATGGTGAGCTTTTCTTTTTTGTACCCCTTATTGCTGCGATGGCAGGGAATGTGGGTGTGCAATCTTCGGCGATTGTGTTGCAAGGCTTGGCCAATCAAAGTTTAAGAGGGTCCCTGTTTAAACGCTTGCTTAAAGAGGTTTTATTAAGTTTACTTAACGGTGCCGTATTAGCTATTTTATTAATTGTTGGCGGTATGCTTTTGTTAAACCTTAATTTTGAATTTGGTCTAACCGTAGGTATATCTCTAATCTCGGTAATTATTACGGCCTCATTAATAGGTACTTTTGTTCCTATTATTTTAGATAAGCAAGGTATAGATCCCGCGATGGCAACGGGTCCTTTTATTACCACTAGTAACGATATTTGCGGAATTCTTATTTATTTTTCTATCGCCAAAATTGTCTTAGGTTTTTAGTACATTTCCCTGCGGGTCGGGCTTTACGCTATATCTTTTTTAGCTTTTATCAAAGCAAAAAAAGGATGTCGCTTCAATCCCTAATGCATAACAAATTATTTTCTACAAAAAACTCCTAGACGTCTCTCTTTAAGGCATAGCTGGACTCAAATTATAATTTGTTGTACATTTGAAAATAAAAAGCAGTTATGAAACCCATTTCTTATAGAGATGAGCTTGTGGTGCCCCCAGAAGTCATCGATAATCTTAACCATGTTAATAATGTTACCTATTTGCAATGGGTACAAGATGTGGGAGAAAAACATTGGAAAGCGAAAGCACCACAACACATACAAGAAAAATATGGCTGGGTAGTGCTTAACCATTATATAGAATACAAACATCCTTCCTACGAAGGGGACACGTTAACTTTAACCACTTGGATAGAAAGTTATAGCGGAGTAAAATGTGAACGAAAAACAGAGATTTACCGTAAAAAAGATCACAAACTGGTAGCTAAAGCCAAAACACTTTGGTGCTTTATCGATTTGCATAAGCAAAAACCTCAACGCATTCAGCCAGAAATTTCAGAACCTTTTTTTGAATTATAAGTATGAAAGTTTTACACGTAGATCGCAATCATCCGTTAATGCTAGAACAGCTTCAGGATTATGGTTTTCAAAATGAGGAAGATTATACTTCCACTAAAAATGAAATAGAGAAGAAGATTTCTAACTACGACGGGCTCATTATTAGAAGCCGATTTACTATAGATCAACGTTTTTTAGATGCCGCTACAAATCTCAAATTTATTGGAAGGCTAGGCGCAGGATTAGAAAATATAGATACTAATTATGCCAAACAAAAAGGAATTCAATTATTCTCTGCACCAGAAGGCAATCGCAATGCAGTAGGAGAACACGCCTTAGGTATGGTGTTGAGTTTATTCAACCATTTGCGAAGAGCAGATTACGAAGTGCGCAACGGCATTTGGAAGCGAGAAGAAAACCGTGGATTAGAATTAGAAGGTAAAACTTTAGGTCTCATTGGCTACGGAAATATGGGGAAAGCCTTTGCCAAAAAGCTGAGAGGTTTTGATTGTGAAGTGATTTTTTATGACCTTAAAGAAGGTATTGCCAATGAAGATGCTCAACAAGTAAGTTTACAAGAATTACAAGAAAGAGCCGAAGTCTTGAGCTTACATACTCCACTAACGAGCCTTACCGAAAATATGATTGATAGCGATTTTATCGCTTCTTTTAAAAAGCCATTTTGGTTGATTAATACGGCTAGAGGAAAATCTGTGGTGACACAAGATTTGGTAGAAGCACTTAAATCTGGTAAAATTTTGGGTGCTGGTTTAGATGTCTTAGAATACGAAAAATCTTCTTTCGAGCATCTTTTTAGTGAGAAGAAGCCTCTTCCAAAGGCTTTTCAATACCTGATTAAAGCAGACAATGTATTGTTAAGTCCGCATATTGCAGGATGGACCATAGAGAGCAAAGAGAAATTGGCTCAAGTTATCGTCGATAAAATCAAGCAAGTTTTTTAAATTTATGTTTTCGCTTCCGCGGAAGCGTAATAACGAAAGATTAGATATAAAAGTAATTTAGAGAAATACCCACAAGTATTTCACTGCCAATTACTGAATAAAAAGTATAAAATGACCTCAAAAGCTACTACACCAGAAGAATATATTCAAGAAGCTCCAGAAGAGCGCCAAGAGGCTTTAAAAAAGCTAAGAAAAACGATTCAACAAAATTTACCAAAGGGTTTTGAAGAAGGGATGCAATATGGGATGATAGGATATTATGTACCACATTCGGTTTATCCTGCAGGCTATCATTGCAAGCCAGAAGAACCTTTACCTTTTATGAGTTTTGCTTCTCAAAAAAACTCGGTTAATTTGTATCATTCGGGGATTTATGCAAATAAGAAATTACACGATTGGTTTGTAAATGAATATCCCAAACACGTAAAAACGAAATTAGACATGGGGAAAAGCTGTGTGCGTTTTAAGAAAGTTGAGCATATCCCTTATGATTTAATAGCCGAACTCGTACAAAAGATGTCAATGGAAGAGTGGATTTCTATCTACGAAGAAAACATAAAACGATAATTTAAGATGAAAAATAGAGTAACAGGTCTAGGAGGTTTTTTCTTTAAAACTAAAGATGCAAAGAAAACCAAAGAATGGTATGATAAACATTTGGGTTTAGGAACCGATGAGTACGGTAAAACTTTTTGGTGGAAAGATGAAAAAGGGAATGATTGTACTACCCAATGGAGCCCAATGGGCGAAGAAACCAAATATTTTGAGCCTTCGCAAAAGCAATTTATGATGAATTTTCGTGTAGAAAATTTAGTAGAGTTGTTAAAGGTTTTAAAAGAAGAAGGTGTAGAAATTGTAGGAGAGATGCAAGAATTTGAATATGGAAAATTTGGTTGGATCTTGGATCCTGAAGGCAATAAGATTGAGTTATGGGAGCCTAAAGATGATGCTTTTAAATAAAAAAATAGCCTTGTAAAATTTACAAGGCTATTTTCTTTAAGTGATTCTTTACTAAGAAACCTGATTGATTTCTTGTAAGGCTAATTCAGTTGCTCTTTCACCACTTAAAATTTCAAAAGTTTTATTTTTAAGCATATTGGGCTGTAGGCAATCTACTAAAACTTGCGCAACGTCTTTTCTTGGAATTTCTCCATATTCTCCTAATTTTTCGGCAGCTTTAATTTTATTTGTTTTTTCATTGTTAGTTAATGCTCCAGGACGTACAATGCTATATTCTAAAAAACTAGATTTTAAATGCTCATCTGCTTCTTTTTTAGCTTCTAAGTATTCTTGTAGTTCTTCGTTTTGTGAAGGATCATCTGTTCCCATAGAGCTTAGCATTACAAATTTTCTTACTCCTGCCGCCTTAGAACGGTCAATAAGATTAATTGCTCCATCACGGTCTACTTCTTTTACTTTCTTTCCTCCAGATCCGGCAGCAAAAATTACACGATCAATACCTTGTACTGCTGGCTCTACACCACCTTCTAAGTCAGCGATAATACTTTTTACGTTCATATTATCAAAAGTAGCTTGTTGCTCTTCTTTTCTTATCATTGCAATTGGCTCATAGCTTGCATGATCTTGTAAATTTTTTACAATTTCTCTTCCTGTGGTTCCGTTTGCTCCGGCTATCAATACTTTTTCCATAATTTTTTCTTTGAAGATAATAAGCTTAGAGGTGATAGAGTAATAAAGAATCCTTAAATAACAAAACCTTAACGGAATTGAGTAAGCTTTAAGAATATAATTACTAACTTAACCAAGACTAAAATGAAAAAACTTAATGAAGAATGTACCTAAAAAATTAATTCTAGGCATTATCTTGTTTGTAATTCCTTTCGTAACATGGGTGTATTGGATAGCGCTTTTTAATAGCAATAATTCCTTTACGGAAGCAAAAAATAAGTTTATAGTTACTTATCCTTCTTTTTTACAAAGCAACTGGTTAAATAGTATTTTACTTGTGTTGGCTGTTCTCTTATTCGCAAAAACACTTCCGAAGTATAAAACTATATGCTGGTTATTTATAATCTTATCTATTCTATTGTTGTTTCTACAGTTTTGGCAAATGATGTGAAGATTAATTGGGGTAAGGATTAAAATCTAAAGGCAGTGCTCTTGCCATTCCTTCTCTGCCAAATCTACCTTCGAAAATTAGGGCATTCCAAGGGAAGAAGTTTCCCATTTTGTCGATTCCAAAATTACGTTTTGCATGTATAGAAGAGGCAGCAGATTTAATATAGTGTTTAATAGTATCTTGGTTTTTTGTTCTTTTAATATGAATCATATCTATTTTATGAATCACAAGAGACTCTTTTGGCGGTAAAACTTCGGTAAAATCTTCTTTAGTAATAGTTTGAATGTTTATGGAATCTGCTTCTATATTAAAGGTCTTAAAACCATGATTTTCTAGCTCATTATTTGCCAGAGCACGCATAAAATGTAATCTAGAGCCATAATACATCTCATTTCTTCTTCTTCTGAATTTTTTTCTAATTCTACCTGGTTTTTGTAAGTCTTTAAATAATGCGGTACCATGATATTCATAATAGTCGGTAACAGGTTTAGAAACAATTTCACTCATTTTACGATATAAAACAAAACCCTCTAAAAAGTAAGTAATTTTATAATCTAGATACTCATTCTCAATTACTAATGGCTCTTTTGCGCTAATGATTATTTGCAATTTATCCTCTGTAATATAATAGTCTAGAGCATCTTCATTCAGGATTTTTGTGTCATAGATATGAAATCTGGTTCCAAGAAAAAAGTATTTAAATAAGGATAATGCTTCATATTTTTCATTTTCATCTGACAGTTTTTTGGGTTTTTCCTTTTTTTGATGTTTGGTGTTGATCCACACAGCTTCAAGGCCTTCTTCTTTTTTTTTAAGTAAAAACTTTACATTTTTTTGTTGTGGTGGGTCTATAATTTTTTCGGGTTGATACCCTAAATACCTTATAATTAATGGGCTCTTGGTTTGCTCTCTACTTTTTAAAACAAAAAAACCATTTTTGTTAGTTATGGTTCCATAAGTGGTTTTATCAAAGAAAACAGCCGCTCCTTCAATAGGTTTTTGCGTCGATGAATCTACCACAAAACCCCGCACAATTTGTTGTGCAAAACAATTTTCGCCACCAAGGTAAAAGCATAAAATACTGAGGTATAAAAGAGCTTTACTCATCTTCAAATGAATTTATTTTATAGTTTAAAGGAAGTAAAGAAGAAATCTTTTGTTTTCCCATATCACCACCAAAATACAAAGAATTGATGGGAGAAAAGTTTCCGTAGGCATCAATATAAATTGTAGTAGGATTTTTATTGATCTGAATAAAGGATTGCTCAAAGTCATCATATAAAACAATAATTTTAGGACTTAGAAAGTCTATCGCAACGCGATTTTTTCCTTCTACCACCTTAAGAAATTGGTAAGTGGGCACTTGAAATCTTTTGTGGAAAATTTTATACTTGTTTTCTTCTAATTTTTTTGAGGCAAGGCTTCGCATAAAATGAAGAATAGAACCTTCATAGGCTTTCTCTCTTCGCTCTAGAAATTTTGTTCTAGTATTCTCTTTTAATTCTTTAAAAAAAGAAGTTCCTGCATAAAAAGATGAATATTCGTTATAATGAGTTTGTCTTTTCCCGTCTTTAGTAAAGATCACTTTTTTAAATTGAAGTTCAAACTCCACAAGATCATAGGCAATTAAATAACTTAGGTGCTTATTCTTAATTTTTAAAGGAATTTTACTAGAGGCTACTAGCGTATTGGAAGAAGGAATAAACCTAAGTAGTACCTCTTCTTCGTTTAAAATTTTAGTCTTTTTATCTTTATAATCTGCTCCTAGAAACCATTTTCTAAAGTACTTTAACTTTCTCTTTCTTGGCCAAGGGTCGTTTTCTAAATACACCTCTTCTAGATCGTTTACGCCTTCCTTTAAAGCAATAACTCCAATATTTATACTAGAGGTTTCAAAAGAGATTTTTTTTATCTCTGAAGTATAACCTAAAGAACTAATGATAAGTGGTGCTTGTATGGCCTTGCTTAATTGAAGCGTAAATTCACCCTGAGAGTTGGTGACTGTGCCAAAAGTAGTGCCGTCAAAATAGATATTGGCACTTTCAATAGGTTGTTGAGATTCGTCTACAATAACTCCACGAATACTATGTTGGGCATAGATAAAAATACCTTTAAAAAGTAAAAGAAAGAAAAGTAGCTTCTTGTTAGTCATCTTGCTGATTTATTTTTTTCTCTAACTCTTCTTGAAATTCTTCCATCACGGGCTTTACCGTGCTCTCTGGAAGATCAGCAATTCTGATGTACATTAGTCCGTCTACAGAGTTATTAAAAAGTGGGTCTACATTAAAAGCAATCACCTTGGCGTTTTGTTTAATGTACTTTTTTAATAAAACCGGCATTCTTATATTATCTGGCTCTAGCTCGTCTATAAGTTTATCAAATTTGTTAAGATCGGCTTCGGTTTCATCAAAGACAAAATCTTTGTCGGCGTCTTTTAATTTTACCTTATACTCTTTCTTGGGTCTTACATATTGTGCTACATAAGGATCGTAGTAATGAGATTTCATAAATTCTATCATCATAGATTTAGAAAACTCAGAAAATTTATTACTGATGCTTACTCCGCCAATAAGGTATTTGTGTTCGGGAAAACGCAAGGTACAATGCACGATTCCTTTCCACAGTAAGAAAAGTGGCATAGGTTTTTGTTGGTATTCTTTTACGATGAATGCACGACCCATTTCTATAGATTCGCTCATGAGCTTATGCAGTTCGGGTTCAAACCTAAAGAGTTGCTGCAAGTAAAAACCATCAATTCCATATTTCGGAAAAATTTTTAATCCAAATCCCATACGATAAGCACCTACAATTTTATCCGCGTCAGCGTCATATAAAAATAAGTGATGGTAAAAATCATCAAATTCGTCTAAATCTGTAGGATTGTTGGTGCCTTCCCCAATAGCTCTAAACGTAATTTCGCGTAGGCGGCCAATCTCTTTTACGATATTAGGAATCTCTTTTCTTTCGGCTAAAAAGACTTCGTAATTCTTGCTTACCAAAAGACGTTTTTCATTTTCTCTACAAAAGTCAATTTCCTTCTGCATTAAAAACTCAGAGGTTTCCTTTACGATCTCTTTTGGTTTACTAGGAAATTTTATTTGTTTGGGAATATTTCTAAGCAAACTTTTTTTACCATCAAAGCCGCTAGAAAGCATATAGGTTTTCTTTCTCAAGAAAAGTGTGTATTCCTCTAAACTTTGGTGTTGACCTTGATCTACTACAGATATTGGATTACCAATTCTTACTTTAATCTTTCGATGTTTTTGTGTAAACATTTCACCAGGCAGCTTAGCGGTTCTAATGGTTTCGTTAAGTTTTGCCAAGCGGTAAAAAGAACTGCTGTTTTTAGCATGAAAATAAATAGGAACTACAGGAACTTTAGATTTCTGAATCAATTTCATCGCTTCTTGAAGCCAAGGTCTATCCACAATGGTTTTATCTACTTTATCTGTAGAAACCTCTCCAGCGGGAAAAATACCTAGAGGATGACCGTCTTTTAAATGTTGTATAGAATCTTTAATACCAAGCATGCTAGACTTTACTTCCTTTCTATTCTCAAAAGGATTAACTGGCATGATATAAGGCTTTAGAGGCTCTAACCGATGCAATAAAAAATTAGCGATAATTTTAAAGTCGTCTCGTTGTCTAATTAGTGTTTGCATGAGAATGATCCCATCAATTCCTCCTAGAGGATGGTTGGAAATAGTAATAAAAGGCCCCGTTTTAGGAATTCTTTTTAAATCCTTTTCGGGGATTTCGTAATCTATTTCCAAATGCTCCAAACAAGAGTCCAAAAATTCTGGACCCGAAAGATGTTTACGGTCATCATAAATTTTATTGAGTGCATTTATTTTGGTTACACTCATTAAAGTAGCACTTAAAGCGGTGCCAATAAAACCAAACTTATTTAAGTTTAGTCCTTTAGCAACTTCTTTAGCAGTTACAATTCCCATGTATAGATTTGTTTGTCTACAAATATAGTAAAATAAGACTTTTACAAATTTTTATTCTTTGGTAACTAATTGAACCGTTTCTCGCGTAAGTTGCTTTAGTAAAACTTCTTTGTCTTTTTCTATTTGATTTATAGCACTTTCGGTAAAATGCCGAATTGTGTAGAGGGAAACATTTTTATTGAAAGAAACTCTAAACTTCCCTTTTAAGTGATTAATTAGCTTATCCACTTGGTTAAACCGATTGTCTACCACTACAGAAAAACTAATGGCCGAGTTTTGTATTACATCTACTTTTAGCTGATATTGATGCAAAAGAGCAAAGACCTCACTGATGTTTTCTTCCACAAAAAAAGAAAAATCCAGAGCAGAAAGTGAAATTAGAACCAAATTTTTCTTGACGATAAAGCAAGGAATAAGCGGATTGATTTTGTTCCCATTTGAAACAAGAGTCCCTGCATTTTCTGGATGATAAAATGACTTTACAATAAGAGGAATCTCTCTCTTTTGCAGCGGTTGTAAAGTTTTAGGATGTATAATGGAAGCGCCGTAAAAAGCGAGTTCGATGGCTTCGGTATACGAGACTTCATTTAAAAGTGTTGTATTTTCAAATACTCTAGGATCGCCATTAAAAACGCCATCTACATCTTTCCAAATAGTAACATCTTCGGCTTTTAAGCAATACGCAAAAATAGCGGCGGTATAATCACTTCCTTCCCTGCCAAGGGTGGTAGTGAAGTTATGCACATCTGAAGCTATAAAACCCTGAGTAATGTATAATTTATCACTTTGTATGGCAGTGTTAATCTTCTTACACGTAGCGTCCCAATTTACTTTCGCATCGCGGTATACTTGATTTGTTTTCACCAAATTTCTAGCATCTAAGAATTCATTTTTAATATGATTGTCATTTAAAAATATGCTAACAATGGTGGTGCTTATCAATTCCCCAAAAGAGATGACTTGATCATAAACATAATCGTAATTGGGAGATTTATTACGCTTTAGAAAAGACTCTAGTTCTCCAAAGAGCGTATTTACTTCCGTGTAAACACGATGAGAACGGGATTCGAATAAGTCGGTTAAAATTTCTAAGTGATACGACTTAAGGTAATCGAGATCAATCTTTTCTTTTTCAAAGTAAATTTCAATCACTTTCTCTAAAGCGTTGGTAATTTTTCCCATAGCAGAGATCACCACCACTTTATTTTCGCAGCCCGTTTTTTCTAATACAGAAGCTAGGTTTTTTACTCCTTCTGCATTTTTGATGGAAGCGCCACCAAATTTGAAAATTCTCATGAATCTAGAAACTTTTTGATGGCTTCTTCATCAAACTGTACAGTGTTCCAATCTTTCATAATAGTCGCACCGCTTTTTTTGTAAAAATCTATAGCGCCTGTGTTTCCTTCAGAAACTACCCATTCTACACGTTTTACATTTTGCTCTAAGGCATGAGACATTACTTTCTTGTATAGAACAATTCCCAATCCTTTTCCGCGAAAGCGCTCTCGTACTACTAAATCTTCTAAATGAACCGTTTTTCCTTTCCAGGTAGAATATCTAAAATAAACTAAGGCCATCCCATGAATGGTTTCTTCTACTTCTGCAACGAAGCATTTAAATTGTGGTTGTTCACCAAATCCATCTCTTTGTAGTTGCTCTACACTTGTAGTAACCGCTTCTGGTTTGTTTTCAAACGAAGCCAATTCCTTTATAAGTTCTAGTACTTGCGGCATATCTTCTCGCCGCGATTCTCTTACATTTATTTCCATAGTTGAATGCTTTGTTACAAAAATAGTGATTAGAATGTCTTTTTGCCTATTTTTGTGACATAAACCAAAAATGAAATGGCAAAAAAGAATCAAACTTTAGGCGAATTTATCATTGAAAACCAAGCAGATTTTCAATATTCTTCTGGAGAATTATCTAGACTAATCAATTCTATTCGGTTGGCTGCGAAAGTGGTAAACCACGAGGTGAATAAGGCCGGGTTGGTAGATATTACTGGAGCTGCGGGAGAAGTTAACATTCAAGGTGAAGACCAACAAAAATTAGATGTTTATGCTAATGATAAATTTATTCAGACGCTTACCAATAGAGAAATTGTCTGCGGAATAGCTTCTGAAGAGAACGATGATTTTATTACCATTTGTGGTCAAAAAGAAGATCATAACAATAAATATGTGGTGTTAATTGATCCGCTTGACGGAAGTTCAAACATCGATGTAAATGTTTCTGTAGGGACTATTTTTTCTATTTACAGAAGAGTAACGCCTATGGGAAGCCCCGTAACGATAGATGATTTTCTTCAAGAAGGAAATCAACAAGTAGCGGCAGGATATATTGTATACGGAACTTCTACCATGTTGGTGTACACTACCGGTCATGGAGTAAACGGATTTACCTTAAACCCAGCTATAGGAACCTATTATTTGTCACATCCTGATATGAAATTCCCAGAAGACGGAAATATCTATTCTATCAATGAAGGAAATTATGTACATTTTCCTCAAGGTGTAAAAGATTATATAAAATATTGCCAAACAGAAGAAGGTGATCGTCCTTATACGGCGCGTTACATAGGAAGCTTAGTGTCAGACATTCATAGAAATATGATTAAAGGCGGAATTTACATTTATCCCAAAAGCTCTAAAGCCTCTAACGGTAAGTTGAGGTTATTGTATGAATGCAATCCTATGGCTTTTATAGCCGAGCAGGCTGGCGGAAAAGCAAGTGACGGTTACCAAAGAATTATGGATCTTAAACCAACCGAGTTGCACCAAAGAGTACCCTTTTTCTGCGGAAGTAAAAATATGGTAGAAAAAGCAGAAGAATTTATGAAATAAAAAATAGCTTTTTCCATCAGACATTTAAATGTCATGAAGAGAAAGCTATTGTATTACTTTAATAAAAAAGTCTTTTCGTTTTACCGAAAAGGCTTTTTTTATTTTCTATTTAAAAGATAGATGTAATCATCAAAAGGAAGTCGGCCTCCTAAAATTTGGTTAGATCTTTTAATAATCTTATCAGAGTCTTCTGTAGAGAATCCTAATCCAATGGCAAATCGCTTTAATAAGAACGCTTCTTGCTCGTCCATCACGTGGTCCGCATAAATTACGGTAAGTAAATCATACAAACGTTCCAATCTTTTTTCTGTAGTATTGGGTGGGTTTATAGGAAAGCCAGAAGGGTTTTTAAGTATCTTGGTATAATCTTCTTGATTAACATCTAGTTTCCTAGCCAAACGCTTCAATACTTTTTCCTCTTCGTCGTTAATTTCTCCATCTACGGCCGCTAAAGTTACAATAGAAGCGAAGTGCCCAAGATTACGAGTGTGTTCCCCTGTTCCGAATAAATCTGAAAATGACATAATTTTTTAATTTTATAAAAAACAAATATACTTAAAACGTGGTATACGAAGCTTTAATATTTTGTGATAATATTTCGCTTCCGCAGAAAAAAATATTGGATTGTTAATTAAGATACAAATCCGTTTTAGTTTTTTTGGTTTGAGTTACTTCGGTTTGTCAAAAAACCTTAATTTCGCAAATCATTAAGAAAGCGCATACCCATGAGTACAAAATTCCCTGAATATAAAGAACTTAACCTTCCTGTTGTAGCTAAAGAAATTTTAGATTTTTGGAAAGAAGAGAAGGTATTTGATAAAAGTGTAAGTACAAGAGAAGGGCAAGAACCTTTTGTCTTTTTTGAAGGACCTCCGTCTGCCAACGGTCTTCCGGGGATTCATCACGTGATGGCGCGTAGCATTAAAGACATTTTTTGTAGGTATAAAACCCAAAAAGGATATCTAGTAAAGCGTAAAGCAGGATGGGATACACACGGTCTTCCTGTAGAATTGGGTGTAGAAAAAGAATTGGGAATTACCAAAGAAGACATCGGTGAAAAAATAAGCGTAGAAGAATATAATATGGCGTGTAAAAATGCCGTAATGCGCTATACTGATGTTTGGAAAAACCTTACCGAACAAATGGGCTATTGGGTAAATATGGACGATCCCTACGTTACCTACAAGTCCAAGTACATGGAAACGGTGTGGTGGTTGCTTTCAGAAATTTATAAAAAAGGACTTATTTATAAAGGCTATACCATACAGCCGTACTCCCCAAAAGCAGGAACAGGTTTAAGCTCTCACGAGTTGAACCAGCCCGGAACATATCAAGATGTAACCGATACTACGGTAACAGCACAATTTAAAGCAGTTTCTCATTCCTTGCCAGATGCGCTAGCAGAAAATGGAGATATACATTTTATTGCTTGGACGACCACCCCTTGGACGTTGCCAAGTAACACCGCATTAACAGTAGGACCAAAAATTGACTATGCGCTTGTAAAAACCTATAATCAATATACGTTTAAGCCCGTACAAATTCTGGTGGCTAAGAATTTGGTACACAAGCAATTTGATAAAAAATTCGTTGAAACCGAAAACGAAGAACTTGTAGACGCCTACAAACAAGGAGATAAAAAAATCCCTTATATGATCCTTGATACCTTTAAAGGAAAAGATTTAGTAGGTATAAAATATGAGCAGTTATTACCGTTTGCGTTGCCTTACGAAAATCCAGAAAATGCGTTTAGAATCATTGCTGGAGATTTTGTCACTACAGAAGATGGTACAGGAATCGTACATACCGCGCCTACTTTTGGAGCAGATGATGCCTTGGTCGCTAAACAAGCCAAGCCAGAAGTTCCGCCAATGTTGGTGAAAGATGATAACGATAATTTGGTTCCCTTAGTAGATTTACAAGGGAGGTTTAGAGCGCAAATGGGTGAATATGCTGGGAAATATGTCAAGAATGAATATTATGATGAAGAAAATGTACCAGAAAAATCTGTAGATGTAGAAATTGCTATTCAGTTAAAAGAAGAAAATAAAGCTTTTAAAGTAGAAAAGTACGTGCACAGTTACCCAAACTGCTGGCGTACAGATAAACCTATTTTGTACTATCCGCTAGATTCGTGGTTTATCAAAGTAACCGAGGTGAAAGATCGCATGCACGAGCTTAACAAAGGTATTAACTGGAAACCAAAATCTACCGGAGAAGGACGTTTTGGAAACTGGTTGGCAAATGCTAACGATTGGAATCTTTCGCGCTCTCGGTATTGGGGAATTCCATTACCTATTTGGCGTACCGAAGATGGAAAAGAAGAAATTCTTGTAGGTTCGATAGCCGAATTGAAACAAGAAATGAAAAAATCTGTAGAAGCAGGTTTGATGGATAAGGACGCTTTCGCGGAATTTGAAGTAGGTAATATGACTGATGAGAACTACGAGAAAGTAGATTTACATAAAAACGTGGTAGATAAAATCATTCTTGTTTCTCCTTCTGGGAAAGCTATGAAAAGAGAAGCAGATTTGATAGACGTTTGGTTTGATTCTGGTTCTATGCCTTACGCTCAATGGCATTACCCTTTTGAAAATAAAGAACAAGTAGAAAACGGAGATCGAAAAGCCGATTTTATTGCAGAGGGTGTAGATCAAACCCGGGGTTGGTTTTATACGTTGCACGCTATTGCAACCATGATTTTTGATGATGTGGCGTATAAAAATGTGGTTTCAAACGGATTGGTACTCGATAAACACGGCCAAAAAATGTCTAAGCGTTTAGGAAATGCAGCAGATCCTTTTGAGACTATTGCCGCTTTTGGTCCAGATGCGACGCGTTGGTATATGATTTCTAATGCCAACCCTTGGGATAATTTAAAATTTGATATTGAAGGAATCGCCGAAGTAAGAAGAAAGTTCTTTGGGACCTTGTATAATACCTATTCTTTCTTTATCTTATATGCTAATATCGATGAGTTTACTTACCAAGAAGACGATATCGCTTTAGAAAAAAGACCAGAAATAGATCGTTGGATTTTATCTGAATTGCATACGCTTATTGGGAAAGTAGATAAATTTTACGAAGAATATGAACCCACTCGTGCCGCAAGAGCCATTTCTGAATATGTTCAAGAGAATTTAAGCAACTGGTTTGTACGCTTAAGCAGAAGAAGATTTTGGAAAGGCGATTACGAGCAAGATAAAATATCTGCCTACCAAACTTTATACACCTGTTTGGAAACTATAGCAAAATTAAGTGCGCCTATCGCTCCGTTTTATATGGACAGGTTATACAAAGATTTGACCCATACGACGCAAAAAGAAAGTTTTGAAAGTGTGCATTTGGCAGCTTTCCCAGAGCAAGACAAAAGTTTTATCGATAAAGCTTTAGAACGCAAAATGGAAAAAGCTCAAATTATTTCTTCTTTGGTGTTATCCTTGCGTAAAAAAGAAATGATTAAAGTACGTCAGCCTTTGCAACGTATTATGATTCCAGTACTGGATGACCAAGTAAAAGAAGAGATTCTAGCGGTAAAAGATCTTATTATGTCTGAAGTAAATGTAAAGGAAATTGAGCTAATCGATGATACTTCTGGGATTTTAGTTAAGAATATAAAGCCCAACTTTAAGACTTTAGGTCCGCGTTTTGGAAAGGACATGAAGTTGGTGGTAGCAGCGATAAATAAGCTGGAAGCTAGCGATATATCTAGCATAGAAACGAATGGCGAAATTTCTTTAGATATCAATGGAAAAATGACTACTTTGCAGCTCACTGATGTAGAAATTTCTTCAGAAGATATAGAAGGTTGGTTGGTTGCAAGCAACGCAGGAATAACAGTTGCTTTAGATGCTACCATTAATGAAGATCTTAGAAAAGAAGGAATTGCCCGGGAATTAGTGAATAGAATTCAAAACCTAAGAAAAGATTCTGGTTTTGAAGTTACCGATAAAATTTTCGTTACCATAAAAAAAGATGGCGTGGTCGAGCAAGCAGTCTTGGATAATGAAGAGTATATAAAAAGTGAAACCCTCACTGCAAAGCTCGAACTAGCAGATACTATGGAAAAGGGTATGGAAGTTGCTTTTGATGATGTAAATACCATACTAGCCATAGAAAAACAATAATATTATGAGTACAAATAAAGTAGAAAGATATAGTGACGCTGATTTAGCCGAATTTAAAGGTATAATTTTAGAAAAAATCTCTAAAGCAACTACCCAATTAGAAATGTATCAAAGTGCCTACATGAACGATAGTTCTAATGGTACAGATGACACTTCTCCTACCTTCAAAGCCTTTGATGAAGGTAGTGAGGTGATGAACAAAGAGGCGAATTCACAGTTGGCCATTCGTCAAGAGAAGTTTATTAGAGATCTTAAAAATGCGCTCATTCGCATAGAAAATAAGTCTTACGGGATTTGTCGCGTTACAGGTAAACTTATTCAAAAAGAAAGATTGCTATTGGTGCCTCACGCCACCTTGAGCATTGAAGCGAAAAATCTTCAATAGCAATTTATAAAATTTTGTCTTTAAGAGGTTGTCTAAAAAGTCGATTTCTGTCAACCTGAACCTGCCTGAAGTGAATTCATTCAGGCGAGCTTAATTTAGGTTCTTATACTGGTTTGCGAATCAATATGATGAAATTCTGAAATAAACCCGCCTGAATGGTACGGCAGGTTGAGAATGGCAGTTTTCAAAACTTTTTAGACAGCCTCTTTTGATGTAGTTTAGGGATGAGGTACTTGTATATTTTTCTTCTTTTTGGAATCACTTTTTCTACGAAAGCACAGTCTGTCGAAGCGAAAAAGATGGAAGTGAGTCATATACAGCGATTCCATTTTAAAATAGATGAGGTGTTTAAGGTGCATATTTCTACCAACCCGAAAACAAATTCTTTAAAAATCAAGTCATTTTCTGAAGGGGAATATGCACAAAATATAGGCTTTCACTTTACGGAAGGAAATAAAGAAATGCGTATTGAGGCTGTTTTTCCTGAGAACTTGAGCGGTGGTTATGACAAATTAAGTGCGCATAAGGTATTTTCGGTACGTTTAGAAATTGAAATCCCTGAAAATAAAATAGTAGTGATCCAATCTAATTTGGCTTCCGTTTACGGAAATGGAAATTACAAGTCTTTTGAAGCAGAATTAAATTCAGGAAGATGTGAATTGACACATTTTTCAGGAAAAGCAATCCTATGCACCTTTAAAGGAGATATTGAAGTACAGACCAAAGAGAGAACTGTAGAAGCAATTTCTAATCACGGCGAAGTGCATATAGATACTTATTTTAAGAAAGGAGATGATATTTCTTTAAAAAGCATAGATGGAGATATAAATGTGAAGCATGAAAAATAAAAAATGTATTTTTACCGCCTTAAAATGCAAAATTCATGTCCATTAAGAAAGCGACACTCCTTATCATCTTGATCTTATTGATAGATCAAATTTCTAAATTTTATATTAAAACCAATTTTGTATTGGGAGAAGATGTTCCTGTCTTCGATTGGTTTAAAATTCTTTTTGTTGAAAACAACGGAATGGCTTGGGGAGCTCAAATTCCAGGTGAGTATGGTAAATTGTTTTTAACCTTATTTAGGTTGGTTGCGATTGTAGGAATAGGCTATTGGCTGTGGGATTCTGTAAGAAAAAATGCCTCTAGGATTTTAATCTTTTCTATCTCTTTAATTTTTGCAGGAGCTTTGGGGAACATCATCGATTCTGTTTTCTACGGACTTATATTTAACGACAGCGTTAATCAATTAGCGACTTTTATGCCTGCAGACGGCGGATATGGTACGCTTTTTCACGGAAAAGTAGTTGATATGCTTTACTTTCCGTTATGGAGCGGTATTCTACCCGAATGGATTCCGTTTTGGGGCGGAGAGCACTTCTCCTTTTTTGATCCTGTATTTAACGTAGCCGATTCTGCCATTACTTTAGGCGTAATTTTATTAATTGTTTTTAATAAAAGGGCTTTCCCTAAGGAAGAAGAGAAAGTAGTAAACTAAAATCAATAAATCTTTTCTAGTGGTACACAAAAATCCGTTTGGATATTTATATGTAAAATTTTAAAATTATTTTTGTCTGTATCTTAACAAAAATTTAATATTTATGAAAACACGAAACATTAAAACTTTTACTCTGTTTACTTTTTATTAACCTGATTAGTTGTAATGAGAGTGAACTTTCAAATGATATTAGCAGCGTAGAATCTAATCTTACGCAAATAAAACAAAATATTTTAAATCAAAATACTTCCAATTTCTCACCTGAATTAATAAATAATGATTTAATAATAAATACTTCAAATAACAATATAAGTTCTAAAGAGGATGAATATAATTCATTAATTGAAGCATATCAAGGTTATGATATGGAAAACGGGGACAAACTCACCGAAGACGAAATAACCATTTTTCAACAATATTTTTCTCTTTTACAAATTGATGACGAAAAAAATGATCCCATTTTAATAAATGAATTATATAAACGTGAAATCCTAGCGCTTGAGAATATAGATATTCAGGAAAATAAGTTGGTAGAATTTATGGATTTTCATCATGATTTAATGGTTCTTACAAGTTATGGTGCAAGGGTTGATCCAACAGGTGGTAATATTTCGGAATGTGGTCACAGAGATTGTTTAGATTGTTGTATGTATTGGAAATTAAAAGCAATAGAACAATCTAACTGGATAGATCAATTAGCTTTTGTATTGGATGCTGCAACTGAGACGATTCAAATGTTACTTTCGTGTTCTTGGGATTGTTTAATGACAGACTAAAAATTATGTTTATGAATATTTTTAAATTCTTAAGAAAAGATTATTATATTCTAATACTAATAGGTATTATAGGTTTTATTGCATTAAAACAGTTTATACCAGCTTCAATAAATTTATTATTATGTATAATTGTAGCATTTTACTTCTTTCCTGGTAAAATTTTATTAGGTATATTAATTAAAAAAGAAAAGAAATTATCTGTAATCTCTATATTCACTTATTTTATTATAAGTATACAAGTAATATTTTCAGGTATATTGATATTAATGGAGGAAGATTCAGGTTTATTTTATAATATATTATTGGTAACTGGAATTGTTCTTTTTGCTTTAATGATATATCATTATTTTAAAGAAGGAATTAAATACAATTTTATTTTAACATTAATGGCGGTAATCTTTGTGCCATCAAGTATAATGGTGTTAACTAATCTGTAAATTATTATAAATCAAACTTCAAAAAGACCTCGAACAAACTCGAGGTCTTTTTTAGTATTTGCTAAAAGATTTAAAACCTATAGACCCTCTCCGGCATAACGCAATAATCCAGCGGAACATCTAATGAAGAAGCTTCAATTTTTTGTGCTTCGGCTTCATAGAAAGAAAGGCCTATTTTGATAACTTTTGGCGAGCAATTTTCTAAAAACCGGTCGTAAAAACCTTTTCCGTAGCCAATTCTATTTCCGTGAAGGTCAAAAGCAAGAAGCGGAATAAAGACCACTTCTATTTGTTGCGCTTTAATTTCGATTCCGTTTTGTGGCTCGGGGATTCCCCACTCATTTATTTTTATGGGAGTAGCATCTGTAAGTAAAAAATGCTGCATTTCTAAGGTTTTAAAATCACTTTTTGAAACGACGATGTTTTTATCTTTTCCGCTAAGAATATGGAGAACAAACTCGGTATCTACCTCTTTGTGTTGGGTAATGCTTAAAAAAAGATGATAAAATTGATACTCCCAAACAGGCAAAGCCAAAAGTTGATTGGCGATAGCCATACTTTTTTCTTCTATTTCTTCAGCAGATAGTTTTGCTCGCTTTGCTTTATAAACTTTACGGATTTGATTTTTAGTCAATTTAAGAATGTTTAGAAATATGAAAAATGGCGTCTCCTTGATAAACTATGGGCGCTTGATTGGCATTGATGATATACCCCGTGGTATTGGCTTTTACTTTGTGTCTAAACTCGCCGTAAGGATCTGTAATAATTGCAATGTATTCTCCTTTTTCTACCGCTTTCCCAATAGGAACTTTAATGTGAAGCAAACCACTATATTTGGCTCGCACCCAAATACTATGCTCAATCAATATCGTTGGTTCTTGTTTTTTAGGGGTTTCAATATAATCCTGAAGCATTTCTAGGTGATCTAAAATACGCATGGTGCCTTCTACGCCTTCTTTAGCGATATCTCTATTGCTATCTAACGATTTTCCTCCTTCAAACAAAAGAATAGGTTTTCCCATTTTAGTACAAGCGTCTCGAAATGATTTAGCAATATTTGCAGAATAAACCGTAAATGGAGCGTTAAAAATTTGAGCATACTTCATGAGCTCTTCATCGTCTTTTCGTATTCGAATTTGAGCTGCGTTAAATCGGCTGGCACCACCAGTATGAAAGTCTATACAAACATCTGCCACGGGTAAAATTTCTTGTACAAACTGATAGGCAAATCTACTGGCTAAAGCTCCTTTTTGAGATCCAGGGAACATGCGATTAAGATCGCGACCATCAGGAAATTCCCTTTTTAAATTGAGAAAGCCAAAGATGTTAACCACGGGGATACAAATCACTGTACCTCGTTTGGGTTTGTTAATTTTTTTAGAAATAATTTGGCGCACCACTTCAATTCCATTAATCTCATCGCCGTGTACGCCTGCAGTGAGTAACACAATAGGACCTGGATTTTTGGAGCGCTCTATAATAATAGGCACTTCTACAGGACTTGTCGTGAAAAGCTTAGCGGTATTAAAATTGATTCTAGCGCTTTCGCCTGGCTTCACCCGCTGCTCTAAAATGGTAAGAACATTTTTCTTGTCGATGTAAGCCATAGGTTTTAAATATTTTTTTCGATGTATCTAATAATGGTTTTTGCGATGTCTTTTCCGGTAGCTTTTTCGATGCCTTCTAATCCTGGAGAAGAATTTACTTCAAGAATTAAAGGGCCGCGTGTACTTTGTAATAAATCTACTCCGGCAACACCTAATCCCATCGCTTTACAAGCTTTAACAGCTGCAATTTCTTCTTCATCTGTAAGTTGAATCACTTCCGCAGAACCGCCACGGTGTAAATTAGATCTAAATTCTCCTTCTTTTCCTTGTCTTTTCATCGCACCCACAACGTGCCCATCAACTACAAAAGCTCTAATATCTGCTCCTTTTGCCTCCTTAATAAATTCTTGAACAATCACACGAGCTTGCAAACCATTAAAAGCTTCAATTACAGATTGTGCTGCGTTCTTAGTTTCAGCCAATACTACGCCAACACCTTGTGTTCCTTCCAAAAGTTTAATAACCAAAGGTGTTCCTCCCACTTGATTGATTACTCCTTCCACATCTCTAGAATAGTTAGTGAAAACCGTTTTAGGCAAACCTATTTTTGCTCGAGACAATACCTGTAAACTTCTTAATTTATCTCTACTTCTTACCAAAGCTTCAGACTCGGTGGTGGTAAAAGCGCCCATCATTTCAAATTGACGTACCACAGCCGTACCGTAAAAAGTAACCGATGATCCTATTCTTGGTATAATAGCGTCTACGTTTTCTATGTATGCGCCTTTATAATATACATTGGGATTTCTTTTTTCGATTACGATATCGCATTTAAGCGGATCAATAACCTCTACGTCATGTTTTCTTTTCTTCGCCGCTTCTACCAAACGTCTGGTAGAATATAGGTTGCTATTTCTAGATAGTATTTTAATGTTCATAGTTTTGTTATTGGTCTTGTTGATGAAAGGATATATCTTTTAATTGAGAATCTACAATAAATTTATTATTTAGAAATTTTCTTCCAATTAAGACAGGAAACTTCATTTCTTGTCGGTCGTTTAACGAAAGCGAAATTTTATAGGTCTTGCCAAATAATTCTATAGTTGACTTTACTTCGTAGCGTTTTTGGGCCAAGCCATTACTGCTTCTTACGGTTATTTTTTTATAATCTTTAAATGTAAATACCATAGAGTTATACTGCGGGTGGTCTTCATCTAAAAAAGTACACGTAAGTACCCCTTTCTCTTCTTTAATGTCTTTACAATGAATAGAAGAGGTATAGGCACCGGTATCAATCTTTATGGCAATTTCCTCAAGTTGTAAATCGGGGAAATTGACGATATCGCTTCGGCCAATAATCTTTTTATTTGTTTTATACATAGGGTAAATGTAACACTATAGCGGTTAGAGTACTAACTTTTTTAGCAAGCGAACCACCATTCAATTTAATTAAAAATCTATAAAGCAAAAAGTCTAGTGCAAATTTTCTTCGGAATTGTAAAAGATTCAGAAGAAATAAGGTGTCAAATGTAAACTAAAATGTTTTAAAATAAATAGTTTTTAAGGATAGTCGCAGTTTCTTTTAAAAGTATAAAACATACTTTATCTTTGAGGACATGGAGCAGGCATCTTTAGAGGTACAATTAAAAACCCTTCCTTCGAGTCCGGGGGTTTACCAATATTACGATAAAAACGGAAGAATTTTATACGTAGGGAAAGCGAAGAACCTTAAAAAAAGGGTAACTTCTTATTTTAATAAGCAGCACGATAGCCACCGTATTGGGGTTATGGTGAAGAAGATACGCGATATAAAACATATTGTAGTAAATTCTGAAACCGATGCTTTACTTCTAGAAAATAACCTCATAAAAAAATATCAGCCTCGTTTTAACGTGATGCTGAAAGACGATAAAACCTACCCTTGGATTTGCATTAAAAACGAACGCTTTCCGCGGGTTTTTCCTACGCGAAGAATAATAAAAGATGGGAGCGAATATTACGGTCCGTACACCAGCTTTAAGACCGTCCATACTTTATTAGATCTCATTAAAGGTTTATATCAATTAAGAACGTGCAATTATGATCTTGCCGAAGAGAAAATTCAGCAAGGAAAATATAAAGTTTGTTTAGAATATCATTTGGGAAACTGCAAAGGGCCTTGCGAAGGCTTTCAAGGAGAGGCAGAATACCACAAAAATATTGAACACATTCGGCAAATTGTAAAGGGAGACTTTAAAGATTCTTTGCTGAAGTTTAAAGAACAAATGAAAACCCATGCCGAAGCGATGGAGTTTGAAGAAGCCCAGCGCATTAAAGATAAAATTAATGTTTTAGAGAAATACCAATCTAAATCTACGGTGGTGAATCCTAAAATTAATAATGTAGATGTGTTTTCTGTAACCAGCGATGAAGGTTATGGTTACGTCAATTTCTTACAACTTTCCCACGGCTCTATCATTAGATCGCACACCATTGAGATGAAGAAGAAGCTGGATGAAAGCGATAAAGAATTGTTAGCATTGGGCGTTATAGAAATACGGCAACGTTTCAATTCGCAGTCTAAAGAAATTTATGTTCCTTTCCCTATCAATTTAGGCGGGGATATTAAAGTTACTGTTCCTAAACTAGGAGATAAAAAAGCAATTGTAGATCTTTCTTTACGGAATGCCAAGTACTTCCGTCAAGATCGTTTTAAACAAATGAAAATTGTAGATCCAGACCGTCACGTAAACCGATTGATGGCGCAGATGAAAAAAGATTTACGTTTGCAAGAAGAACCTAGGCATATAGAATGTTTTGACAACTCCAACATTCAAGGAAGCAATCCCGTTGCTGCTTGTGTGGTGTTTAAAAACGGAAAGCCAAGCAAACGAGATTACCGTAAATTCAACATTAAAACCGTAGAAGGCCCAGATGATTTTGCTTCGATGGAAGAAGTGGTATTTAGAAGATATAAACGATTGCTTAACGAAGACCAGCCTTTGCCACAACTCATTATTATTGATGGAGGAAAAGGGCAGTTATCTTCTTCTCTAAAGGCATTAGATGATTTAGGCTTACGCGGAAAAATAGCCATAATCGGAATTGCCAAACGATTAGAAGAATTGTTTTATCCGGGAGATCAATACCCTTTGTACCTAGATAAAAAATCTGAAACTTTAAAAATCATTCAGCAATTAAGAAATGAGGCGCACCGGTTTGGGATTACATTCCATAGAAACAAAAGAAGCAATGCCGCTTTGGGAACAGAATTGGAATCTATCACGGGCATTGGAGAAAAAACAGCGGTAGAATTGTTAAAGCAATTTAGATCTATCAAACGTATTGCCGAAGCCAGTAAAAAAGAATTGGTGGATGTAGTAGGTGTTTCTAAAGGAAATTTGGTGCATCAGTTTTATCAGAAGAAAAAGGAAACCGAATGAGAATCCTCTTTTACCTATTTTTATTTTTAACAGGAAGTGCTTTCGCGCAGCAAGACTCTCTTGTCCAAAAAGATTTGAAAGTAGGTCTGGTTTTAAGCGGAGGAGGCGCTAAAGGTTTAGCACATATTGGGGCGTTAAAAAAAATTGATGAAGCAGGGATTCGGGTAGATTATATTGCAGGAACCAGCATGGGAGCCATTGTAGGTTCGCTTTATGCTGCGGGATATACACCAAATCAATTAGATTCTATTTTTAAAGAAACCAATTTCAACACTTTAATACAGGATGATCTTCCAAGAAGTGTAAAAACCTTTTATGAAAGAAAAGACTCAGAGCGGTACACTTTAACCCTGCCCTTTGATGATTTTAAACTTTCTTTTCCTTCGGGATTATCGAAAGGGCAAAATTTATATAATCTCATTTCTCAGTTGACGGTTCATGTAAATGACATTCAAAATTTTAAAAACCTTCCTATTCCTTTCTTCTGTATGGGAACCGATATTGAAACTGGGGAAGCTATTATTTTAGAAAGTGGCTCTTTGGCACAAGCAGTTTCGGCTAGTGGAGCCATTCCTACTATATTTAGTCCCGTAGAAATAGATGGCAGGTTGGTAAGTGATGGCGGTATTGCCAATAACTATCCCATTGAGGAGTTAAAAGCGAGAGGTGCAGATTTTATAATTGGCGTAGATGTACAAGACAGCTTGGTAGACAGAGAAAATTTACAATCGGTTTTTGAAATTATGACGCAGGTCAATAATTTTAGAACGATTAGTGATATGAAAGAGAAACGGGAGAAAACAGACTTATATATTAAACCCAATATTGCAGATTTTTCTGTACTTTCTTTTCAGAAGGGAGAGAAAATTATAAAAAATGGAGAAGAGGCAGCTCACTTAAAGTTGGAAGAGCTAAAAGCTGTGGCAAAATGGCAACACCCTAATAATTTTAAAGAAAGAATGCCGGTAAGGCTTCAGGATTCGGTTTATATCAATCAGATAGAAATTACGGGAAATCACGATTATCCCAGAAACTACATTCGGGGGAAATTAAAATTAGAGACCGAAGCCAAAACTTCTTATAAAGATTTAAATACAGGCGTAAACACGCTTTCGGCTACAGGAAATTTTAAACGTGTAGAATATACCTTAGAGCCCAATTCTAAAAATAAGTACAACTTAAGAGTAAAGGTAGCTGAAAATGAAAACAATATGTTTTTGCGCTTGGGCTTGCATTATGATGACCTGTATAGAAGCGCGGCTTTAGTAAATCTTACAAAGAAAAGTTTTTTGGTCACTAACGATATTATTTCTTTAGACCTTATTGCCGGCGATAATTTTAGGTATGAATTTCAATATTATATCGATAAGGGAAAGTATTGGAGTATTGGTCTTAAGTCTCGTGTGAATCAATTTAATATAGACGTAGATTTCGATTTTTTAAAACAAAATTCTAATATTGGCGATTTTAATGTGAATAAAGTAGAATTAGAAAACTTTGATTTTACAAATCAATTTTATGCAGAAACCTTTTTGTTTAAGTCTTTTAAATTTGGTGTGGGCGCAGAGCATAAATACTCAAAAATTGAAACTGAAACCATAGTAGATAACGAAGCTACAGAACAACTACCATTTACTATTTTAGAACAAAGTAACCTCTTTAGCGCAATGGGATATGTTGCTTACGATACCTACGACAATACTTACTTTCCCAGTAAAGGTATTTATTTTAGGGCAGATTTTCATCTTTATTTATTTGAGGCTAAATCAAGTTTTAATTTTTCAGAATTTTCTATTGCAAAAGGTAAAGTGGGGTATGCTTTTAGTCCGTTTTCCCAGTTAAGTATGCGATTGCAAACCGACGCAGGTTTTAGAGTTGGAAACAATGATATGCGCGCTTTAAATTTTTCCCTTGGCGGATATGGCAGCCAGCCCATGAATAATATTATGCCTTTCTACGGCTACGATTTTCTAAGTATTACAGGAGATAGTTATGTAAAAGGATTGATAGATGTAGATTATGAATTTTTAAAAAAGAACCACTTTATTGCCAGCTATAATATTGCGAATGTAGGAGACGATTTATACAAAAGCGGTAATTTGCTTTCTACACCAGATTTTACGGGATTAGGTCTTGGTTATGGTTTAGAAACCATTTTAGGGCCCATAGAAATAAAATACACCTACTCCCCAGAACGTGGTGAAAGCGAGTGGTTTTTTAGTTTAGGGTATTATTTTTAGAGATTTTCAATTTCAACTTCACTTTCTGCTCACGCTCTTAATTCTATCAGAAGCATTTTAAGTTAATTATTATTTTGACTTCTAATAAAGCCTGTGCTGAGCGTAGTCGAAGTAAGGGGTTAGCCCGCCTGAACGAATTCATTCGGGCGGGGGATGCGTAAAGAGTATTACTTCAACTTCAACTTCAACTTCGATTTCAGCTTCAACTTCAACCTTTTTTTGCATTTTTTCAGTCAAAAACCGTATTTTCTAAAAACCAAGCTTATAAAAATCAATAGAATAGAAAAATTTCCGATATTTGTGAAAAGCACCCTTATTATGCCATTTTATCACAAATTAGGAAAAATACCACCCAAGCGCCATACGATTTTTAAAAAACCGAATGGAGACTTATATTATGAACAACTTTTTGGAACCGTAGGTTTTGATGGGATGTCTACCAATCTATATCACGAGCACAGGCCCACGCAAATAAAAAGCGTTAAGGAGCCGTATAGTATCAAACCAAAGATTGCCGTAGAAAATAATATAAAATCGTATCGCTTTCGCGGATTTCAAACCGTTCCTGCACCAGATTATTTAGAAAGTAGAAAGGTAGTCTTAATGAATTCTGATTGTTCCATTGCGCTTGCGGCTCCGCAAGAATCTATGGACGATTACTTTTATAAGAATGCCGATGAAGACGAACTTCTTTTTATACATAAAGGTACAGGGAAGTTAAGAACTCAATTTGGGAATTTAGATTTTAAATACGGGGATTATATTGTTATCCCAAGAGGGACGATTTATAAAATAGAATTTGCTGATGAAAATAACAGGCTATTTATCGTAGAATCTAAGAGTCCCATTTATACGCCTAAAAGGTATAGAAACTGGTTTGGACAGTTGTTAGAAAGTTCTCCGTTTTGTGAACGCGACCTTAGAAGACCTTATGAGTTGGAGGCTCACGATGAAAAGGGGGAGTTTTTAATGAAAATCAAAAAACAAGGAGAAATCTTTGAAGTGACTTACGCAACGCATCCTTTTGATGTAGTTGGTTATGATGGTTACAATTATCCTTATGCGTTTTCTATCCACGATTTTGAACCTATAACTGGAAGAATTCACCAACCGCCACCGGTACACCAAACTTTTGAAACCGATACGTTTGTGGTGTGTAGTTTTTGTCCTAGATTATATGACTACCATCCAGAATCTATACCAGCACCTTACAATCACAGTAATATAGATAGTGATGAGGTTTTGTATTATGTAGATGGCGATTTTATGAGTAGAAACGATATTGAAGCAGGGCATATTTCTTTACATCCTGCCGGGATTCCTCACGGTCCACATCCAGGAGCGGTAGAAAGAAGCATCGGGCAAACCGAAACCGAAGAACTTGCCGTAATGGTAGATACTTTTAAACCTTTACAAGTAACAGAGGAAGGAATGAAAATTGCCGATGAAACCTATCATAAATCTTGGTTAGATGAAAATCATGCTTAACGAAATATTACAACTAAACACTTCCGCGCAAGCGAGAGCGATGTGGTAAATTAGATGTGAAATGGACGCTTAAAAGGGAAACTAGAACGATTTAAAAAATAAAGATAATGAGTAAGAAGAAAGTAGAATCAGTAAACTACGGATTAGAAAAAATATTTGAAGGCGCGCAAGATTTCTTGCCACTTTTAGGAACAGATTATATAGAGTTATATGTAGGAAATGCCAAACAAGCAGCGCATTTTTACAAAACAGCTTTCGGCTTTAAGTCGATGGCTTATAAAGGGCTAGAAACAGGAAGTAGAGATACCGTTTCTTATGTATTGCAGCAAGATAAGATTAGATTGGTGCTCACGTCTCCATTAAATTCTAAAGAAAAAATTAATGAGCATATTGTAAAACACGGCGACGGAGTTAAAGTAGTGGCGCTTTGGGTAGACGATGCTAGATCTGCTTATGAAGAAACTACCAAACGTGGTGCTAAATCTTATATGGAGCCAACCGTAGATAAAGACGAAAATGGCGAGGTGGTGAGAGCAGGTATTTATACGTACGGAGAAACGGTACATATGTTTGTAGAGCGTAAAAACTTTAAAGGAACTTTTTTACCAGGATATGTGAAGTGGGAATCAGATTATAATCCAGAGCCAGTAGGTCTTAAGTTTATTGACCATATGGTAGGAAATGTAGGTTGGAATGAAATGAATGTTTGGGTGAAATGGTACGAAGACGTGATGGGCTTTGTAAACTTCCTTTCTTTTGATGACAAGCAAATTCATACAGAATATTCTGCTTTGATGAGTAAGGTGATGAGTAATGGAAACGGAAGAATTAAGTTTCCTATAAACGAACCTGCGGAAGGAGCAAAAAAATCACAGATTGAAGAATATTTAGATTTTTATGAAGGACCTGGAGTACAACACGTTGCTGTAGCTACAGATGATATTCTTAAAACGGTTTTAGATTTAAGATCTAGAGGTGTAGAGTTTTTATCTACTCCACCAGAAGAATATTACAATGCTATTCCAGGAAGATTAGAGGAGTTTAGTCACGAGTTAAATGAAGACTTAGACAGATTAAAAAGTTTGGGAATTATGGTAGACGCCGATGAAGAAGGTTACCTATTGCAAATTTTTACCAAGCCATTACAAGACAGACCAACCTTGTTTTTTGAGATTATCCAGCGAATGGGAGCAAAAGGTTTTGGTGCAGGGAACTTTAAAGCCCTTTTTCAGTCTATTGAAAGAGAGCAAGAATTACGAGGAACCCTTAATTAATCATTAAATAGATATATTTTAATCATTAAAACTTAATTAAAAACATTGATTTACAAAGAAAAGAGTTAAAGTTAATTTTTAGCGTATTTACTCTTGTAAGTTGTGGTACTTTTGCGCAGCATTTCTGGAGTGGTTACTAGATTTGTAAATTTGGAAATTTTTTTTCATAAATTTAAGTTTTAGTTGGTTAATAAGCATGAAGCCCCATCATTATATTTGATGGGGCTTTTTGTTTTTATTACTTTTGGAATAGAAATTGTAAATGGTTAATTGCTATGAAATCATTTAATGTATGTCCTATGAAAAAATCTGTTATACTTATAGTCATTTGTTTGTTTAGTGTTTCCGCATTTGCGCAATCAAAAGAAGCTTATGATGCTGGAGAATGGTTTAAATTTAGAATTCATTACGGGTGGTTTAATGCCAGCTTTGCTACCTTAGAAGTGAAAGATGAAATTTATGACAATAAGGAGGTTCATCACATACTTGGTAGAGGGAAATCTACTGGATTGTTGCACTTGTTTTTTGAAGTAGATGACGATTACCAAACCTATATTAATAAAAAAACGGGGCAGCCTTTAAAATTTGTGAGAAAAATTAATGAAGGCGGACATACTAAGGATAAAGAAATTCTTTTTGACCAAAAGAATCATAAAGCCAAAGTAATTGATAATAAACACCAAACGGTAAAGAGTTTTACGACAAAGAATAATGTACAAGACATGCTATCTGTATTTTATTTTCTTCGGAATAAAATAGACCGTAAAAATATAAAAAAGGGAGATGAGATTGTCTTAGATTTATTTTTTGATGATGAAAATTATCGTTTTAAAACTGTATTCTTGAAAAGAGAAGTGTTAAAAACTAAATTCGGAAAAGTACGTTGTCTAAAATTTAGACCTTATGTACAAGCAGATCGTGTTTTTGACGAAGAAGAAAGCCTTACTTTTTGGGTAAGCGATGATGATAATAAAATGCCTATTAAAATTAAGGCAGAACTTGCAGTAGGAGCGTTAGAAGCTGACTTGGATGCCTATAAAGGATTAAAAAATCCTTTTGAAATTATTATGAAATAATTTTTTCCTAGGTTAAAAAAAGCTTCTAAAGAATTTTCCTCGTAAATAAAGACTCTTAATAGTTGTGTAAAAGAATAGCATTAAATATTTTTGGTAAAATATTGAGAACAATAAACGCCCACCCTTGAAAAAATTACCTTACCTAACTCTATTCCTTGTATTGCTTCTAAGCTTTGGATGTGAACAGGATGAAGCTCCAAAAGAAGCGATAAAAGAAGTTAAACCAAAGCCAGAGCCTGTTATAACGGAGTATGGCTTTACGTTAAATGATTATGAAGTTTATAGAGATACCGTTAGGCCTGGAGATAGCTTTGGAGCTATTATGGATACCCACGGTGTAAGTAGGGGGAAAGTTTTTGAGATTGCAGAAAAGGTGAAAGCTAAATTTAATCCTGCAAGAATCAATGTTGGTAAATCATACACCATTTTAAAGTCTAAGGACTCTCTGGCTCAGGTGCAAGCTTTTATTTATGAAGAAAACCGCATTAATTATACGGTGGTCAATTTTAAAGATAGTATTTCTATAAGTAAAAATAAGAGGCCTGTAACGATTCAAAAGAGAACTGCTACGGGTGTAATTACCTCCTCACTTTCCGCAGCGATGGATAATGAAGGTTTAAGCATTTTATTGGCAGATAAATTAGCCGACATCTATCAGTGGAAAATAGATTTTTTTAAAATTCAGAAAGGAGATCAGTTTAAAATTATCTATAATGAAAAATATATCAATGATACTATTTACGCCGGTTTAGATAATATTGAAGCTGCCGTATTGACGCATTACAACAATCCTTATTATGCATTTGAATTTGGTCAAGATTCTCTTAGCGGATTTGCTAAGTTTTATGATGAAGAAGCAAATTCACTTCAAAGCTTCTTTTTAAAAGCTCCCTTAAAATTCTCTAGAATTTCGTCGCGATTTACCAAGCGAAGATTTCATCCGGTTCAAAAAAGATGGAAAGCGCATAAGGGTACAGATTATGCAGCCCCAACAGGAACCCCAATTTGGTCCACGGCAGATGGTGTTGTAATTAAATCTAGCTACACGCGAGGAAATGGGAACTACGTAAAAGTGCGTCACAATGATAAATACACCACGCAGTATTTGCATATGTCCAAACGAAATGCAAAAGTAGGGCAGCGTGTAAAACAAGGAGATGTAATTGGTTATGTTGGTAGTACAGGTTTAGCTACAGGTCCTCATGTGTGTTATCGTTTTTGGGTATATGGAAGACAAGAAGATCCATATAAACAAAACTTACCAAGCTCAGAACCGCTGAAGCAATCTTTAAAGCCTATGTATTTTGCAAAAATGGATTCACTGAAAACCGAGTTGGATGCTGTGAAATCTAAAAGCATCTAAAAATGAGCATTAATAGCTCCAAATGGCTCTTAACATTTTAATAATATTAATGTTAAGTATTTCCTAATAGAAAAGACTTTTTATTACTAATTTTGCACCGAAAAAAAAATAAATAAAAGTCTTAGAAATGAAAAATGTATTTTTAGTTTTGATGTTGCTCTCAACGTCTTTTCTTTTCGCTCAAGGTATTGTAAAAGGTACAATTACTGATTCTGAAATGAAAACACCTTTGCCAGGAGCTAACGTATTGGTTGTTGGGACCAACAATGGTACAACAACAGATTTTGATGGGAATTTCTCCTTAAATGTAGATGATGCATCTGGTAAAATCGTAATTTCTTATGTAGGGTTTCTTAAAAAAGAGATGCAATTCTCGGTTTCTAATGGAGAAACACTCAACTTAGGAGAAATCGTATTAGAAGCAGACGATAGTGCGCTAGATGAAATTGTAATTACAAGCTTTTCTCTAGCAATAGATCGTAAAACTCCAGTGGCAGTCTCTACGATTAAAGCAAAAGACATTGAAACGAGATTAGGAAACCAAGAATTTCCTGAGATCTTAAAATCTACTCCAGGAGTTTACGCTACCAAAAAAGGAGGAGGATTTGGAGATGCAGAGCTTCGTTTACGTGGTTTTAATTCAGAAAATATTGCCGTGATGATTAATGGAGTACCTGTAAATGGTATGGAAAATGGTCGTGTATATTGGAGTAACTGGGCAGGTCTTTCTGATGTAACCAGAACAATGCAAGTACAAAGAGGTCTAGGAGCTTCTAAAGTTGCCGTTCCTTCTATTGGAGGTACTGTAAATATCGTAACTAAAACTACAGATACTAAAGAAGGAGGAAGCTTCTTCGCAACTACTGGTAACGACGGATACCAAAAATTTGGAGCTACCGTCTCTACTGGGAAATTAGAGAATGGATTTGCCATTACTGCCTCTGGTTCTAAAACTACAGGAAATGGTTTTATTGATGCTACTTCTTTTGAAGCCTATTCTTACTTCTTAAATGTATCTAAAGATTTTGGAGACGATCACCAACTTTCATTTTCTGCTTTTGGAGCGCCGCAAGTACACGGTCAACGTAGAAACAGAGAAAGTATAGAAGATTTTCGTCGCAATGATCGCGAGCTTAAATTTAATCGCGATTGGGGATATAAAAACGGTCAGGTTTATAATATAAACGAAAACCGTTACCACAAACCTCAAATATCTTTAAACCATTATTGGAGTATTAGTGATAAAACTAGTTTATCTACAGCATTATATGCTTCATTTGGTAGAGGTGCAGGAAGCAGATCTTCTGGAGAAAACAAATTTGGATTAGGAACAGATTACCGTAGTGGAGAATTTCAGCCCATCAACTTTGATAAAATTGTAGATGAAAACGTGGCGCTTGGTGCTTTAGGATCTGAAAGTGTGATCACAGAAGATATTAATAACCACAACTGGTACGGAGTATTATCTACGATCACTACAGAGTTAACTTCAGAGCTAGATTTACTTGCAGGGATAGACCTTAGATACTATAAAGGAGAACACTATAGAGAAGTAAAAGATTTATTAGGAGGACAATTTTACTACGATGATAGCGATGTAAACAATCCTATAAATAATGCACAGGTAGGAGATAACGTAAGCTTCAACAATGATGGTATTGTTTTGAGAGGTGGAGGTTTTGCTCAAGTAGAATATTCTAAAGAAGATTTATCTGCATTTATCTCGGTTGCAGCTTCAAGCACATCTTATAAAAGAATTGATTACTTTAACTATTTAGATAGTGACGATCAACAGGAAACAGATTTTGAAAATTTCTTTGGATACAGTGCAAAAGGAGGCGCTAACTATAATATTAATAATCATCATAATGTTTTTGCTAATGTAGGGTACTTTGAAAGAGCTCCTTTCTTTAATGCTATTTTCTTGAACTACCAAAATGATGTTAATGACGAAGCAGAGAATCAGAAAATATTTAGTGCAGAATTAGGATACGGCTTTAGAGCAGAAAACCTACGTGTTAATTTTAACGTATATAGAACCAGTTGGAACGACAGAACTTTAACTAGAAGTTTTCAAAATCCAGACGGTACCTTTGGTAGTGCAAACATATTAGGAATTAATGCTCTTCACCAAGGTATAGAGTTAGACGTAGATTACAAGCCGTTTGATAAGTTAAAACTTCGTGGTATGGTTTCTATAGGAGATTGGACTTGGCAAGATGATGTAACGGGAGTTCAGGTTTTTGATGACGAGCAGCAATTAGTGAATACAATAGACATTTATATCGAAGATTTAAAAGTAGGAGATGCTGCACAAACTACTTTTGGTTTAGGTTTAGATTATAGCGTTTTAGAAAGAACTACATTAAGGCTAGATTTCAATTATTACGATAAGTTTTTCGCAGATTTTGAGCCTAACAGTAGAACCTCTATAAACAGTACACAAGCTTGGGAAACTCCTGCATATGGATTACTAGATTTAGGATTAACCCACGGCTTTTCATTTGGAGCTTTTAACGCGACAATTATAGGTAACATCAATAATATATTAGATACAGAATATATTGCTGATGCTAGAGATGGAGCCCTTTCTTCTGCTGGGGATGCTACAGTTTTTTACGGTTTCGGAAGAACATATACTATCGGAGCTAAAATCAAATTTTAAAAAATTCAAAAAATGAAAAATAGATTTTATTTATTAACACTAGTATTAGGTTTCGCCTTCTTTAGTTGTGAACCTATGGACGATGTATATGAGGAGTTAGATGCAAATGCGGAGTCTTCTGATATTGCAGGAACTACAGAATTTGTAATGACAGATGAGGATTATGAAGCTCTAGATTTAGGCTTTGGAAGCTTTGACTCTAACGAGCAGGCAAAAGAATTAATTCCTGGATTACTAACTGAAAAATTTCCGTATTGGGGAAAAGGTTCAACCGCATTAGTAGGCTATAACCTTTACGTAGGTGAGGCTGAAGGATTAAGTGACTTTACAAATAGTGAGCAGTATGAGTTAGACAATAGTGACTACGCTAGTTTAGGAAACAATGCCAATGGTTTTTATCCAAACACGAATGTAGAAAGTGATTTAATAACGGTATTAGATGCTAACATCAATAACCCTACGGAAGGACAAATTGTATTGACAAAATACAAGCAATATACTGAAGAGCCAACGGTAGGTTATGCCAATTTAGTAGAATATAACTTTCAAAATAGTTTTGAAGGTTGGACATTTGTAAATATTTTAGGAGCGCAAGAATGGGAAGCGCAAACAGATTACATTCAAGCGAGTGGATTTGACAACGGACAAGTAGAAAATGAAGATTGGGTGGTTTCTCCAGAAATCGACTTAACCAATGAATCAGATTTGAAATTTCAAATTAGTCAAGCGATCAATTATGCAAATGATGTATCGTTTATGAAAATTTATGTTTCTACAAACTATACAGGAGACGTAACTTCTACTACTTGGGATGAAATTAATTTAACGACAACTCCAGCAGGAGATAGCAATGATTTTATTCTTTCTGAAGAGTACGATTTTACGGCGTATGAAGGAGAAACTATTCATTTAGCTTTAGAATACAAATCTACAGATACAGATGCTGGAAGGTGGAGAGTTGAAAATGTATTTGTTAAAACTGTAGGTATTACAGGAGCTAACCTTATAGAGGCTAAATATTTTATGTATACAGATGGTAACTGGGAGTTAGTAGATAATGCTTATCTTTTAAGTCCGGCAGATTATGATGCGATGGGAGCTCCAGGGCAGTATGATAATTTTAGCGGTTCTATAGATCCAGAAAATTACATCCCTACTTTCTTAGATAATAAATACCCTTATGCGCAAGAAGAGGATCAGATATTTATTATTTATAAGTTTTACAATGGAGAAGAAACGGTATTAAGCGGTAATTCTTACACGTATACAAATGGTACTTGGGAAGGACACAATCAAGTTATGGAGACAGAACTTCAGTTTGGTCATAACGGAGAAACTTGGGTTCCAGACAACACAATTGCATATACATTAACCTCTAGTGATTTTACATTATTAGCAGCGGGATTAGCCGATGCTTATCCAGATGCGGCAGATAGTGCAGGTAACTATGCCAATTTTGATAGAAGAGAAGGTAATAATAAGTACTGGAGTGTAGAAATGATTGTAGAAGCGATTGATATTGTTTTAGACAATATAGATCCTAATGCAGAAGAAGGACAAAAATATGCGGTTACTTATGATATCTATGACGGTAGCAGCGGTACCGAAACTCAATATGTAATCAAACAAGATGGTATTTGGGTATTACAAGAGTAATGAAATAATCCAATTGAAAAACCGCTACGATAAGTAGCGGTTTTTTTATGCAAATAAGTATCTTTACCACTTAAATAAAAATTTTAAAAAATGTATAGAGCAGTCTTTTTTTTACATTCGTATTGGGCATATTTAGTAGTCTTAATTGTTTTTCTAGCGACTATAAATGCACTTATAGGCGTTTTTACTAAGAAACCTTATGGGGCAAAAGATTTTAGAATCTCCTTATTTGCTTTAATTTGCACACACCTTCAACTATTGATAGGGCTGGTTTTGTTCTTCGTATCTGATAAAATTGTTTGGTTTTCAGAAAACGTAGATATGTCATTGGTGATGAAGAATAAGATGATGCGACTTTACAATGTAGAGCATCCTTTACTTATGATTATTGCCGTAATTTTAATTACGATAGGGTATTCTAAACATAAGAAGAAGTTGTCTTCTGCCCCAAAATTTAAAACTTTAGCTATCTTTTATACTTTGGCTCTTGCAGCGATATTGTATATGATTCCTTGGTCTATTTGGTTCTAAAGCAAAAAAATAAGAATCAAAAAAACCCGCCTTAAAGCGGGTTTTTTTGATTACGTGTAATTGTGTGAAAAAATTACTTTGCCTCTTTAATCAAGTGTACATATACGGGAAAGTGATCACTGTATCCACCAGAAAATCCGCCATCAGAAAAACTTCTATACGGGTAGCCTTTGTACTTTCCTCTAGGAGTGCTTAAAAAATTAGGATTAAAAACCCCTGCTTTGTAAAAACGATATGTGGAGTAATCTTTTTCAATTAAGGGTTTGGTGACAATCATTTGATCAAATAGATCCCAACTATCTCTATAAGCAATAGTTCCTATGCCTTTTTTCTGCATATTTTCCATAGGATTATATAAACCTTTTAGCTCTACTTCTTCCAATTCCGATTTAGCGCCTAAAACCTCTTTAATACTGGTATTATAAGGACCGTCGTTAAAATCTCCCATCGTTATGATTTTCGCATAAGGGTCTATGCCGTGTAAGGAGTCTATTATTTTTTTGTTAAGCGCTGCGGCGCTTTCTCTTTTTGATCTACTTTTTGCTTCTCCGCCACTTCTAGAAGGCCAGTGGTTCACAATAAAGTGAATCATATCTCCATCTAATTTTCCAGAAACTACCAATTGATCTCGGGTAAAAATTCTTTTATCGGGATCATTTTTGTCATAGATTAGCAATTCATGAGAATTAGTATGGGTAGGCTTAAATAATTCCTTTTGATACATTAAGGCCACATCAATTCCTCTTCTATCTGGAGAATCGTAATGTACAATTCCATAATCAAAAGGAAGCATTTCTTCTTGATTGGCTAAATCTTCTAGCACTCTTCTGTTTTCCACTTCGCAAACTCCAATCACGGCAGGAGCATTTTTGGAAACATCAGCTCCAATCTGCGGAATTACAAAAGCCATTTTTTTTAATTTTTTCTGATAAACTCCTTCTCTTAAACCTTCGCTCATTTCCATAATAGGAGAATACTCATCACTTATGGTTTCATCATTTTCGGCATCAAACAAGTTTTCTAAGTTGTAGAAAGCAATGGTGTTTACTTTAAAGGTTTTTTCTTCACTAGTGCTCCCTGGGCTTGCTTGTTGGGTTGAGCCACAGCTTACTAAAAATAAAATGGCAGCTAAATACAATAGTTTATTCATCATAGTAGTATTATTTAAACATCAAATCTCACTCAAAAGAGATAACAAATTTAGGTTTTATTAAGAAAAAATGTACATTTGCTAAGAGAAAATTATATTTCTTACGTTAAATTTATATTAATCAATATTTTAGAAATGAGAAAGAGTTTTATTCTTTTAGCTCTATTGCTTTTCTGTACAATTTCTTTTTCACAAACGAACATTGTAGGGAGTGTAGTAGGTGCAACAACTAATGAAAATCTACCAGATGTTGAAGTTGCTATAGAACGTAGTAACTTATCTGTAAAAACCAACGCATCTGGTGAATTTGATTTTAGTGCTTTTGAGGTTCCGCTAGGGGAGCAAATTGTAACTTTCAGCAAGAATGGGTATATTTCTAAGAGATATCCTATTATTGTAAATGAAAACCAAATCTTAGATTTAGATGTAATTTCTCTGAAGGTAGATATCAATGAAGAAAATTTTAGAATCAATACGATTAGTATTTCCGATAATGAGTTGAGTAGTGACGAAAGTGCTTCAGATAACTTATCTGGTTTATTACAAGCTTCCAAAGATGTTTTTTTAAATGCAGCTTCATACGACTTTAGTGCTACTTTCTTTAAGCCTAGAGGATATGATTCTGAACATGGAAAAGTTCTCATTAACGGAATTGAGATGAATAAAATGTACAACGGCAGACCGCAATGGGGAAACTGGGGAGGTTTAAACGACGTGATGCGCAACCAAGTTTTTACCATGGGGCTTTCTCCAAACGAAAATACGTTTGGTGGTTTAGCTGGGACAACCAATATGGTGATGAGAGCTTCTCAGTACCAAAAAGGAGGTCGTATTTCTTATGCTTCTTCCAATAGAAGTTACACAGGAAGAGTAATGGCTTCTTATAACTCTGGTCTTACAGAAGGAGGTTGGGCATATAGCTTTTTAGCTTCTAGAAGATTTGGAGAAGAAGGTTTTAATGATGGTTCTTTATATGATGCCAATTCATTTTTTGCTTCCGTAGAGAAAAAAATCAATGATAAACATAGCTTAAACTTAACTACCTTTTATGCGGCCAATAGAAGAGGAAAATCTTCTCCTAATACGCAAGAGATTTATGATTTAAAAGACATTAGCTATAACTCATATTGGGGAAAGCAAGATGGAGAAATTAGAAACTCAAGAATTAAAGAGATTAAAGAGCCAGTAATTATGTTAAACCATTACTGGGATATTTCAGAAAAAACAAGGTTAAATACCAATGTAGCCTATCAATTTGGAAAGACAGGAAATAGTAGGTTAGGTTACGATAATGCTCCTAATCCAGATCCTTCGTATTACCAAAAACTGCCTAGCTACTTTTTAGCCAATCCAAATGGAGCAGATTATGCTGGAGCTTATTTAGCGACACAGAAATTTCAGAACGATGGACAGATAGATTGGGATGATATGTACGAAAAAAATATTTTTAGTGGAGGAACTTCTAAGTATTACCTATACGAAGACCGTAACGATGATAAACAGTTGACGGCCAATACCATATTAACATCAGACATTACCAACAACATTACTATAAACGGGTCTTTGGGGTATAAGAGATTAAAATCTCATAATTTTGCCAATATGATCGATTTATTGGGAGGAACAGGATACTTAGATATAGATACGTTTAATCAAGGGGATGCGGCTCAAAATAACTTTGAGAATCCTAATAGAATTGTTGGAGAAGATGATACCTTTAAATACAACTACGAATTAGATGCTTCGGAATATAATGGTTTTGCGCAAGCCCAATTTTCTTACAGTAAGGTAGATTTCTATGTAGGCGCAAATTTAGAAAAAACCACCTATCAAAGAAATGGATTGTATAAAAACGGAAGTTTTAAGGAAAATTCTTTAGGTAAAAGCGAAGAATTAGATTTTACTACGTATGGTGTAAAGGCGGGTGCCACGTATAAAATTACAGGACGTCACTTAGTAACCCTTAATGGAGCTTATTTCACCAATGCACCAACGTTAAGAAACTCGTTTTCTAACTCGAGACAAAATAATAGTACAGTTACTGGGTTAGAAGAAGAAACCGTTAAAAATGTAGATTTAAGTTATGTATTTAGATCTCCTAAAGTAAAAGCGAGACTTACAGGATATTATACTGAAATGGATGACGCTAGTGAAATTTCGTTTTATTATGCAGATGGTATTTCTGGCATAGGTAGGAATGTAACTACTGCTTTTGTGCAAGAAGTATTAACCAACGTCGACAAAAGACACGTAGGGGCAGAACTAGGAATTGAAGCGCAAGTAACGCCAACCATTAAATTAAAAGGAGCAGCTTCTTATGGACAGTATGTCTATACTAATAACCCAGATGTGTATTTAACTTCAGATGATTTTAAATTTACGGGTGACAATGAAATAGATGAACAGCGTAGAAGAGTTTTCGGAAAATCTTACCTTAAAGATTATAAAATTGCCGGAGGACCGCAGCAAGCGTATCAAATAGGGTTTGAATATAGAGATCCAGATTACTGGTGGTTTGGAGCAACTTCCAACTTTTTCTCTAATGCTTATTTAGATGTTTCTCCCATTACAAGAACTAAAAATTTCTATACAGATTTTGATGGAGCGCCATTTAATGATTACGATCCTGCGGTGGCTAGAGAGTTGTTAAAGCAAGAGAAATTTGATAGTTATATGTTAGTGAATGTAGTAGGAGGAAAATCATGGAAAATAGATGATTATTTTGTAGGCTTTTTTGCTACCATCAATAATGTATTAGATAAAGAATATAAAACTGGTGGTTTTGAGCAGGGTAGAAGTGCCAATTATAGAACTGTATCAGAGGATATGGGAAATGAAAAGAGAGTATTTGGGCCTAAATACTGGTACGGTTATGGAACTACTTATTATTTAAATGTTTACGTTAGATTTTAAAAAAATAGAATTATGAAAAATATCAATAAATTTTTTACAGTAAGTTTCCTGTTTCTTGCAGGTTTAGCGATAACTTCTTGTGTACAAGATGATGACTTTAGTGCTCCCGATGTTACGTATGAAGAGCCAGATGTTACGGTAAATACTAGCATTTCTTCTGTTAAAGCTATGTTTGGCGGATTTAATGCCGTAAAGATTGAAGCAGGAGAGGGTTCTGATCAAGAGTTATACTTAGAAGGCTATGTGGTTTCTAGTGATGAATCTGGTAATGTATACAAATCTATAGTGATTCAAGACAGTCCTGAAAATCCAACCGCAGGAATTTCTATTTCTACGGAAGCTACAGATACCTATTTAACCTACGGTATAGGAAGAAAAATCTACTTTAGAGTAAATGATCTTTATGTAGGAGAATATGCAGGATTACCCACAATAGGAACATATGAAGGTGCAGATGTAGGAAGAATAGGAGTAGATGATTTCTACGGAAGAATTTTACGTTCTACAGAAAAAGCAGAAATTGTTCCTACCGTAATTTCTATTGCTGATATCTCTCCACAATACTTAAATACCTTAGTACAATTTGAAAATGTGCAATTTCCTGAGGCTCTTTTAGGGCAATATTTTGGAAATATAGACGATACATTTAGCGTAAATAGAGATATTGAAAATTGTGATGGACAAACCGCAACCATGAGAATAAGTGGTTTTTCTGATTTTAAAAATATAGATTTACCAGAAGGTAATGGTTCTTTAACTGCTGTATTAAGTATTTTTAACACGACATACCAGTTAACTTTAAGAAATGAGAATGATGTAGACTTTGACGGTGAAAGATGTGGCGAAGATGGTGGTGACGGCGGTGAACCAGATACTACTGGAACGGTATCACTTCCTTATAGTGAAGATTTTCAAGGGGAAACTGCAGGAGTAGGAGTGCCACTTAGTATTGATGGTTGGGTAAATGTAAACATCAACGGTGGAGAAAGAGTTTTTGACATCAGAGATTTTGATGGTAATAAATATACGCAAACCTCTGCTTTCAATTCTGAAGAGAACCCTTACGAGGTTTGGTTAGTAACTCCAGGCGTAGATATGACCACGTCAACTTCGGCTACACTTTCTTTTGGAACAAAAGACGGTTATTATAATGGGCAAGCTTTAAAAACCTATGCCTCTACAGATTTCGATGGAGATCCTACCACAGCTACGTGGGTAGAGTTAACAGATATTAATTATTCTACGGGAAATACAGAAGGTTATGCAGATAATTTCTTGCCTTCTGGTGATGTAGATTTATCAGCCTATGCTGGACAGGTAGTTTATATTGGTTTTGAGTATTCTGGAGCTTCAAGCGGAATAACGACTACTTACCAAATTGATAACCTTAGTATTACGGAAGACTAAGTAGTTTAAAATCTTAGAAACAAAAAATCCGCTTCAAATTTGAAGCGGATTTTTTGTTTCAATTAAATTCAATTGTAGGTTTTTTCTGCTATTCTAAAACCTACAACTTACAACCTATGACCTACGACCTACAACCTAACATCTACTCCTCATCTTCTATTTCTCCAGTATATTTATCATATTCGGGATATAAGAAGTTGTTATAAGGAAAACGCGTAATGTGAATTTCTCTAACGGCTTCGTATACTTTCTTTCTAAATTCTTCTATATTTTCTTTATTAATAGCAGAGATAAACAACACATTATCACCCAAACGATTCATCCAAGTTCGTTTCCACTCTTCCAAAGTATTGTGTGCGGGAGTTTTTTCAGTAATTAAATCATCTTCTTCGATTACTTCGGGTTCATAAGCATCAATTTTATTAAAAACCATGAGTATAGGTTTATCGGCACTTTCAATTTCATCTAGAATCTGGTTTACCGAGGCAATATGATCTTCAAAATTGGGATGAGCAATATCAACTACGTGTAAAAGTAAGTCGGCTTCTCTCACCTCGTCCAAGGTAGACTTAAAAGATTCTACCAATTGGGTGGGCAATTTTCTAATAAATCCAACAGTATCTGTTAATAAGAAAGGAAGATTTCTAATGACCACCTTTCTAACAGTAGTGTCTAAAGTCGCAAAAAGCTTATTTTCTGCAAAAACCTCACTTTTACTAATTACGTTCATCAAAGTAGATTTCCCTACATTGGTGTAACCCACCAAGGCAACTCGTACTAGCTGGCCGCGATTTCCACGCTGCACTGCCATTTGTTTATCGATGGTTTTTAGCTTGTTTTTAAGCTGTGAGACTTTATCTCTTACAATACGTCTATCTGTTTCGATTTCGGTTTCTCCAGGTCCACGCATTCCAATACCACCACGTTGTCTTTCTAGATGCGTCCATAAACCAGTTAATCTAGGTAGTAAATATTCGTATTGCGCCAGTTCCACTTGGGTGCGGGCATAGCTGGTTTTAGCACGTTGTGCAAAAATATCGAGAATAAGATACGTACGATCTATCACCTTACATTTTAATATTTTCTCAATATTTTTTTGCTGTGCTGGGCTTAATTCATCATCAAAAATGGCCGTTCCTATATCATTTTCTTCTACAAAAACTCTCACCTCGTCCATCTTTCCAGTTCCTATGAAGGTTTTTGGATTGGGAACATCCAGTTTTTGGGTAAATCGTTTTAAAACTTCACCTCCAGCGGTATAGGTAAGAAATTCTAATTCGTCTAAATATTCTTCGGATTTTTCTTCATCTTGAAATTTATGGATAATCCCAATCAAGACAGATTTTTCATATTCAATTTCTTCTTTTTCTATCATTTCTCTCTTATTTATATTCAAAAATACGAAAAGCATTTTTATAGCCGAGAAATATTTTGATGAAAATATTTTAACATATTTATGTTAATGAATACCTAATTATTTGTATATTTAGCGCATTATTGGCAACCAATTGTTAATAGATGAATCCAAATTTTAGTAAACCTTAGATATGAAGAAAATTACTTTTGTAGTCTTTTTGTTATGTATGGGGCTGTTTAGCTATCAGTTAAGCGCTCAGGTCATTTCAGAAGATTTTGAATCGGGTCTCGGGACCTATGAAAATGCAACAGGCAATAACGTAGATTGGTTGGTAAACACCTCACTGTTCCAAAGTGGCATGCAATCTATATCTAATGCCTATACAGAAACTAATAACAATTCAGTTTTTTTAACGACGCCTGTAGATTTAACAGGCGTAACCAACCCGCAACTTTCTTTTTGGCATATTGCAAAAACAGAAGGAGGTTGGGATGAAGCAATTGTAGAGATTTCTACCGATGGAGGAACTACTTGGAATGCTTTTCTAGCAGAAGACTATCAAGGTGGGGGTGTTTTAGAAGGGCCAGGAATTTTTGATGAAGATTCTTATCCATTATGGGGTACTACAAATGTTACCCCAGATAACACATGGTGGAAAAGAGAGTTTTTTGATTTGTCTGATTATATGACAGACTCTGTAGTAATCAGATTTAGATTAGATTCAGACAGTTCGGCCAATAGAGCTGGATGGTTTTTAGACGACGTAGAGATTATAGAAGTAACTTGTCCTATGCCGTCAGCTATCGTGGCCAATAATATTGGGCCTAATTCGGCAGATATAACTTGGACTGCTGGGGCAACAGAGACAGAGTGGGAGATTCTGTACGGTCTTGCAGGTTTTGATCCTGAAACCGAAGGAACCTCAGTAATAGACAATGATGGTACGCTAGGAGAAACGATTACCTCTTTAACGGCAGTAGAAACATACGATGTTTATGTAAAAGCAATTTGTTCAGCCTCAGAAGAAAGTGTATGGGTTGGGCCGTATTCTTTTAATACCTCTTGTGATGTGATTTCTTTACCTTGGAGTGAAGATTTTGCTGCAGATACAACTCCGCTTTGCTGGGAAGAAACGGGTGATAACTCTTGGGACTATAGTTTAAATGCAGATTACGCTGCTCAAGATATTCTGGATAACACTCCTGGCGGAGGAACCAACTACGCTTGGATGGACGGTGGTGATAATACAGACGGAGAGGTGAGTTCGTTAACCTCCCCTTTAATTGATATTTCTACACTAACTGAACCTGCTTTGGAGTTCTTTTTGTTTAGTAATAATACTGACGATGCTGCTGTTAACTTAATTGATGTAGAATTTTTTGATGGTGCCAATTGGAACTCAGTTTTAAATGTAAGTACTCTATTGGGTGGTAGTTGGAATCAATATGTAATTGATTTAGCTCCTTATACCATAACAGGTGCAGTGCAGGTTAGATTTACTGTTACGGGTAATAGTAATGGAGGTTCTACCTATTATAATGATGTTCTATTAGATGATGTTACTTTTATACAAATGCCAGACTGTGCCAACCCTATCGCTTCTTATGAAGTGGTTGGAAATTGTATGGTAGGAGCAGAATTTTTTGTAGAAGTAGACTTAACTAATATGAGTGGTACAGATGATATTATCATCTCAGACAATCAAACTCCCGCACAAACAGAAACGGTATCAGCAACAGGAGTCTACCAATTTGGTCCTTATGATAATGGAACCGATGTAGTTATTACCTTAGAAAACAACCTTGATGCAGGATGTAGTGCGACCAGTCCTTCTCTTACTCAAGAATTTTGTACAGAAACTTATATAGATTGTGACGTAGATAGCCCCTTTAATGTAGTTTACTGCTATGATAATGGGGAAGATTATGAAATTACGTATGTAAGTACAGATGGTACCCCATTAAATTTAGAGGTAAACTCGGGTAATGTAGAAAATAACTGGGATGAATTTATTGTACTTGATACTGATGGTACAGAGCTTTATAACGGTTACGGAAACGCTGGAGATTTAACTGGATTGAGTTTTCAATCTATAGGAGCAGAGATAACGGTTATCATAACTCCAGATACTATTAATTCTTGTGAATCAAGTGGTACTATTAATCCTATAGACTATACAATCTCTTGTGCTACCTGTGTGAATCCTCAAGTTACTTTTGCCGTAGAAGGAAATTGTAGTGTTGGACCCGAGTTTTTTGTAGAAGTAGATTTGACTGATATGGGAAGTGCAACAAGTATAACGCTAACTGATGATCAAACTCCTGCAGAGACACAAACGGTTACAGCAACAGGAGTTTACCAATTAGGTCCTTATGTAAATGGAACCGATGTGGTGATTAGCATAGCGAATGATGATGATGCCAATTGTGTAAAAACCAGTTCTTCTCTTACGCAAGAATTATGTATAGAGACTTACTTAGATTGTGCTGTAGATGGTCCTTTTAATGCGGTCTACTGTTATGATAGTGGTGAAGATTATGAAGTTACTTATATAAGTACAGACGGAACAACCCCATTAAATTTAAACGTAAACTCAGGAAATGTAGAGAATAATTGGGATGAGTTTATTGTAATAGATAGTGATGGTACGACAGAGTTGTACAATGGGTATGGTAATGCAGGAGATTTAGCTGGATTGAGTTTTCAATCTACAGGAGCAGAGATCACAGTAAAAATTACACCAGATGGTAGTGGTTCTTGTCAATCAAATAGTACTTATGATTCTTTAGATTATACGGTGGCTTGTGCCACTTGTGTAAATCCTCAAGTTAACTTTGAGGTGGTTGCAGATTGTGCTGTAGATCCTCAGTTCTTAATTGATGTGGAGATTACAGATTTAGGAAGTGCAACAGATTTGATCCTTTCAGACGGAGATACAGCTAATGATCAAACGATTGCTGCGACAGGTACTTATACTTTTGGTCCTTATGTGAATGGAGACTTGATAAATATTTCTGTCTTAAATGCAGACGATATAAACTGTGAAATTAACAGCGGTGATCTTACGCAAGAATATTGTACGGCATTAACTGTAGAATGTGCTGCTGGTCCACAAAACGCAAGTTTTTGTTATGGTAACGACGAAACCAATGAAATTGTATTTACCAGTGATGATGGGACGGTGTTAAACCTTACTATTAATGCTGGACAAATGTCAACTTTTGGAGATGACTTTATCATTTTAGATAGTGATGGTACTACCCAATTGTATAATGGAACAGGTAATAATGGAGATCTTACAGGTCTTACTTTTCAATCTACAGGAGATAACATCACGGTACGATTAATTTCTAATGGTTTTACAAGTTGTGAGTCTAATGATTATACTCCAATAGATATTACAGTGGCTTGTGCTACGTGTGTTAATCCTGAAGTGACCTACTTTAAGGATTGTGACCCAACAAATCAAGAGTTTTCTATAGATGTAGAGATAACCGATTTAGGTTCTGCTGGTTCTGTAGAAATTAGTGATGATCAAGGAAGTGCTTCTCAAACTTTAACTACAGTAGGTATAGTTTCTTTTGGTCCTTTCGCTTATGATACAGAGGTAGTGATTACTACAGAGAATTTAGACGATGCTAACTGTACAATAGTTAGTGCGCCAATTACTTCAGATGAGTGTCCTCCAATCCCTTGTTTAGAAGCAGAACCTTTTTGTTCAGATGAAGGTCTAATCTTTGCCAACGTAGATGATACTTCTGGTACCACAGCACCTCCAGGGATAGATTACGGTTGTTTAGGTTCGCAGCCTAATCCCGTATGGTACTTTTTGCAAATTGAGGATCCGGGAGATTTATCCATAGAAATGGTTCAAAACACATCCTTTGACGAAAATGGAAATCCTACTGGAGATGAGTTGGATGTAGATTTCATCGCTTGGGGTCCTTTTGATGATGTAGATAGTGCTTGTAATGGCTTAACAGTACAAAATCAAGTCCCAGATAGTGATGCTGGAGATGGATGTAGCTATTCTGCAGCTCCTGAAGAAACTTTTGGAATTGAGAATGCGCAAGAAGGAGACGTATATGTGCTGTTAATTACCAATTTTAATGGTGATGCTGGTTTTATAACGCTTAATCAAATTGATGGAGATGGTTCTACAGATTGTAGTATTATAGATGAAAACACGACCTATGCTTGTGGTGATGATCCAGTTACCTTGACTTCTCAGTACCCAACGGCATTGGCTTACGTATGGTATATGCAAGATGTAAATGGTGATTATATCGAAATAGATGGAGAAACCACGATGGATTTAACCGTAACTGAAGGAGGTATCTATAGATTAGATACGTTTAACAATACAGGAGAATTACAGCAAGAGATATTTACGGTAATTTATTCTGAAGAGCCAGATCTATCCAATGTTGACGATACAGTTTCGTTCTGTGGTACTACATCTACCACTTTAGACGCTACCATAGCTAACCCTAATGCTTTTGACACGGTAACTTACCAATGGTCAGATGAAAACGGTCCTTTAGCAGGAGAAACTCAAGCTGCATTAACCGTAACAGAAGCAGGATTCTATACAGTAGACGTTGCTGGAGTGGTATTAGATGAAGATGGGAATCCAACAAGTCAAACCTGTGAATCTTCTATGACTATAGAAGTTACCACAGCAGACTTTACCGTTGATGCTGGAGCAGATCAATCTGCATGTGATGCAGAAGAGATTACTCTAACGGCAGCAGTAGCTGGAGCAGATACTGCAAATGCAACTTATGACTGGGTAGATTCTGCAGGAAATACGGTAGGGAGTACAGAAACGATAACAGTAACCCAAGCAGATTTGTACACGGTAACGGTAACGATTGATGGTTGTGTAGCTTCAGATGATGTGGAAGTGAGTTATAATAACACCCCCTCTATAGATTTGGGAAGTGATATTTCTACTTGTGACATTAGTGGAGTAGTTATAGATGCTACCCCAGC
>NZ_JAVRBG010000007.1:0-202428 GCF_031845265.1 Mesonia ostreae | reverse complement strand
TTGATACACCATTAGAAATGATGGAAAAACTTTTGTTTAACTCAAAAGTTGCGTTTATTACTTGAATCTAGCATATAATTGTAAACAGCCTATTTAAATTTTAGAAATAAATTAAGACTTGCAGTCATAAAAATTTTTATCTTGTTGCAAATAATTAAGCTTCATGACTTTACTCATACTCTTTGCATTTATTTCTATTTTTATTTCTTTTTTATGCTCAATTTTAGAAGCAGCACTACTCAGCTTTACTCCTACTTTTATTCGTATAAAAACCAAAGAGGGCAAAAGCTATGCAAAAACTTTAGCTGAATATAAAAAAGATGTAGACGTCCCGCTTACCGCAATTTTAACACTTAACACCATTGCACATACCGTAGGAGCTATTTTAGTAGGAAACCAAGCAGGACAAATGGCCATTGAAGGAGGCTATGATTATTCGCTTTTAGGAATCAATTTTGTAGGATTGGTTTCGGCTATAATGACGATTCTCATCTTGATTTTATCAGAAATTATTCCTAAAACCATTGGCGCTAGTTACTGGAAATCTTTAGGTAATTTCACTGCAAAAACACTACGCATCATTATTTTTCCGCTTAAATATACTGGTATTTTGTGGTTGTTATTGCTTACCACCAAACTTATTGGTAAATCGGCTCACGCCAACACCATGAGCAGAGAAGAGTTTATGGCAATTACAGAATCTGCCGAAAAAGAAGGCGTTTTTCAAGAAAACGAATCTACGTACATTAAAAATATGCTCGTTTTTAAATCGGTTTTGGCAAAAGATGTAATGACTCCGTTTTCTGTAGCTTTAACTGTTGAAGAAGATACCAGCATTAAAGACTTTATTGCGACGCATAAAAATTTAAAATTCTCTAGGATTCCCATTTATAAAACCACGCCCAATAATATTACAGGCTTTGTTTTAAAAGATGAAATTTTAGAACATATGATTGAAGAAAAAGGAGAAGATACCTTGGTTGAACTAAAAAAAGAAGTTCTAATTGCACATTACCAAACACCTATTCCTAAGTTGTTTGAATTGTTTATTGACAAAAAATCTCACCTTGCCATGGTGACCGATGAATTTGGAAATACAGTAGGCCTTATTACTATGGAAGATATTATTGAAACACTTCTAGGATTAGAGATTATGGACGAGAGCGATAATATTGAAGATATGCAACTTTTAGCCCGTAAGAACTGGGAGAAACGCGCCAAACACATGGGATTATTTACAGGCGAAAAAGATGACAAGAAAGAACAGTAATTATCATCTTAAAACCCCTATTGGAACTGCTCTTATAGAAGGAAATAAAAATGGCGTAGAGAAGATTAATATCTTATCTGAAGCTCCGAAAGCGTTGATTCAAGATGCTGAGTTATTAGAAGTTGCCCAGCAATTAGAAAGCTATTTTAAGGGAGAGCTAAAAGAATTTAATTTTCCTATTCAGCTTGAAGGCACTCCATTTCAGCAGCGTGTTTGGAAAGTTTTGCTTAACATTCCCTACGGAAAAACCATGTCTTATTTAGAACTTTCTAAACAACTAGGCGACCCTAAAGCGATTAGAGCAGTAGCTTCGGCTAACGGAAAAAATCCCGTATGGATTGTAGTTCCGTGTCATCGCGTTATTGGCAGCGATGGTTCTCTCACGGGTTATGTTGGCGGACTTTGGCGAAAAAAGTGGCTCTTAGAACACGAAAGTCCTGCAAAGCAACAGTCTTTGTTTTAGGATTTTTAAATAGATACTCGAGTTCATATTACTCGTTGCGTATATTTACCGAGTAAGCTTATAAATAGAAAAACTACTTTTCTTGACGGAATTATTTCCGTACCTATTCAACATTTCATATTCATAAGTATCAATACTTCATTAAAAATAACTCATGCCTTCAGAAAAACAAAAACAGGAAAAAACAAGATTACACGCCAGAAATAAAAACCGAGAGCGGTATGATCTTGAAGCATTAATTAAGGTAAAACCTGAATTAAAAGCGCATATAAAACTCAATAAATTTGGCGTAGAATCTATCGATTTTTCCAATCCCTTAGCGGTGAAGCTTCTCAACCAAGCCTTACTTCAGCATTATTACGGTATAAAAAACTGGAATTTCCCCGATGAGAATTTATGTCCGCCTATTCCTGGAAGAGCAGATTACATTCATCATATCGCAGATTTACTGGCCGAAAACAATAAGGATAAGATTCCCACAGGCAATAAAATCACATCTTTTGATCTTGGCGTAGGTTCAAGTTGCATCTACCCTATTATTGGAGTAGTAGAGTATGGATGGAAATTTATAGCATCAGATGTTGATTCAACCTCTATTGCATCAGCAAAAAACATTGTCAACTCTAATCCTTCCCTTAAAAAAAATATTGATTGTAGGCTGCAAAAAGATCCGCGTAATCTTTTTAAAGGTATTCTCAATGAAGAAGATAAAATTGACGTGGTAGTTTGTAATCCTCCATTTCACGCGTCGTTAGAAGAAGCACAAAAGGGAACTCGAAGAAAGGTAAAAAATCTATCGGGTAAAAAAATAAAAACACCTCAACTCAATTTTTCGGGGATGACTAATGAGCTCATCTATGAAGGCGGAGAAGTTAAGTTTATTCAGAATATGATTTGGGAAAGTAGAAATTTTGCTAAAAACATCTATTGGTTTTCGACTTTAGTATCTAAAAAAGCTCATCTTAAAGGAATTCATACTTTATTAAAAAAGGTGGAAGCCAAAGAAATCAAAGAGATTCCCATGGGAACTGGAAATAAAAGTAGCCGAATAGTTGCTTGGACGTTTCTTACAGCAGCAGAACAAAAAAAATGGGTGGAAATGAGATGGTCGTAACAGTTGGGAAATGATTGAGGATCATCCACGATAAAAAATAGACAAAGCAAACACAAAACCACCGCAAACCAGCATCCTTTAATTTAGATTTTTAATATCTTTAAACGTTAACGCTAATTCTTGTACGTTTTTATGAAAATCCTTAAAAAACTTTTGCTTGGCTTCCTTTTTATTTTGGGTCTGGCAGTGATCTTTCTTTATATTTTTGATGCCGAATATATTTTACGAGGGGTAAGAATTACTTACTTAAATGGATATAAAACCGCATACATTGACGATTATACCGAGTTTGATAATCGTACGATTAAAACTTCAGGAAAAACTCAGACCTGGCCTTTACATGCTGAGTATAATTCCGCGGAAGCGACACAAAAATTAAAATCTACCAACAAAGAACTAGAAAGCGTCGCATTCTTAATCATTAAAAACGATAGCATTTGGTACGAAGACTACGCAGAAGATTACAACAAAACTGCCCATACCAACTCGTTTTCTATGGCGAAAAGCATTACCTCTGCACTTTTAGGAAAAGCCATTCAAGACGGTTTTATAAAAGGTTTGGATCAACCCGTGGCAGATTTCTATCCGCAATTTGATAAACGCCTTAGCGTGGGCGACTTATCCTCCATGTCTTCTGGACTCAATTGGGAAGAAAATTATTACAGTCCGTTTTCAATGACTGCGCGCGCTTATTTAGATGACGATATTAAAGACCTCATTTTATCTTTAAAAGTAGAGGAAGAACCGGGTAAAGCGTATAAATACCTTAGCGGAAACACGCAGCTTTTAGCTATGATCATAGCCAAAGCGAGTCAGAAAACCTTGTCTGATTATTTAAGCGAAAGTTTCTGGAAACCTATGGGAATGCAAACCGATGCGTTTTGGCAGTTGGATGATGATCAAGACGGAGAAGAAAAAGCCTACTGTTGCATTGCCAGCAATGCAAGAGATTTTGCCAAATTTGGAAAGCTCTATATGCAGGATGGAAAATGGAATGGAGAAACTTTATTAGACTCTAGTTTTGTAGCGACTTCCATCCAACCGCGGTTTAAAGAAAGTCCGGAATATGGTTATGGTTTTTGGTTGAGCAATTACCTCAACAAAAAAATGTTTGTGATGCGTGGTATTTTAGGACAATATGTGATTAGCATTCCTGAAGATGATGTAATTGTGGTACGTTTAGGTCACCAACGTGCAGGTTATTCAAACGACCGAGCTTTTACAGATGACTTTTATACTTACGTGGAAGGAGCGTATCATATGCTACAACTTTAACCTGAAGTCATGAAATATTTTAACGAACTACCTTCTAAAGCCATTAGCGCTTTTAAACGGTTTCCTATTACTATCGCTTGGTCTGCATTGGGAAGTATTTTTGTTATTATTTTAATTGAACTTGAAGCTCAAGTTTTTGACGAATTTACCTCAGAAATATTTACGCTAATCTTGGGCGTAAGCTGGTTGATTGGAGCCCAATTTGCTTCAGAGAGCTTATCGAATAAGAAAATGGGCTGGCTCTTAAAGATAAGTGTACTTGGCTTATTGGTAATTTATTATTTTTTATTTCCAGAAGATGAAATTGATTTAAACCCCATAGTTTATATGCGTTGGTTTTTACTCTTTTTTGCAGGACATATTTTTATCTTTTTTGCACCCTTTATAAAGCAATGGGATAAAATAGATTATTGGAATTACTTACAAAATATCATAACGGCAATTGCGCGAAGTGCGTTGTTTTCTATAGTGATTTATGCTGGGATTGCACTTGCAATTTTGGCGATAGACAACCTATTTTCAGTACATATTGATGGTGATATTTATGCGGAATTGTATGTGTTTTGCCTGGGCGTAATCAACACATTTATCTACTTGTCAGATTTTCCGAAGAAAATTCACGAGACTCAAGAGCTGCATTATAGCAAGGCCCTAGATGTATTCTTAAAGTATATTCTCATTCCCATTTTGGCGCTGTATCTTATTATTGTTTATGCGTATACCATCAAAATTGTTTTGGCTTGGGAGCTTCCTCAAGGTTGGGTTTCTTACCTAATTAGCATTTTGGCGATTATAGGATTTATTATTCAGATTATTATTGAACCCATTAGGAAAACACATTCCAGTTTCCTCGTTAAAAAGTTTTATCCTACATTTTATCTGTTATTATTGCCATTATTGGTTTTGCTTTCCGTAGCTATTTATACACGAATAAGTGATTATAACTTTACGGAAAACAGGTATTTCTTAGTGCTTTTGGCAGGTTGGATTTTAGGTATGAGTATCTATATGCTTTTCAGTAAAAAGAAAAGATTGGTTGTTTTTCCTATTTCACTTTTTGTGTTATGTCTCCTGTCTTCATACGGACCTTGGAGTGCTTTTAACGTTGCTATACAAGCGCAAGTATCTGAATTTAAACAACTGGTTTTGAAAATCAAAACGCAAGGCGATGAGCTTATTTCTCACGAAGAAGCAACCCAATTTAAAAGCATTGCAGGTTATTTAAAGGAAAGGGACAAGCTTTATTTGATAGATAAATCTATAGGTTTTAAAACCGATTATGTCACGAGCAATTACAACGCAGGAAAATTTTTATTAGATTCTCTTTACGGAAAAGAGACTACTCCGCTTTTTCCCAGCGTCAATACTTATCAAAATGATCGCTTTTATTACAATCAATACAATTACAATAAACCGCTCCAGCTAGATATTAAAGGTTACGAAGACTTATTAGAGTTAAATCTAGGAGCTAATGGATCTTCCAACTACACCTTAACCCATACTGCAAATCAATTGATTTTAAAGGAAGAAGAAATTGTTTTATTTCAGTTTGATGTAGACGAAGAACTTTTAGACACGCTTTCTAAATACCAAGACTTTTCCAATGCGCCAGAAGAAGCTTTCACCTATGCTTTTTCTAATGATGTAGGGAATTATAAATTAATCCTCAAGAGTTTTGATTTTGAAAAAAAAGGGAAGACAAGCCTTATTTTGAACCATCTAAATGCTTATGTACTTATACAGTATAAAGAGCCTTAAATCGATATAAGCATTTTCTGTTTATCATTTTACCATTAAATTGTTCTATAAACAGAACATTAACTTACTAAACAGATGAATTTATAAAGCATACTATTCCAAAATAAAATTTAAAATACTCGTTTATAGAAATGATGAAAGTCACCTTTATTAAAAATTATATAGGCAATCTTTGTGTTATAATCATTAAAAATATCTCTAATGGCGACTCAAAAAACGATAAGATTACTTTTTTTAATACTGCTAACTTCATTTAGTATAAGCGCGCAAACATTAGAAGTAGATGCTGATGTAAGAGCTCGTTTTGAATACAGACACGGCTACAATAATTTATTTCCTGAGGATGCAAATCCCGCCGCTTTTGTAAATCAACGCACACGTCTCAATATTGGGTATAAAGCAGAAAAACTAACGTTATTTATAGCCGTTCAAGATGTAAGTATTTGGGGAGATACACGCCAAATATTACCAATAGATGGTAATGATTCGTTCTCTTTATTTCAAGCTTGGGCGGAATTACAACTACATGAAAATTGGTCTACAAAATTAGGAAGACAGGTAATTTCTTATGACGACCAGCGCATTTTTGGTGGCTTAGATTGGGCGATGCAAGGTCGTTTTCACGATGCTGTAATCGTAAAATATAAAAAAGAAGACTTTATGTTGGATATTGGTGGTGCTTTTAGTCAGGAAAACGCAAAAAATGAAGGTAATGCTTATGCTATAAAAGGATTTTTTACCTACAAATCAATGCAGTATGCATATCTTAAAAAGTCTTGGGAAAGAAGTTCTGCAAGTTTTTTATTTTTGAATACAGGCTTCCAAAATTTTAAAGGCGAGACCAATGATATTGCAGATGGTGTTGCTTATAGACAAACCACTGGTTCCTACTTTACATTTCCTATTCAAAATATAAATTTTTCTGGTAGCGCTTACTATCAGTTTGGCGAAATAAATCCGTCTACTGACCTATCTGCCTACCAACTGTCATTGGAAGGAATCTATAAAACAGAGAAAATATCTTATGGTTTAGGTGTTGAAATTCTTAGTGGAACAAATCAAGAGGGAGATTCTAAAAACAAATCGTTTTTTCCTTTGTATGGCACCAATCACAAGTTTAATGGTTTTATGGATTATTTTTATGTGGGCAATCACGCAAATAGTGTAGGTCTTCATGATCTCCACGCAAAAGCTGTTTTTACAACTGGTGAGAAATCAAATTTACTTGTTAAAGCACATTATTTTACTTCTAACGCCGACTTAATAGATGATGCTGATACATATTTGGGTACAGAATTAGATGTAGTTTACACCCAAAACCTGATGAAAAGCGTACAACTAAATGTAGGTTATTCGCATATGTTTGCTTCAGAAAGTATGAGTCTTATCAAAACAAATAGACCTAATGATTCTACCAATAACTGGGCATGGGTACAAATTATCATTGCTCCCACTTTGTTTAAGACAAGTTTGAGCCAAACATCAAACTAATTTTAAAAACTATCTTGCCTAAAGGATAAAAATATATACATAGAATTTTTGTATCTTGATAAGATAAATTTATCTCGCATGCTCAAAAAATTACAACTCGAACATATCTTATTTTTAGATATTGAAACCGTACCCGAATTTTCATCTTATAATGAGTTAAGCGAAGTTAAAAAGCAGCTCTGGGAACATAAATCCCAATACCAACGTAAAGAAGAATTTACTGCGGAAGATTTTTATGACCGTGCCGGAATTTGGGCCGAATTCGGGAAGATTGTTTGTATTTCCGTAGGTTACTTTGCTTCAAAAACAGACCAGCGAAGTTTTAGAATCACCACTTTTTATGGGGAAGAGAAACAACTACTTCAGGATTTTAAAGACCTATTGAATACCTATTTTAATAAGGCTCAGCATTTGCTTTGTGCGCATAATGGGAAAGAGTTTGATTTTCCTTTTATCGCACGCAGAATGATTATTCACGAGATAGAATTACCTTCAAAATTAGATTTATTCGGAAAAAAACCTTGGGAAGTTCCTCATCTAGATACGCTAGAATTATGGAAGTTTGGTGATTATAAACATTACACTTCCCTTAAGTTACTCACCAACATATTGGGAATTCCTTCTCCCAAAGATGATATTGACGGCTCCCAAGTACGAGATGTTTTTTACAAAGAAAAGGATGTGGAACGCATTGTGAGCTATTGCGAAAAAGATGTCATCGCCATCGCGCAAGTGTTTTTAAAATTCCGTCAAGAAAAACTCTTAAACGAATCTGAAATTACTTCGGTTTAAATGAGAAGATACCTCTATAAAATAAAAAGCTCGGGAACCACGCCGAGCTTTACCCATATGAAAAATTGATGTTTTATGTTTTATCCTAAACGGGAATAGAACTTAGTCCATTTCCTAGATATAGCATATAAACACCGCCCGAAAGCCAATTTATTGGGTCTTAAATCAACCCACGAGCCAAATTAACAATTAAATTTAGAAAACCCATACTCAGAGACTTATTTCTCTTCATTTTCTTTAAAAAATTTGGTCTTTAATTCTATAAAAAGTTTTTTTCATCTAAAGATTCTTCTGAAAAGAGTCTACAAAGTTTCTTTTTAAAAATAGAAATCAGTAGCGTGTGAGTTCTCCATCTACTTCTAGCTCGGTTTCTCTTAATCGTTAAAAAGCCTTTAGAGCACTGCTTAACTTCAAATAATTTGTATTTTTCGGTTCACTTTAAAATCGATTGATTTCTTTATGCACCCACAAGAATTACTTAATGTAAAAGAACTGGAAGTTAGCTTTACCTCTAATGATTTAGAGAAGGTGGTGCTGCATGACATTTCGTTTCAATTGTATAAAAATGAAATTTTAGGCGTCGTGGGAGAGTCTGGATCGGGAAAATCGATTACGGCCTTGAGTATTTTAAAATTATTGCCTCCCATTGCCAAAATTAGCAAAGGAGAAATTCATTTTCTAGGAAAAAATTTAGCGCTTACTTCAGAAAAAGAAATGCAAAGCTTACGCGGAAATGAAATCTCCATGATTTTTCAAGAACCCATGAGCTCATTGAATCCCTCATTAACTTGTGGCTTTCAGGTACAAGAAATTCTTTTAAGGCATACCGGAATCACTTCCGCGGAAGCGAAACAAAAAACCTTAAAACTCTTCGAAAAAGTAAGATTACCCCGACCAGAAAGTATCTTTGGATCTTATCCTCATCAAATTAGCGGCGGACAAAAACAGCGGGTAATGATTGCGATGGCCATTGCTTGCAAGCCCAAATTACTCATTGCAGATGAACCTACAACCGCCTTGGATGTAACCGTGCAAAAAGAGATTTTAAGTCTCTTAAAGGAGCTGCAAAAAGAAACCGAAATGAGCATCCTATTTATCTCTCACGACTTGGCTTTGGTTTCTGAAATTGCCGATCGAGTGTTAGTCATGTTAAACGGATCTATCGTGGAGCAAAACACGACCAAAGAGATTTTTCATCATCCACAAAAGGAATATACCAAAGCTTTATTGGCGTCAAAACCGAATACTAAGGAACGCTTAAAACGTTTGCCTACGGTAAAAGATTTTATAGATAGAAAAGACCAAAGTGTTTTAGAAACTCTTCAAGAAAGAGAAGATAGACACGAAAAGATTTACAGTCAGCCTGCATTATTAGAAGTAAAAAATATAGAAAAAGAGTTTATCTCTAAGGCTGGGATTTTTCAAAAACCAAATACCGTAAAAGCGGTGAACGGCGTAAGTTTTAAAATTTACGAAGGAGAAACTTTGGGCTTGGTGGGAGAATCTGGCTGCGGAAAATCTACGCTAGGAGATGTGATTTTACAATTAACTCCCGCAACGGCTGGGCAAGTATGGTATAAAGGGAATGACATTACACAGCTTCCTAAAAAAGAACTTAGAAAACTGCGCAAAGAGATTCAGTTGATATTTCAAGATCCTTTTTCTTCTTTAAATCCGCGTATTCCAGTGGGAAAAGCGATTATGGAGCCTATGGAAGTGCACGGTTTGTATAAAAACAAAAAGGAGCGAAAAGCAAAAACACTCGAGTTATTAAAACGCGTAGGTTTGGAGGAAGAGCATTTTTATAGATACCCGCATGAATTTAGCGGCGGACAACGCCAACGGATTGGAATTGCGCGAACCATTGCGGTAGAACCCAAACTCATTATTTGTGACGAATCCGTTTCTGCTTTAGACATTTCGGTGCAGGCGCAAGTGTTAAACTTGTTAAATGAGCTGAAAGAGAAGTTTGGATTTACGTATATTTTCATTTCTCACGATTTGGCGGTAGTAAAATATATGGCCGACCAACTTTTAGTGATGAATAAAGGAGAAATTGTAGAACGCGGTGATGCCGATAAGGTTTATGCTCACCCAGAAAAGGAGTATACGCAAGAATTGATTAATGCGATACCAAAAGGATTGTAATTATGAAAGAGAAGATTACGCTAGACAAAGTGATGTCTAGTGCCCCAGATATCATTTTATACGCTGCGCCAGTTTTAATTGCACTGGCGCTAATCGAGTTTTATTTTAGCTGGAAACAGAAAAAAGAGCTTTACGAGAAGAAAGATTTTTTTGCTTCTCTAAGCATCGGACTCGTATCTGTGATTCAAAACCTGTTTATCAAAACCTTGTTGTTTGGATCGGTGATTTGGGTGTATAATATTGTGCCTTGGAGTATTCCCGTTAATTGGGCGACTAGCATTCTTTGTTTTATCGTGCTAGACTTTTTTAGGTATTGGGCGCATCGATTTGGGCATGAAACCAGTATTTTTTGGGCGACACATGTGACACACCACAATTCAGAAAAGTATAATTTATCTACCTCTTTCCGACTTTCTTGGACACAACAAATAAAAGTGGTTTTCTTTCTCCCGATAAGTTTTTTAGGGTTTCATCCCGTCATCTTTTTTATATGTCACCAAATTGCGGTTTTATACCAATTCTGGATTCATACCGAGTATATAAGAACGCTCCCAAAATGGATTAGCTATATCTTTGTAACGCCTTCTCACCACCGCGTACATCACGGAAAAAATGAACATTATTTAGATAAAAACTACGGATCTACCTTTATTTTTTGGGACAGAATTTTTGGGACTTTTCAACCGGAAGATGAACAAGCCGTCTATGGAATTTTAGAACAACCGAAACATTACAATCCCGTGAAACTGGTATTTCACGTATGGGTAGATATTTTTAAAAATATGAAGAGAGCAGGGAGTATTAAAAAAGCAACGCTTATTTTATTTCAATCGCCTAGCTCTTTAAAGAAGTATGAATAGATTTCCTTTATGCTTTGTTTTGATATTCCATCAAATATAAGTCGAAGCCTTTAGACCAATAGTCTTTTTCCACTTGCATCACTTTAAATCCATTTTTCTCGAAAAAAGGATACACCAATTGGATGGTGCGGACGATAATTTTTGAACTTTTCTTTTGTTGAAGAAGATGCTTTATTCGGTAGGCAATCAATTGATTTCCTATGCCTTTTCGTTGGTATTCGGGATGAATAAAAGCCCAACTTAAAATGCCTGTAGTTCCTTTTGTGTTTATTCCGCCGCAGCCTACAATTTTATGAGCAAGTTCTACCACAAAATAATCTTCGCGTTCCGTTTCTAAATAGGTGATGAGATCTCTTTCTTCTTCTACAGAAAAGTAGGTAGGTGTATTGAGTTTTAGAAGGGCTACTAAAGCAGGTTGGTCTTTCTCTCTATAAGCACGAATATGTATTGCGTTTTCATTCATAGGAGAAAGAGAAAAAATGAAATCTAGTCTTACCTAGAGGCTTTTCTTAAAGTACTTTTTGCGCTAGATAGCGTTGCACCTCGTACACATCAATACTTTTATTAAATTTTTTACTTACGGAAGGAAGGTCTTCACTAGAAATCCAAATCTTAAGTTCGGCATCTAGGTCAAAGGTTCCTGCGGTTTCTAAAGAAAACCTAGAGATGTTTTTGTAAGGCAAGGATTTGTATTCGGCTTTACTCCCCGAAAGGCCTTGCACATCAATTAGCACCAAACGCTTATTGGTAAACATAAAAGTATCTCGAAACAGTTTAAAACCTATTTCTATATCTTCTCCTTCTACCAATAAACGCCCGTATTTTTCAAGAAGTTTCTCTACAGAAACTTCACTAGAATTTCCTAGAATGCTATTGAATAATCCCATACTTAAAGTTTCATTTCGGGAATTTCTCCTTCGATAATTAAGGTACCTTCCGTAGCTTTTTGAATTTCTTCGGTGCTTACTCCCGGAGCTCTTTCTAATAGTTTAAATCCGTCCTCGGTCACTTCTAAAACTGCCAGATTGGTTACAATTCTTGTCACACATCCTACGCCTGTAAGCGGTAATGAACAACGTTTTAATAGCTTAGAATCTCCCGCTCTATTGGTATGCATCATCGCCACGATAATGTTTTCTGCGGAAGCGACCAAATCCATAGCGCCTCCCATTCCTTTTACCATTTTCCCAGGGATTTTCCAGTTGGCAATATCTCCGTTTTCGGCCACTTCCATCGCTCCAAGAATAGTAAGGTCTACGTGTTTTCCACGAATCATCCCAAAGCTCATCGCCGAATCAAAGAAACTTGCTCCTGGTAATGCGGTAATGGTTTGCTTTCCAGCATTGATTAAATCTGCATCTTCTTCGCCTTCAAAAGGAAAAGGTCCCATTCCTAGAATCCCATTTTCACTTTGAAACTCTACGTCTATTTCGTCATTTACAAAATTGGCTACCAAGGTTGGAATCCCAATTCCTAGATTAACATAATATCCGTCTTTTATTTCTTTCGCTATGCGTTGCGCTATTCCGTTTTTATCTAACATTTTTTCAATTTGAAAATTATACAATTTAATAATTTGAGAATTATGAAGCTTTACTCGAGCTTATAATTTTCGAAAGTATTCTTATAATTACTTCTATTTCTTCTACTAAAAATTTTGACGGAGCAGGATAACTTGAAGAAGCTTCACAAAGTTTTAACCAGTACAAGGTCTCATCTGCTTCCTTAGCCGAAATTTTTAATTTATGAATAAAATCTCTCTTACTCTCCGCATTTTGAGCTTCCTACACGTTTGCTCCTATGGAGGTCCCGCTTTTAAAAAGTTGAGAAGAAAGTTCTTACCTGTGGAGTTTTCTTAACTCTTCAGTATACTCCATTATAGCCAATGAAAAATCGAAACTTTTTTTTTCAATTATATTTTCTTTGTTATTTCTCATGTTCAAATTCAATCATTAACTTCTTTAAATTAATTTATAATGCCTCGATTTTCAAATTTTCTCATTTCTAAATTAACATATTAATCAAATTTCAAATTAACACATTGGTGCATCTTCAAATCGTGCTTTAGCGCATTTTGTAATTAACACATTGCCACATTAAAAAATTATCAAATTGGCACATTTTCAAATTAATTATTTCTCCCTCACGGTTCTCTGCTCTATTCTTTTTTCGTAATCTTTTCCTTGAAAAATGCGCTGTACATAGATTCCTGGAATATGAATTTGATTGGGGTCTAACTCTCCGGGTTTTACCAATTCTTCTACCTCAACCACGGTCACTTTTGCAGCTCCGCACATATTAGGGTTAAAGTTTCTTGCCGTTCCTTTAAAAATTAGGTTTCCGGCTTCATCACCCTTCCACGCTTTAATAAAAGCAAAATCTGCTTTATAAGCTTCTTCTAATACATACATTTTTCCATCAAAATCACGTACTTCTTTTCCTTCGGCTACTTCAGTTCCATAACCTGCAGGAGTAAAAATCGCAGGAAAACCTTGTTGTGCCGCTTGGCATTTTGCAGCTAAAGTACCTTGCGGAGTTAATTCTACATCCAACTCCCCACTAAGCATCTGGCGCTCAAACTCGGCATTTTCTCCTACATAAGAAGAAATCATTTTCTTGATTTGATTTTTCTTCAGCAATAAACCCAATCCAAAATCATCTACTCCTGCATTGTTAGAAATACAGGTGATGTCTTTTACATTTTTCTTTACCAATTCAGCAATAGAATTTTCAGGAATTCCGCTAAGTCCAAATCCGCCAAGCATAAAAGTCATTCCATCTTGAACGCCTTCTAAAGCTTCTTCTACATTATTTACTGTTTTTCTTATCATAAGAATATATTTTTAAAGATCTAATTCTTCTGTAATTTCATTTCCTTCTTCTGTCGTTGTATTTTCAGATGAAGGCGCATCACAATCAATATTAATACTAAGCTCTTCTGGTTTTTCAAAAGCCCCATCAGAAACTTTTAAGTCTTCATCTTCATACACTTTTTTCATATAAAGTCCCCAGATAGGTAGCGCCATCGTTGCTCCTTGCCCGTATCTTATTCCAGGAAAGTGAACGGAGCGGTCTTCTCCACCTACCCAAACCCCAGTAGTTAAATTAGGTACAATCCCCATAAACCACCCATCACTTTGGTTTTGTGTGGTTCCCGTTTTACCAGCAATAGGGTTTTTAAACGCATAAGGATGACCTGTGACTACGTCTTTATAATAAGGAGGAGACCAAGTTGTTTTTAATCGCGTTCCTGAACCGCCTTGGGTTACACCTTCCATTAAATTAATAGTTACATAAGCGGCTTCTTCGCTCATAACGTCCCTGCTTTCTGGTACGTGTTGATAAAGCACCGTTCCATTTTTATCTTCTATACGCGTAACAATCACAGGCTTTACATAAACGCCTTTATTGGCGAAAGTGCTATAGGCCGAAACCATTTCAAAAACACTTAAATCTACAGATCCTAATGCAATCGCGGCAACAGGATCTATATTTTTGGTATCCATTCCCAATTTATCCAATAAATCGATAACTGGCTCGGGGCCAATTTTATCAATTAATCTCGAAGTAATGGTGTTTAAAGAGTTTGCCAAAGCGTACTTAAGACTCACCATTCCTCCATATTTTCCACCACTATTTTTTGGCGTCCAATCTTTAGTTACCCCGTGTTTACCTGCAGGAATTGTGTGTAACGTATTAGGAAGTTCATAACAAGGTGAAAGGTGCAATTGGTCTATTGCCGTTGCATACACAAAAGGTTTAAAGGTAGAACCTACCTGTCTACGTGCTTGTTTTACGTGTTCGTATTTAAAATGACGCAAATCTATACCACCAACCCAAGCTTTTACTTCTCCAGTTTGAGGTTCCATTGACATCATCCCTGCATTTAAAAAAGATTTATAGTAAAGAATGGAATCTCTAGGTGTCATAATCGTGTCCTTTTCTCTCTTTTCATTCCAAGCGAAAACAGACATGGGAGTTTTTTTGTCGAAAGAGGCTCTTATTTTTTCTTCGGAAATTCCTTTATCTTTCATTTCCCACCAACGCACACTATTTTTCATGGCGCGTTCTACAATGCGCTCTTCTTCTTCGGAAGAAATTTGTCTAAACGGGGCAGTTTTATTTTTCAGGTTTTGCTTGTCAAATTCCCGCTGAAGATTTCTCATATGCGCTTCTACCGCTTCTTCTGCATACGATTGCATTCTATAATCGATGCTTGTATAGACTTTAAGACCATCCCTATAAATGTTATAGGTTTCTCCGTTTGCCTGCGGATTTTCTTTTGCCCAATCTTTTAAAAAGTCTCTTAAATACATTCTAAAATAAGTAGCTAATCCAGATTGGTGACTTTCGGGACGGTATTCTATTTCTAAAGGAAGATCTTGCAGCGAATCTTTCTTCACTTCAGTAATAAAACCGGCTCTTTCCATTTGCTTTAGCACCACATTTCTCCTGTTGGTAACTCCTTCAGGATTTCTACGCGGATTGTAGAGCGAGGAATTCTTAAACATTCCCACTAATACTGCTGCTTCTTCCACTTTTAAATCTTGTGGATCTTTTCCGCCGAAATAAATTCGGGAAGCCGATCTAATTCCGACTGCATTGTTATTAAAATCATAGATATTAAAGTACATCGCCAAAATTTCCTGTTTGGTATAACTACGTTCTAGGCGAACTGCAATTACCCATTCTTTCACCTTTTGCGTTACCGCTTCAAAAATATTACTAGACCTTACACCTGTAAATAATTGTTTCGCTAACTGCTGTGAAATCGTACTTGCACCCCCATTAGACCCTAAATACGCAACGGCTCTAAGAGTTCCTTTTGCATCAATTCCTGAATGATCATAATAGCGTTCGTCTTCTGTAGCAACTAATGCATTAATTAAGTTTGTAGGAAGCTCTTCGTACTTGATAGGAGTGCGATTCTCATTATAGTATTTCCCTAAAGTTTCTCCGTCTGAAGAAAAAACTTCTGTAGCCAAATTGGTTTCGGGATTTTCTAGCTGTTCAAAACTTGGCATCTCTCCTAACATTCCCCAGCCTGCCATTAAGAAAATCGCCACCACTAATAGGACTCCCAAAGCAAAAAGCTTCCAGAAAATACCAATATACTTTCCAAAGGAATTGGTTTCCTTTTTCTCTTTTTTGTTTGATTGTGTTTTTGCCACTTTTTAGGTGTTAATTAATTGTTTTTTCTATTCTAAAGCCTATTTCTAAAATCCCTTCTAATTTTTGTATTCCTTCTACCTCTCCGTTTTCACGCATCGCTTGTTCTAGAGTAATGGTATACGTTCCTTCTTCCAAAAACCTCACATTTTCTTTATACCAAAGCTTATTTTCTTTAATTTCTCCAGCGCCCGCTCCCATAAGCTCTCCATTAGGGTACGCCATTTCATATTCTAGAGTATCGGTAACCTGTTTCCCATTAGGAAATTTCATATTCGAAATTAAGAAAAGATTATTATACTTATATGCATTACTATTTCTAACGTTAAAAAATAGGTTATACGTCTGTAGACTATCTAAATTTTTTATTTCAAATTCTACCACCGAGTCTTTGGCCCAAGCGCCAGGAATACTTTTATATTGATCATAAACCTGCTTAGAGTCACAAGAAAATATACTTATAACGAATAAAATACCTAAGAATCTTCCTCCTAGTTTACGCATCTTTAGAAGGGTTATTTTTTTTGTTATTTGATTTTTTTCGCGGTCTCTTTTGTCCAGTTTTTGGATTTGGGTTAGAGTTTGCGTTTGCCTTCGCTTTTTGTGGCTTTCTTTTCTTTTTTCTTCTCTTTTTAGGCTGAGATGTTTTGGGTTTATCAAAACGGGTTAAACTATCTTGCCCCACTACATTGCTAAAGTCTACTTCTATTTCTTGTTGGAGTTCAATTGCAAATTCTTCTAAGCTTGCTACAGGTTTTTTATCCTTTGCAGCCTGAATGATGGTTTTAGCTTGATCTGTTGTAAGCTCGTGCCAGTTCATCCACTCGCCTTCATAGGCGTACCATAAAGAACCTTTAAAAATATCTATTTTTTGGCAAACTGCAGTTCCTTTTTGCGTTTGTAACTTGGTGTCTTGCCTAGGAAATTCTTTAAGCGCATCTAAATACGAATCTAGTTCATAGTTTAAACAACATTTGAGCTTTCCACATTGTCCCGCTAATTTCTGCGGATTTAAAGACAATTGTTGATATCTAGCTGCAGAAGTAGTAACGCTTCTAAAATCTGTTAACCAAGTAGAGCAACACAACTCCCGACCACAAGAACCAATACCGCCAAGACGGGCAGCTTCCTGTCTAAAACCTATTTGTCGCATTTCTATACGAGTTCTAAACTCTTGTGCGAATTCCTTAATTAAAAGTCTAAAATCCACTCGTTCTTCAGCCGTATAATAAAATGTAGCTTTTGAAGCATCTCCCTGAAATTCAATATCGCTAATCTTCATTTTTAACTGAAGTCGGATGGCAATCTCACGAGCACGAACCTTCATAGGCTCTTCTCGTTCTCTTGCCGCTTGCCATATATCAATATCTTTTTGAGAGGCTTTTCTATAAATTTTTAGTACTTCTTCACTATCTACTTTAACGCGCTTTTTTTTCATTTGTACGCGAACCAATTCCCCCGTAAGGGTGACTACGCCCACATCATGACCCGATGAAGCTTCTACTGCCACCACATCGCCCATACTTAAAGTAAGGTTTTCTGTATTTTTGAAGAAATGTTTTCTTCCGTTTTTAAAACGAATTTCTACACAATTAAAAGCTTCTTGCCCATTAGGCAAGCTCATATTTGATAACCAATCGAAAACGGTGAGTTTATTACATCCATCGGTTCCGCAGGTCCCATTATTCTTACATCCTTTAGGCTGACCGTCTTTCCCAGTCGAGCAACTTCCACATCCCATATTTATTTATATATTGAAATTCATACTGCGTTGATCCCTATACTAGTTAAGCTTTTCTTCCTTAGCGGAATTAATTCCGTAAAGAAAAATACCACGCAATTGAATTGAAAATTAGTATTGCAATTTTTTACGCTGTAAATATACTAAAATTATGCCGAGGCTTTTAAACTAGAAGAAACAGAATGAAACGAAACTTTTGTTCTTTATGTTTTAGCGCTAGTGAATCTTTTATAGAAACACGCAGAAACACTTTAAACAATGCAAAATTTGGTATTATGAGGTGAAGATGAGGTAATTTAAGTAAATGGAAATCACTAAAAATAGCGTGCTTAATCCCAGAAGCAGCGACACCGTAGTTTTCTTTCTAACCCACAAGATGGTGACTAAAATAAATACGATAAACGGAGCTACAACTAAAGGAATGATGAACAATTGAAAAATTGCCCCAAAAAAAGCCGATAATTCAATACTATTTTTTCCTATATAAACAACAGCAAATAAGCCTAACATTACTGATAATGACAGCAATAAAAGCGCTATTTCTCCAAATTTTGATTTTTTAAGAATTACCTCCATAAAACTAAGGTAGTCTAAAATTGAACGCCAAGTAGATTTTAGTGAACATATTAGTCTTTAAACTTCAGCACTTTAGATCTTCCTTTTTTAAAGATTTTATTGCTATTATGTTTTCCTTTTCTTAGGGCTTTTTGCTCTTCATAAGGAAGCGCATGAACTTCTTTACATTCTTGAGAACAACAGTCGTCCATTTTTTCGGCGCAAGCTTTACACTGTATAAACAATAAGTGACAGGCTTCATTGGCGCAATTGATATGTGTATCGCAAGCTTCTCCGCACTGATGACATTTTGCAATCACATCTTCGCTAATTTTTTCGGCTCGGCGGTGATCAAAAACAAAATTCTTTCCTATAAATTTATTTTCTAGCTCCAGATTGTCTACTTGCCTGGCGTATTCAATAATTCCGCCTTCCAACTGAAATACATTTTTAAAACCTTTATGCTTGTAATAGGCACTCGCTTTTTCGCAACGAATTCCTCCCGTGCAATACATCACCAAGTTTTTATCTTCTTTATGCTCCTTTAAATCCTCTTCAATAAGATCTAAAGAATCCCTAAACGTATCCACATCTGGTGTAACGGCGCCTTGAAAATGACCAATCTCACTTTCATAATGATTCCGCATATCAACAAGGACGGTATTGGGATCGCTAATAAGTTCATTAAACTTTTGAGCGTTAACGTGAATTCCTTTTTGAGTCACATCAAAAGTTTCATCTTGTAAACCATCGGCTACAATTTTATCCCGCACTTTCACTTTTAACTTCAGAAAAGATTTTACGTCGTGTTCTATGGCGATATTTAATCGTACTCCTTCAAGGAAATAAATTCCGTCAAGGAAATTTTTAAACTCATGAAATTGTTTCGCAGGCACCGAAAGCTGCGCGTTAATTCCCTCGTGAGCCACGTAGATTCTCCCTAGGACCTCAAGTTGGTCCCAAGCCACAAACAAGTGGTTTCTAAAAAGTTCTGGATTGCCAATTTTGGCGTATTGATAAAAAGAAAGCGTTAAGCGGTCTTCACCGGCTTCGTCTAGAAGTTGCGCTCTCTCTTGTGCACTTAGCTTATTGTACAGTTGCATGCTATACTAATTTTTTAAGTTATACAAAGTTTTGAAGCCGCAAAGATACTACAAAAGGAATAAAAAAAAATGCCCGAAACTTTTGTTTGGGGCATTTTTTTGAACGGCTAATTCGTTATTAATTTTTTCGAAAAATCTAAAAAATTAAATAACGCTAGCCACCGTCCACTTTGCAACTACTCATAACACTTACAGTAGCTCCGCCTTGACGGGAATTCAAAATCAAATTTTTCTTAAGAGATCTCATAAATGTTCTCCTTGCTTTTAAAGTAGATGCAAAAAAATTAAAAAGGTTGCGTATAATACCTATTTAACAATTAGAAATCACTTTCATACTCGTTCGTTTTCTTTAATATACTTCATAATTAAACCATTATAAGATTGTCACGAAGCAAAACTTATAGTACTTTAGCAGCACTTGAAGTTAATACAGAAAGCGACAGATTATGAGTAAAGAAAAGAACAACGAAAAAGAAAAAGAAGCAAAACTTAAAGCCTTAAAGCTAACGCTAGATAAGCTAGATAAGACCTACGGAAAAGGAGCCGTGATGAAAATGGGAGATCAATCTGTACAGGATGTAGAAGCTATTCCTTCAGGTTCTTTAGGCTTAGATTTGGCCTTAGGAGTACAAGGTTATCCTAGAGGTCGTGTGATTGAAATTTACGGACCGGAATCTTCTGGTAAAACCACATTAACCCTTCACGCTATTGCAGAAGCTCAAAAAGCAGGAGGTATTGCCGCTTTTATTGATGCAGAACACGCCTTTGACCGTTTTTATGCTGCAAATTTAGGCGTAGATATTGAAAACTTAATTATCTCTCAACCCGATCATGGGGAACAAGCTTTAGAAATAGCCGATAATCTTATTCGCTCTGGTGCTATAGATATTATTGTAGTCGACTCCGTTGCGGCCTTAACTCCAAAAAGTGAAATAGAAGGAGAAATGGGAGATTCTAAAATGGGCCTTCATGCAAGATTAATGTCACAAGCTTTAAGAAAATTAACGGCTTCTATTAGCAAAACCAAGTGTACCGTAATCTTTATTAACCAGTTACGTGAAAAAATTGGGGTTATGTTTGGAAATCCGGAAACCACTACAGGTGGTAACGCGTTAAAATTCTATTCTTCGGTTAGATTAGATATTAGAAGATCTACCCAAATTAAAAATAGCAACAGTGACGTTTTAGGAAATAAAACCCGGGTAAAAGTCGTGAAAAATAAAGTGGCTCCGCCTTTTAAAATGGCAGAATTTGACATCATGTATGGCGAAGGAATTTCTAAAGTAGGAGAGATTATAGATATTGGCGTAGACTATGAGATCGTAAAGAAAAGCGGTTCTTGGTTTAGCTACGAAGACACTAAATTAGGTCAAGGTAGAGATGCGGTTAAAGCACTTTTAAAAGACAATCCAGATTTAATGGATGAGCTGGAAGCTAAAATTACCGAGGCTATTAAAGTAGCGAAAGCTTAGAAGAATCTTATTCTTACAATTAAAAAAATCTCGCTCTTGGCGAGATTTTTTCGTTTGTTACGCAACCAATCTGATAATTAAACATCTATAGAGAAACCCTTGTTCTGTATTTTATAAAGAGCAGATTATCTTATGAAAAATTTTACCCTATTTATTATACTTCTTGTGACGCTCGCAAGTTGTAGCAGCGATGATATTGACGATGTTGATTTTACGTATGAATTGATGCCTATAAGTATGGCAAATATCCCAGACACACTAACCTATGGCGAAAATTCAATTATTACCTTAGATTATCTGCGTCCTTCCACTTGCCATGCATTTGCTGGTTTTAATGTTATCGAAAACGAGCAAGAAATTACATTAAGTATTCTAAATACTGTGGTGCAAAACGGTTCTAATTGTGAAAATTTAGACAATGTGACCGCAAGTGAGAATTTTGAATTTTTAGTAGAGCGAGAAGATTATTATATTTTTAAAATCTACGAAGGAATAGATGAAGAAGGAAATGAAGTATATTTAACCAAAGAAGTAATGATACAGCTATAAAGATTTATGAGTATTGAGAAGCTTATAAAAGATTGCAGAAAGCAAGATTTAATGTCACAGGAAAAGTTATACCATCTTTTCTCTCATAAGCTTTTTGCCGTTTCTCTAAAATACTCTAGAAATTACGCTGAGGCGGAAGACAATTTACAAGACGCATTTATCACAATTTTCCAAAAAATGGAGCAGTTCCGTTTTAAAGGCTCTTTTGAAGGATGGATGAAGAGAATTGTGATCAATACAGCTTTACAGCGTTATCGCAAACAGCATGTTTTTGAAATTGTAAATGAAGAAAGTATAGAACAACCCGAAGTTGAACTTGACGAACAGAGTATTCCACTCAAGTTTTTACTTCAAATTATACAAGAGTTGCCAGATCGCTACCGCATGGTTTTTAACCTGTATGCCTTAGACGGTTATTCTCATAAAGAGATTGCAGAAACCATGAGTATTTCTGCAGGCACCTCAAAATCGAATCTTGCACGCGCAAGAGCTATTTTAAAACATAAAGTGGAAGAAAGTCAAAAAAAAAATAACGTACAGTCTATTTAAAAGATGAGTGATAAGAAAAATATAGATCGTTTATTTCAAGAGAAGTTCAAAGATTTCGAGGCTTCTCCGCATAAGCGTGTATGGAAAAATATTGAACAAGAATTAAGGAAAGATAAAAAGAGGAGGTTTATTCCTATTTTATGGTATAAAGTTGCGGGAGTTGCTGCAGCTATTACATTGCTTATCTTTTTAGCAAATTCTGTTTGGCAAAATAAAGAATCAGAGGTAGTAAATGCTTCTCCTGAAAACAACGAAGTTTTAGAAAATGACGCCAACAATACCATTATAAATTCTTCGGAAGAAAAAGCGAAAGAGAATTTCGTTTCTACTGAAACCGTCTCTCCAAGAGAAAATGAGAACACGAAAGCAAGAAAAGAACCAGAAAATCAACGACTTGTAGAAAACGCTTCTAATTCTAAAGATTCAAACTTTACAAATCAAAACGTTGATTCAGAAACAGGGAAGAAGAAAAAAATAGAGCTGTCCAATTCTTCTTCAGATAAAGAAAAGTCGGGTGTAACAGCAAACCAAGAAAATATCGCTTCCGCGGAAGCGCAAACAAAAGAGAAAAAAGTTGGAACTGAAATTGCTTCATACTCCAAAAATGAAATCGCTCTTAGCGAAGATTCAAAATCTAAAAAAGACTTAAATGAAATCGCTGACAAAAGCCTTATGAATAATGCTAAAAATCTCAAAAGAGAAATTTTAGATGAAGAGATTGCTGTAACAGGAGAAGGAAAAAAATCACAAGACGTTAAAGAAATCGTCGTTACAAAAGTTAATCAGGATAGCATTTTCAGCAAAGAAATCTTAGAAGAAGAAAATGCTTTGGCACAACGCGAAAGAGAATTAAAGGAAGAAAATCTAGAGGATAAAGAAAACATTGAAAGTGAAACTTTTAATCGTTGGAATATTAGACCTAATGTTTCTCCTGTATATTATGGAAATTTAGGTAATTCAGGAAGTCCTATAGATTCTCAGTTTTCTAATAACGATGCTTCTGGAGAAGTGAGTATGGCCTACGGTGTAAATTTTGCCTACTCCGTATCAAAAAAATTAAAAGTACGTACGGGAGTAAGTAAAGTACAGCTTAATTATAGCACCAATGATGTGGCTTTTACCTCCTCTGTAAAACCCATAGGACTTTCGGGAGTAGATGCCAACGCGAGAACTAGAAACATTCAAGTGGTTTCTCGTCCTGCTCAAAACATTCCATCTAGTTCTTTGAGACCAGACATAAACCCTTACACTTCTGGCGCTTTAAAGCAGCAAATTGGCTTTATAGAAGTACCTATAGAAATTGAATATGCGCTTTTAGACACGCGTTTTGGAATTCATATTGTTGGAGGTGCCAGCAGTCTTATCTTAAATGAAAACGAAGTGGCGGTATCTTCTGCAGAAGGAGTGACTAATCTTGGAGAAGCAAATAATCTTAATAAACTAAGTTTTAGTACCAACTTAGGAGTAGGCTTTGGTTATGAAATTTCAAAAAAATTAGATTTTAATGTAGAGCCTACCTTTAAATATCAAATCAATACGTTTACAGGCAATACCAATGGTTTTAAACCTTACTATTTTGGGGTATACACAGGAGTAAACTTTAAGTTTTAGTAAAGCTTCTTCTCATTGAAGTAATGATGCGAAAGAGATTGTCTAAAAAATTAAACTGTCTTTCTGAACCTGCCCGTACCCTTCAGGCGGGTTTATTTCAGAATCTCATAAAATGGGTTTAGCTTCCAATTCGGTTAAAATGGCTTCTCTAACCTCTTGTTTTAATTTTGCTTTATTTTCTTGCGTATAGCCTTGAGGTGAGAAAAAAGGAAGAATTTTCGCTCTCATCTTACCCGGACTTCCGCTAAAGAACCTATACGAAAACCGCTTTTTATTATCATAAAATACCAGGGGAACAATGGGAGTTTGATGTTCTATTGCCAATCGAAAAGCGCCGTCTTTAAAAGAGTCTAAAAGCAAGTTTTCATCATCGGAGACGCCTCCTTCAGGAAAAATACAAATGCTCACTCCTTGGCTTAACCTGCGTTGAGCTTGGTTAAACACCTCTTTTCGGCTATGCATACTCTTACGGTCTACCAAGATGCAGGTGCGTTTGTAGAAAAATCCGAATAAAGGAATTTTAGTCAGCTCTTTTTTTCCTACAAACACAAACGGATTTTTTACCGCGTGCAACATCATCATAATATCCATCATAGAGGTATGGTTGGCGACAAACATATAACTATGACCTTTTTGAAGCCTTTCTGCTCTTTCTACACTAGGTCTAAATCCCATTCCGTAGATAATGATTCTAGCCCAAAACCTAGCCACCACAAAGAACTGAGTATAAAATTTCTCTTTCGAGGTAAACAATAGCAAAAGTGGAAATAGCACTATAATGGGAATTCCCATAAGTACATAAAACCAGATTCGCCAAAGCAAAGTCACTGCATTTTTTAAAATCCTCATTTCTCAAAAATATAAAAATGTATTCAGCAAACTCTATAAATAAAGTACCTTTACAAAAAAAATATTATGTCTAGAATACTAACGGGCGTACAAAGTACAGGTACACCTCATTTAGGAAACCTTTTGGGTGCTATTATCCCAGCCATAGAAATGGCAAACGATTCTAAAAATGAATCGTATTTGTTTATTGCAAATATGCACACCTTAACTCAAATTAAAGATGCAAAAACGCTTAAACACAACACCTACTCGGTGGCGGCAACTTGGCTTGCCTTTGGTCTAGACATTCACAATACCGTATTTTACAGACAAAGCGATGTGCCGCAAACCACAGAATTGACCTGGTATTTAAGCTGCTTTTTTCCGTACCAACGTCTTACGTTAGCACATTCTTTTAAAGATAAAGCAGATCGATTAGACGATGTTAATGCTGGCTTATTTAGTTACCCAATGTTGATGGCAGCAGATATTTTATTATACGATGCAGAGCTGGTTCCTGTAGGGAAAGACCAAATGCAACATATAGAAATGACGCGCGATGTGGCCACACGTTTTCATGCGCAAATGGGAGAAACTTTTGTTTTGCCTGAAGGTAAGATTCAAGAAAACACCAAGTATATTCCGGGAACAGACGGCGGAAAAATGAGTAAGTCTAGAGGGAATTACCTCAACCTTTTTGAAACCGATAAGAAACTGCGCAAGCAGGTGATGAGCATAGAAACCGATAGTACTCCTCTTGAGGAACCTAAAAACCCCGACACCTGTAACGTGTTTAATTTATATAAAGTAGTCGCTTCCGCGGAAGAAATTAAAGAAATGCGAGCTAATTATGAAGGCGGAAATTATGGTTACGGTCACGCCAAGCAGGCTTTATTTGATGTCCTTGTTGAAAAATATGCCGTACAAAGAGAAAAGTATACTTATTATATGAATAACCTGCATGAAATAGATGCCGCTTTAGAAACTGGAGCTCAAAAAGCACAACAAACTGCTAATGAAGTGTTGAATAGAGTGAGAACAAAATTGGGATACTAGTAAATAGAGGTTAGACCGCTTCGCTTTTAGAAGATAGAAATTAGATAGAAAGCCGCTTCAGTAAAATTGAAGCGGCTTTCTTATTTTTACAAAATAAAAACTACAAGTTAAATCCTAAATTAAGCTGAATCATAATGGGAAACCAATTCCCATTTCCCTTGGTGTCAAAATAGTAAATGGTACCCACATCAAAAAGCAAATGAAACTTTCCGTAAGAACGCTGAATTCCCCAAGTAGGCCCCACAGCAAAATCATAATTGGAAGTTCTATCAAAATTACCTTCTATAGTTTCTCCTCTGGTATAAATTCTTCCTGAAATAAAATTACCCGAATTGTTAGCCGTTTTTTTATTCTTGGCTAAGCGTTTTTCAAAATTATAGAAAAACTTGTATTGTAGATCTAAAAAGGGCGTAAACAAATACCTAAAACCAGAACCATTTCCAGATAAATCTGGATAAGATCCTCCGTAAGCTACACCTAAACCTGCAGAAAGCGTAGAGGTATTTGATACCGCATATTCGTATTCTACTCCTGGACTTAAAAAGTTTATACGTAATACATTCTCTGTAAATTCTTGCTGCTCTTCTTGTGCATTTATCCCAAATACAGTTATGACGCTTAAGAATATTAGTAAATAAAATTTCATTTATTGCTTTTTAAAGTTTTTAATAATAATATTCTACAACATACTACCTATTAGCTAACTCTAATACTTAGCAAGTATAGATAGATTAAAGGGTAATTTTTAAATTTAAAACTACCCTTTAATCTAAACTTTCACATAAACTTCAATAGTATCAGGGTCATCTAATGAATAGAGTTTAAATCTTTTATAATCATCGTAAAACTCTATTACAACCTCTCTAGTTTGATCATTAAAATTAAGTTTAAATTCATTTTGATCTATATACTCCCAAACACCGTTAATTTCAAAAACTTCGCAATCTGAAAAATCATCTCCGTAAGAGAAATAGTAATCATACTGGTTATTTTCAAAGAATGTGACTTTTGTTGCAAATTCACAAGCTTCTATTCCATCAGGTTCTCTAGAAAGCAAACTCCATTTCCCAAGAATTGCCTCTTGAGCCATAATAACTGAATTGTTATCATCATCATTAGAGCATCCCCCTAGAGCTATAAGTACAACTAAACAGTAAATTAATTTTTTCATTATGTTTTATTTCTGTTAAAGCTGCAATATATATATATATATATATTCCGAAATAAAACTTCTAAATTACCTCAAATTGTTTTCCAGGCAAGGGTCTTACCACTCCTTTAAGTTCTAAACTCAATAAAATAGGATTCAGTTTAAACGTAGGCATATTACAGCTTATGGCAATTTCATCCATTTCTGCTTTACCAGATTTTTGCAAATTCTCCAACACCAATTCTTCTTGTGGGGAGAGATCTACAAAAAGTTGAGCTTGCTGCTTTTCTTTATTTTCAATATCCCAATTAAGTACATATACCAAATCGGCGACACTGCTTAAAAGTCGGGCTTGCTGAGTTTTTATGAGGTTATTGCAACCTCTACTTAATTGATCGGTAACTCTACCGGGAACCGCAAACACTTCCCTGTCGTAAGAATTGGCAATATCTGCCGTGACGAGCGAACCTCCTTTTTCGGCGCTTTCTATCACAATCGTCGCTTCACTCATTCCGGCGATGATGCGGTTTCTTTTTAAAAAATTTTTTCTATCAAAGTGGGAACCGCTCCAAAAATCAGTCATAAATCCGCCGTGATTCATGACCTCAGCTTCATATTTGGCATGTACTTTAGGATAGATTTGATCTAGGCCGTGTGCCAAACAAGCTATGGTTTGCAAGTTATTGGCCATAGCTGCTTTATGAGCACAAATATCGACTCCGTATGCAAAACCCGAAACAATCACAGGATTTAATGGCGCCAATTCCTCAATGAGTTGTTCACAAAAAGCAATTCCGTGATTGGTTACTTTTCGAGTTCCAACAATACTAATGATCTTCTTGTGTTTTAAATCTATGTTCCCCTTCTGAAATAATAAAATAGGCGCATCAATACAATGTTTTAAATAGCTAGGATAATTTTTGTCTTCAAAATAAGAAACCTCAACCGCTTCCTCTTTAATAAACCGAAGCTCTTCTTCTGCCTCTTCCAAAAGAGAAGCTTCGTGTAAACTTTTAATTTTTAGCGAACCAAAACCTTCAATAAGCTCAAGCTGCTTTTTGGGGGTTTTAAAAATTGCTTCGGCAGAACCCAATTTCCGCAGTAATTTTTTAGCAGAAATATCTCCGATGTTCGGTACTTTCTGCAACGCTAGTAAATAAATCAATTCTTGTTCACTCATAGTCTTATAGGTGTCTCTCTAAAATTACGTAAAAACATTTGTTAATAAACTTTTGACATCTAATTTTTCTTCTTGAAAAAAACACTTACTTTTGTTATAATGAGAATGGAGCACTACATAAAAGATTTATTATACCGCTACGAATGTGTGGTGATACCTGGATTTGGGGGTTTTTTAACTCAAAGGAAATCGGCATATTTAGATCATGAAAATCAGCAATTTGTAGCGCCTTCTAAGCGCATCTCTTTCAACAGACAACTCATTGAAAACGACGGAATTTTAGCTAATTATATCGCTAAAGCGGAAGACATTAGTTATCAAAAAGCCGTAGATAAAATCAATGTATTTGTAGAACAGCTTTCAGAATCTCTAGCCAAACAAAAAGAAATCACTTTAAATGAAATTGGTACTTTTTATCAAAGAGAAGATAAAATCTTATTTCTTGTAAATGACCGTGAAAATTTCTTATTAGATTCTTTTGGTTTACAAGCTACCGCGGCCAATTCCGTAAAGGAAAAACTTGTAGAGAAATCGATAATACAAGAAGAAAGTATAGAAACTCCTATCAAAGAAATTTCTTTACAAGAAGCTATTGTTCAGCGGAGTACCTCTAAATACGCGTTTGTAAAATACGCTGCAGTAGGAATAATCGCCTTGGGTGTCGCTGGTTTAATCGGTGCCAATTGGTACGGCCAAAATGTAGAAGAACATAACTTGGTAGAGCAACAAAAAGCAAATAAGCAAGTAGAGCAACACATACAAGAGGCTACTTTCGTAATTCAGAACCCGTTGCCCGAAATTGTATTTAAAGTAAAAACAGAAGTAGGAAATTACCACATTGTAGCGGGAGCATTTAGAGAAAAAGAAAATGCGCTCAAAAAAGTAATTCAGCTAAAAGAGGAAGGTTTCTCTCCACGAGAAATTGGCGCTAACAAATACGGCCTGCATCAAGTGGTTTATGGAAGTTTTGAAACCAGACGAGAAGCCTTAAACAAACTTCGAGAAGTAAAACGTACGCACAATTCTGGCGCTTGGCTTTTGGTGAAAGAACTTTAATCTCTTCTTAACATTCAGAACCCTATCTTTGCAAAAAAATTAGATGGAGGCAAAACACCCTAAAGATTCAAAAACCATAGTAACCGATTTAGTTTTACCTAGTGAAACCAATCCCTTAAACAACCTTTTTGGAGGAGATCTTCTTGCTAGAATGGATAGAGCGGCCAGTATTGCTGCTAGAAGACATAGTAGACGAATTGTGGTTACTGCTTCTGTAAATCATGTGGCTTTTAAAAAAACCATCCCTTTAGGAAGTGTAGTTACCGTAGAAGCCAATATCTCTCGCGCTTTTAAGACCTCTATGGAAGTGATTTTAGATGTATGGATTGAAGATCGCGAAAGCGGAATTCGCTCTAAAGCAAATGATGCAATATACACCTTTGTGGCGGTAGATGATGGTGGTTTTCCTATTGCCGTTCCTCCCTTAGAACCCGAAACCGAATTCGAGAAAAAGCGCTTTGAAGCTGCTTTGCGCAGAAAACAACTCAGTTTAGTCTTGGCAGGTAAAATGGATCCCAAAGAAGCTACCGAACTAAAAGCACTTTTTGAATAAATAGGGCAACTATATTCGTTAGCAATTCTAAAAAAAAGCTTAAGAAGCTTTGGCTTCCTCTTAAATTAAAGCCAAAGTTGATTTTACTTGGTCATATACCGCCGTTTTATTTCTAATTTAACAGAAGAAAATGATTCCTATCACTGTGAATTATTTTTTATCTAACTAATTAATTGAAATAAAATACGCTTACGAATGCTTCAAATTTCGAGTTTTTCAGAAGAATCCATACAAAAGATTTTAACAAAGCTTGAAGGTTCTTCTAATGTGAATTGTGAATTACCAGGAAATGGATGGATGCATATTGAAGACAACCTTCCCTATCTTGTTATTTATCGTCAAAAGAACGAAGACACTGGGATCAAAAAAATGATCAATAGCGGCGGAGCTTATCTCGTTATTGGAAACGAAGATTTTGAAGGCTATCAACGACTCTTAAAAGCACTTTCGCACCAGCTGTCTAGTAAATTTGGTTCTTATATGTTTTTTGAGATGTATTTGGGTCCTATAGAAAGTAGAACCTTTTATATTAAAGGACCTTCCAAAAAAATCTCTACTACCTTAGAACTTTTAAAGAAAGAACTTCTTAAATCTTCTACTTTATCTGAAGAAATTACGCTTTCAGCAGAAATAAAAAATGAAGAAAACCGTCAAGCGGAAGGAGATCTTCCTCTTATTTCAATTAAAGATGCTAAAGACACCGGAAGCTTATGGGTTGGACTAGAAATTCCGCCAATATTTAGGGATCACGAATATCATTTGTATCCTTTATTTTTTAGAAAATTTAGAGATTTCTTGGTCAATGCCGTTCAAAAAGCTGTATTTGATTTTATACGGGTACAAACCACAGATCCTATTAAAAGTTATTATGCTTTAGGACGCAAAAGTCTAAAACATAAAGTATTCGAAATTGATAAAGAGCTGGCAGAAATTGAAAAATCTTTTCAATTTCTTTGGTTGGTCTCTCCAGTAAATATTCAAAACATAAAACAAACTTTTTTTGAGAGTAACTATGAGAAAGTACTAGATTACCATTATCGTTTGCTTCCCATAGACCCCGATATTTTAAAACGAAAGCTTTACGATTTAAGAATTGAAGACATTAACGATCCTGCGATGTCTTATATTTTCCACGAAAAAAGGGAAGAGCTAGATCAACAAATCACCATGCTCAACGAAAGAGGGAGCAAAAATTTCTTTTACAGCAGCATAAGACTTTATAAAGGAATTGACAATGAAATTTGTGAACAAGCAGAGTTAATTCTTCAAGACATTTCAGAAACCGAAAAAACGCATACCAAACACAATTGCGATGCTAGTTATTTTCGGAAATTGGCGCATCAAGAATTTGAGTATTTTAAAAGTCAAGATGATCAGTTTACAAGTAAAGTTCATTTAAGAGATGACGTTAACATTATGATGGTCTCTCAGGGTGAATTGTACATTCCTAGCGATTATGAAATGAGCGCAAGAGAGGCGCAAGCTTTAATTCAACACGAGGTAGGCACGCACGTACTTACCTATTACAATGGGGGAAAGCAACCTTTGCAGCAATTAAGTGTAGGCTTGGCAGATTATGACACGCTACAAGAAGGTCTTGCTGTAATGGCCGAGTATTTAATTGGAGGACTTACCGCCAACCGCTTACGTACGTTGGCAGGAAGAGTTGTTGCAGGAAAAGCTTTAATGAATGGAGGCGATTTTCAGTCTATTTTTAGACTACTTACAAGTGAAAAAGGCTTTTCCGCAGAAAATGCATTCAACATTACCTCTAGAATTATGCAAGGAGGCGGATTTATAAAAGATATTATTTATTTAAAAGGTTTAGTGCTTTTACGAAATTATTTGCAAGAAGGAGGAGCTTACGAACCGCTACTGGCAGGGAAATTTAGTTTAAAGCATTTGGAGGTTGTAAAAGAACTTACCGAAAGACAAGTTTTACATCCGCCAAAATTAAGCCCTAGTTATTTAACGAGTGAAAGTGCCAAGAAAAGACTACAACTAATCAGAGATGGTTTACCCATTTCACAAATGATCAACCCATGAAAATATGTTTCGTATTAAATGACGTGCACGAAGAAAACTACAACAGTTCTGTAGTATTAATGCACAAGGCGCATCAACGCGGCCACACCGTTTTAATGATGGATGTGGGAGATTTTAATTTCACCCATAATGAACCGCTAAGTATTTACGTGCTTCAGGTTCCCACATCGATAAAAACAAAATCGGCGAAAAAATTTATTGAAGACATCAAAAAGGCTAAGCTTAAAAAGAAAAAGATGTCCTCAAAAAATGTAGATGTACTTTTTATTAGAAATAATCCTACGGAAGAGGTAGATCGCAAATGGGCAGAACACTCAGGAATCGCTTTTGGAAAAATGATGCAGCAAGAGGGTGTTTTGGTGCTCAATGATGCCTATGCGCTATCCCATGCTTACATTGATAAACTTTATTTTGAAGAGCTTCCCTCAAGCATAAAACCAGATTCTATCATCACCCGAAAAAAGGAAGATATCTTAGAATTCTACGAAAAGCAAAATAAAAAAATGGTGCTTAAGCCTCTAGAAGGATCTGGAGGAAGAGATGTTTACCTCATCGATGAAAATGAGAAGAATCTTAATCAAATTATAGAAACTTTGCTCAATCAAGGTTACGTAATTGGACAAGAATTTTTACCCGATGTGAGTGAAGGAGACGTGAGAATTTTATTGATGAATGGAAGACTTATCGAACGCAATGGGAAACATTCCATGATTAGAAGAAAAATGGGCGAAGGCGAATTTAGAAGTAATTTTAATCAAGGTGCTACCGCACAAGCGGTAAAACTCACTAAAGATTTTGAGAAAATTATAGAAATAGTCGCACCCAAATTAATTCAGGATGGATTATTTTTTGTAGGCTTGGATGTGGTAAAAGACAAACTCATTGAGATCAATGTACTTAGCCCAGGTGGTTTAGATTATTTTAGTGAAATAGATTATCCAGATTTTGGCGACGAAATCATCGATGCTATTGAAAGAAAATTAAGTTATAAAGAAATGTATGGTCAACATTTTTCAAATCGAATTTTGGCCACTATGGATTAAAAATAAATAGATATGAAAGAGAAGGTTTCTAGAATTATAGGAAAATATACATCGGGTAAAAAAGGGCCATTGTTGTTTGTAAGCGCAGGGATTCATGGAAATGAGCCAAGCGGAGTTATAGCGCTACAAAAAGTTTTTAGAGAACTAGAGAAAACAAAACCTGAAATTAAAGGTACGTTTATAGGCGTTTCTGGTAACTTAAAAGCTCTCAATCAAAATCAACGCTATATAGATGAAGATCTTAACCGCACGTGGACCAAAGAGAATATGCAAAATGGGGAAGTCAATAGTCACGAAGAAAGAGAAATGTATGAAATTGTAGAGGTGCTAAAAGATTATCCCGAAAGTGATTTTAACAAGCGGTATTTTATGGATTGTCACACCACATCCTCAGATAGTGCGCCATACCTTTCTGTACAAGAAGTAAACGATAACGATGCTTGGTCACGCCATTTTCCTACTTATATTGTAAGAGGTTTTAGCGATATTATTACAGGAGATTTTGATCATTATTTAAGCAGAACGGGACTCACCGGTTTTGTTTTTGAAGCGGGCCAACACGAAAGTAAAACTTCTGTAGAAAACCACGAAGGTATGATTTGGCTTTGTTTAAAGGAAGCCTGCGGATTAGATCTAACTCAAATTTCTAGTTATCCCACTTGCGTGGAAAATTTTACGCAAAAAAATGCGCCAGCCCAAAAGGTGTTTGATATCGAATACCGCCACGGAATTAAAGACAAAGATGATTTTAAAATGGAACCTGGTTTTGAAAACTTTCAAGAGATTCAAAAAGGAGATTTGCTAGCCATTCAAAATGGAAATGAACTAAGAAGCGAATGGGACGCTCGTATTTTTATGCCGCTATATCAAGCCCAAGGAAATGATGGTTTTTTTGTGATTAAAGAAGAAGCCAAGTAAGGTGGGATTAATAGTGTAAAAGCTTAGGTTATTGGTTTTGGTTTCCGAAATTTGTGGCTTAATTTATTTAGTTTGGCCACAACTCCCAAAGTATCTTTTAAAGAAATCAATAAAATTGCTATTCCTGCGATTATTGCAGGAATAGCCGAGCCTCTTATTTCTTTAACCGATATCGCGGTTATTGGAAATGTAAAACATCATTCTATTGAAGCCTTGGCGGCAGCGGGAATTGTAGGCTCTTTTCTTTCGGCGATTATTTGGATTGTCGCACAGACTAAAACCGCGATTTCAGCAATTATCTCTCAGCATTTAGGTGCCAACAGACTCCATGCGGTTAAAACCTTGATTCCGCAAGCCATTCTTTTTAATTTATTGCTGAGTTTTATCATCTACGGCTTAACGGCTTTCTTTGCGGAAGCCATTTTTAGCGCCTATAATGCAGACGGACTCATTCTTCAATACACCCAAGATTACTATACGATCCGCGCCTTAGGTTACCCGCTTACCTTAGTCACTTTTGCTATTTTCGGAATTTTCCGCGGGCTACAAAACACGCTTTGGGCGATGAAATGTAGTTTGGCGGGAGCGGTGGTGAATGTAGGTTTAGATTTTCTGCTGGTGTATGGCGTAGAAGGATTTATAGAACCTATGCATCTCGCTGGAGCTGCTTACGCCAGTCTTGCCGCACAAGTGACGATGCTCATCATGGCATTGTATTATTTCTTTAAAAAAACACCTTACCATTTAAAATTGAGCTTTACGATTAATCCGCAAATGAAGCCGCTTTTACTTATGGCAGCCAATCTTTTTGTAAGAACGGCGGCACTTAATTTTGCCATCTTTTTAGCCAATGCCTACGCAACAGATTACGGGAAAAATTACATCGCTGCGCAAAGTATTCTCATGAATATTTGGCTTTTCTTTTCCTTTTTTATTGATGGTTATGCGAATGCAGGCAATGCAATTGGCGGCCGTTTACTAGGAGCAAAAGACTATACCAGATTATGGAATTTAAGTAAAGATATTTCTAAATATGCTGTGTTTATCGCGCTGATTTTAATGGGAATTTGTGGTTTCTTTTACGAAGAAATCGGACTTATCTTTAACAAAGAAGAAAGTGTGTTGGTACTGTTCTCCTCCGTTTTTTGGATTGTTTTACTCATGCAACCCATTAATGCAATTGCCTTTATGTTTGATGGGATTTTTAAAGGCTTAGGCGAAGCCAAATACCTTAGAAATGTCTTATTGGTAGCAACTTTTTTAGGATTTACGCCCACGCTGTTATTGGGAGATTATTTCGGATTAAAATTGTACGCCATATGGATTGCCTTTTTTGTGTGGATGCTTATCCGCAGCAGCGCTTTAGTTATTCAGTTTAGAAGAAAATATTTACAATAAATTTTTAGTGGTATGAAAGACCAACACAAAGCTTATCTCTACGCTGGTATTGCCGTCCTTTTATGGTCTACGGTAGCTTCTGCCATGAAGTTAAGCTTAAAGCATCTCGATTTTTTACAATTGCTTTTTTTATCGGTTTCCGTTTCCTTAGTCGTACTTTTTATAGTGATTGTAGCTCAAGGGAAGCTGAAGAATGTGTTTAAACTTCCGGCGAAAGCCTATTTGAGGTCGGCAGTATTCGGACTCATAAATCCGTTTCTTTACTATATTGTATTGTTTAAAGCTTATGATTTATTGCCTGCGCAAGAAGCTCAGCCTTTAAATTATACCTGGCCTATTATGATGACTTTACTGTCTATTCCCATTTTAAAACAGAAGATTAACCTTCAGAATTTTATGGCGATTCTCATTAGTTTTGTGGGTGTCATCACCATTTCTACTGGAGGAGATATATTGGGTTTCTCTTTTAGTAACCCTTACGGAGCTTTACTCGGCATTGCTTCCGCAGTAATTTGGGCTTTATTTTGGATTTATAACATTAAGGATAAGCGGGATGAAATCAGCAAATTATTTCTGAATTTCCTTTTCGGAATTGTATACATCAGCATTGCATTAGCCGTATTCTCAGATTTTCCAGCCTTTTCTACCCAACACTATTTGGGTGCTGCTTATGTAGGATTGTTTGAAATGGGCGTTACCTTTATCATCTGGTCTATGGCATTAAAGAAATCTTCGCATACGGCAAAAGTGAGTAGGCTTATTTACCTTGTTCCCTTCCTATCGCTCATCGTCATTTATTTTACGGTGGGGGAAGAAATTTTAACTTCCACATTAATAGGTTTAGCCCTCATTATAGGAGGCTTAATTTTTGATAACATCAATTTTGTGCGGTTAATGGAACGTGTGAAGAGAAAGAAGAAGATTAAAGTCTAAAAAAAAATTCTTAGCATAACATAAAAGTGTCTGATAAAAATTTTACCGAATTCTGTTACTTTAAGTACAATACTATTTTCAAACTTTTTAAAGAAAATACAGCTTACTATTATATTGCGTATGAAAATATAAGAGTAATGCCTAGACTTAAATAATTTCATGTAGTTATCAAGATTTTATGAATTAAGTCTAAAATCTATAGTCTTTTAGCGAAGCGGCCTGCCCGAACGTAACGCTTAGGTACGGGCGAGTCTTAAATCTTAGTGGGACACAACTAATCTTAAACATTAATTTCAGTTTAACACCTGTCTATTACTAAATGCTTTCAAAATATCGTATTTTTAAGCTTATGAATAGAAATGATGTAAGTAGCGGTTTTATCTTTAAAACCTATAAGAAACCTTATCAGTCTCCGTTTGAGATTCTTTTTGAAGTATTTAAAGAATTGATTACCCATACTTCTGGAGATTTTGATGAGGCGATTGATTGGCTCAAACAGCTCGATAAAGAGTATCAATTGACCACGCCAGATTATTCCATTAAAGATTTTATTGAAGACCTCAAAAACAAAGGTTACATCCAAGAGCGGATAAAACCAGATGGCAAAAATGGTATAGAAATTACTTCTAAAACCGAAAAAGCAATCAGGCAGCGTGCCTTAAAAGAAATTTTTGGGAAGATGCGTAAAGGTTCTTCAGGGAATCACAAAACCAAACACAGCGGTCATACGCAAGAAAAAACAGGAGATTTTAAAGCCTATCAATACGGAGATTCTTTAGATAAAATCTCGATGACCGAAAGTATAAGAAATGCACAAATCAATCATGGAATGGATGATTTTCATCTAACCGAGAATGATTTGGTGGTGGAAGAAAGCAATCATAAATCGCAAATGAGCACGGTATTGATGATTGACATAAGCCACAGTATGATTTTGTACGGTGAAGATAGAATTACTCCCGCCAAAAAAGTAGCGATGGCCTTGGCGGAATTAATTCTAACCCAATATCCTAAAGATTCGTTAGACGTGATTGTTTTTGGAAATGACGCTTGGCCCATAAAAATTAAAGACCTGCCCTATCTGCAAGTCGGTCCTTTTCATACCAATACAGTTGCTGGTTTACAATTGGCAATGGATTTACTTCGGCGGAAGCGAAATGCCAACAAGCAAATTTTTATGATTACCGATGGTAAACCGAGTTGCCTAAGAATGCCCGATGGTACTTATTATAAAAACTCTATGGGATTGGATGAATACATCATGCAACGTTGTTACAATATGGCAGCGCAAGCGAGAAAACTTAAAATTCCTATCACCACCTTTATGATAGCTTCAGACCCGTATTTGCAACAATTTGTAGATGAATTCTCGGCTTCCAACCAGGGAAAAGCTTACTACACCGGACTTGCAGGCTTAGGGGAAATGATTTTTGAAGATTATGAAACCAATAGAAAGAGGAGAATGCGGTAATTACATCTCCCCAACCCCTCTTGTAAAGAGGGGCGCTAAATAGCATTATGGCAAATAAAATTATACCATATAATAGAAAATTAAAAATTAGAGCTAGAGAACTGAGAAAAAATATGACTCCCGCTGAAATTCTAGTATGGAAAAATATTAGAAAGAAATCTTTAGGAGTAGAATTTCACAGACAAGTACCTATGTTAAATTATATTGTTGATTTCTATTGCCATGAAATAGGTTTAGTTTTAGAAATAGATGGTAAAATTCATGAGGATAACTTTCTAGAAGATGCAAAAAGACAAGGTGAAATCGAAAAGTATGGTGTTTCATTTCTAAGGTTTACTAACGCTCAAGTTTTTACTGATTTCGACGCTATAAAAATGGAAATACGCAATTATATTAATGAATTCAACCAAATCCCATAACAAAAACGAAAAAACTCCCTCCCTTCGAAGGGAGGGTTGGGGAGGGATGTTTATTTCAAACACAAAACTATGAACACATTACAGATAAAAACATTTGGCGAATTAAAAAATGCTTCTTACCAAAGTAAAAGCATTAAAGAAGAGTTGCGCCAAAATTTAATTGAAAAAATAAAAAACAAAGAAAATGTTTTTGAAGGCATTCACGGATACGAAAAAACAGTAATTCCAGAACTGGAACGCGCCATTCTTTCTAAGCACAATATTAACCTCCTGGGTTTACGCGGACAAGCAAAAACAAGAATCGCAAGATTAATGATTCAGTTGTTGGACGAGTATATTCCCGTGGTCGAAGGTTCTGAAATTAATGACGATCCTTTTCATCCCATTTCTAGGTATGCCAGACAAATCTTAGAAGAAAAAGGAGACGATACGCCTATTAGTTGGTTGCACAGAGAAGAGCGCTTTGCAGAAAAACTAGCGACCCCAGATGTAACGGTAGCCGATTTAATTGGTGATGTAGATCCTATCAAAGCTGCTAACTTAAAATTAAGTTATGCCGATGACCGGGTAATTCACTTCGGAATGATTCCTCGTGCCAACAGAAGCATTTTTGTGATTAATGAATTACCAGATTTGCAAGCGAGAATACAAGTGGCGCTTTTTAATATTCTTCAAGAAGGAGACATTCAAATACGAGGATTCAAATTGAGAATGCCTTTAGACCTTCAGTTTATTTTTACGGCAAATCCAGAAGATTATACCAATCGTGGTAGCATTGTAACGCCTTTAAAAGATAGAATCGGTTCTCAAATTCTAACCCATTATCCGCAAGATGTGGCAACAGCAAAAAAAATTACAGCACAAGAAGCACGCTTAGAAGAAAGTCAGCATCAACGCATAGTAGTTCCTGAAATTGCCAAAGATGTTTTAGAGCAAATAAGTTTTGAGGCTAGAGAAAGTGAATATGTAGATGTAAAAAGTGGAATTAGTGCTAGAATGAGTATTACTGCTTTTCAAAATTTATTGAGCACCGCAGAACGTAGAGCTATTTTATTAGACGAAGAAAAAACTATACTCAGACTTAGTGATTTTGCCGGAATTATTCCTGCAATTACGGGTAAAATTGAATTGGTGTATGAAGGCGAGCAAGAAGGCGCCGATTTTGTCGCTAAAGAATTGATGACCCAAGCAGTAAAAACCTTATTTCTTAAAAACTTCCCGAATATAGAAAAGCTTCAGAAGCAAGACGAAGAAACTCCTTATGATGATGTACTGCATTGGTTTTTTAATGAAGAAGGTGTTATTTTAACTTCAGATTTAAGCGATAAAGAATATCAAAAAACCTTGTTAAGTATAGAGCCCCTTAAAAAATTAGTAATTAAATATTTACCCAATCTACCCGAAGAAGAACGCTACTTTATGATGGAAGTTGTGCTCTGGGGACTGGCAGCTCATCAAAAGTTAAGCAAGCATGAGTTTTCTGAAGGAACACAGTTTCAGGATTTATATGGAAATTATATCAATAATTTATAAGGGTTAAAGCTTCCCTAAAATGGGGATATTTTCTTAAAATATCTTTATATTTCATAAAAATAATTCTATGTTTTTACAAACTCAAATTCCCAATCCCGAAGAAACAGGTACCAACCAACAATTTGGTTGGTACACTTTTGGAGATTTTATGGCGGCCAATTGGTTTTATATCACTGCAGTGGTTTTAATTGCTGTGTTGGTTCTTATATATTCTAAAAAAATGAAAAAAGAACGCCAAGAACGAAAGGATGAAGCACAAAAAAAGGCTAACGAGTCTTCAGCCAACCCGTAATGCTTAATCGCTGGTCATTTTTCACCTCTTTTACCTCATGTTCTAAAAGCTGACTTTCAAAAATAACCAGCCTTCCTGGTAAAGGATAAATAGTTTTTTCTGTTGATTCAGAGGTATACATCACGAGTTCGCCCCCATTAGATGTCAACCAATTTTCTTCATTCAAATAGCATACGATAGAGAGTTTTCTACACGAATCGTTTTGAAAAGTATCTAAATGACGTTTGTAAAATGTTCCTTTTGGATACACCGCATAATGAAATTCTTTATGCAAGATGCCCATAAAACATGTACTATTAAGATAATTCACCAAATTGTTGATTTTATCAAAAAATACCTTTTCGGCAGCATCTGCTTTTTGTTCATCCATCCACAAAATAAAATCTCCGCGTATTTTTTTTGCGATGATTTCGTTAGTTCGGTTTCCTATGGCCGCTTTTTTAAACTGATCTTCTTCTAACTTCCTTAACGTTGCTGCACGCAAAATTTCAATTTCCGAAGCCTCAAAAAAAGTGTCGGTAATACTATATTTCTGCAATAACAGATCTTCAATTATTTTTTCGTATTTAGAATTAGCCTTAAAATCTACTTGTTCAAATAGCTCTAGTTTTTCCATTAAAAGATATTAAAATATTAAAGTAATAGTACTACTTTTTAGTATAGCTTGTTTATTTTATTTTCAGATCGCACAATTTTTTAAAATTTATTTCAACTCAAGTTTAATGTTTAACTTTGCAGCCTAAATTAAATACCAATTCTTGTGGAAGTATTACAATTTTTAAGTGGCCCAGGGCTTTTTTTAATCCTAGGCATAGCCGTAGTCGTTGTCGTTTTATACAATAAATTCAAAAAATAATGAGTCAGATTCGCATTACCAAACAATTTAATTTTGAAACCGGTCACGCCCTTTATGGGTATGACGGAAAATGTAAAAACGTTCACGGCCACAGTTATAAACTTAACGTAACCGTAATTGGCAAGCCCATTAACGATAGTAAAAACGTTAAAAACGGCATGGTAATCGATTTTGGCGACCTTAAAAAAATTGTAAAAGAAGAAATTGTAGATAAGTTTGATCACGCCACCGTTCTCAATAAAAACACACCTCATCTAGAGCTGGCAGAGGAGCTTATTAAAAGAGAGCACAATGTAATTTTGGTAGAATATCAACCCACCAGTGAGCAAATGATTATCGATTTTGCACAAAAGATAAAAGCCAGACTTCCTCAAGAAATAAAATTACATAGCCTAAGACTACAAGAAACAGAAACTAGTTTTGCCGAGTGGTTTGCTAGCGATAATTAGGGCGTTCCCCTGCGGGTCGGGCTATTCGCTATATCTTTTTTGGTTTTCAACACAAAAAAGGATGCCGCTACTATCCCTAACGCAAAAAGACTTCCTGCTAAGAAATAAGTATATTTGAGCTCAACAATAAATACTATGCACATTCTCGAAGGCAAAAAAATTTACTTCTCTAGCGATAACCACTTGGGTGCGCCTACAAAAGAATTAAGTAAACCTAGAGAGAAAAAATTTGTACAATGGTTAGACGACGTCAAAGAAGATGCTGCTGCCATTTTTTTGTTGGGAGATTTGTTCGATTTTTGGTTTGAATATAAGCACGTAGTTCCTAAAGGCTTTGTACGCGTATTGGGAAAACTCGCTGAAATTCGAGACAGCGGTATACCTATCTACTTTTTTGTAGGCAATCATGATTTATGGATGGATTCTTATTTTCAAGATGAATTAAATATTCCTGTGTATCACAAACCCAAAGAATTTGTCTTTAACAATAAAAGATTTCTCATTGGTCACGGTGACGGATTAGGCCCTGGAGACGAAGGCTACAAACGCATGAAGAAAGTTTTCACCAATAAGTTTTCTAAATGGCTTTACCGCTGGTTTCATCCAGATTTGGGCGTGCCATTAGCGCAACATCTATCGGTAAAAAACAAACTGATTTCTGGCGATGATGACGCCAAATTTTTAGGCGAAGAAAATGAATGGTTGGTACAATACGCCAAGCGAAAATTGAAAACCAAACACTACGATTATTTTGTCTTTGGCCATCGGCATTTACCTATGAGTATTAAAGTAGGAGAAAATTCTACCTACCACAATTTAGGCGATTGGATTAATTATTATACCTACGGTGTTTTTGACGGAGAAAAATTTGAGTTGAAAGAATATCAGAATACCTCTAGGAAAGAATAGGCTGTATATTGTTTAAATAGAAAAAAGCTGCTTATTAATCTGTCACTCCAGATGCTTTGCGAGAGCCTTTCGACTTTGCTCAAGATAAGCTAAATTAGAGAGGTGATGAGTTCTCGACTCCGCTAGACCTGACAACTTAAAAGACTGTTTTTTTTTAATACTTACACTATTCGACAAATACTAAAAAAAGTCAATTTGCTGAAAGTGAAAGATATTTTTTTATCTCCAAATGAAAGAGCGTAGCGCTCAAAAAATTTCTAATCTCTTTCAGTTCTAATTTGCTTACCGCTAATTCTATTTTAGAAGAAGGTGTTTTTAGTAGAATAGATTTACAATCTTTTGGAGTTTTACATTGCGAACAACAACCTTGCTCTAGCGCTTCCATCACATTTTTGTGAAATATTTTCACTTCCTCTTCCTTCAAAAAGAAACCCATATCTCTAAAAACCAACTGAATCTTATCTTGTTGGGTTTTTCCAATAGAAAGAAATCCCATACTTGGTCTTGTGTATAATATCGATATCCTTCATTTCTATTTTTGAAATCAAAGATACTATTATTTATATTTGTTCTAAATAATTACAAGTTTTTATTTTATATCGCTTTGTATTTAAAAAGCATTGTGCAAATAAGCACAGATTTGTCGGCTAAACACAACCCGAAAAAATTAAATTTTCGGTTTAGAAAAGAAGTAGCTATTTTTTATAAATTTTGTTAGGCAAGATTTTTATCTCCATAATTTTCTATTTCGTTTAATTCTTTTTGTTTGTTTCCTTTCTCCTCTTCGATGTCATAATCATTTTGTATCCCAAGCCAAAACTTTGCAGAGTTTCTAAAATATTTACTCAATCGTAAAGCTGTATCTGTTGTAGTTCTGCGCTTACTTTTTATGATTTCTGATATCCGAATTTGTGGAATTTTCAAGTCCTTTGAAAGCCGATAATGCTGTAATTTCAAAGCGCTCAATAAATTCGAAATTCAAAATTTCTCCTGGATGTATGTTAGCTAATTTTTCCATTCTATAATTTTTTTAGCGATAATTGATTATTTTCACTTCGCTTGCGTTTTCACTTTTCCAAATGAATGTAATTCGCCATTGTTTGTTAATTCTAATACTATAAAACTCTTTTAATTTCCCAGTTAGTTTTTCAAGTCGGTTAGAAAGCGGTATTCTCAAATCAGATATATCCTGTGAATTATTCAGCCTTTTTAATTTCCGACGTCCAACGTTCTGTATTTCAATCGGCATCTTTTTTAATCGGATTCCATTCCAAATTTGTTCGATCTGTTTCGAGCCGAAAGGAATAATCATAGTTTTGTTTTATGTTACTAACGCTAAAGTTGAGTTCATTTTAGATGTTTGCAAAAATTTTTTTATAATGATACCTAAAAAATTAAAAATGCAACCTCAAATAAAAAGTATAACACCCTAGTTACTTCTTTTGTCTCTTCGCCACTTCTTTACCCATAAAATAAGCGAATAAAAGCGGAACCATAACAAAAGCAGTATAATCTTGCCACCAGTCCATTTCATTAGCCAGTATAGAGAAGCCTGATAAGAAAATAATGACCAATAGGTCTAAATAAGGTTTTTTCATTGTTTTGAGGTTTTAGGTTTCAAAGGTCGATAGTAACTTATCGAATATCTTTTAACTTCAACTGAAGACTTACATTTCCATTCCATTCATTTTCGTCTATAGCATATACGGCGTCAAATGGTTTTTTAGTTGAGATGAGTTCTAGCTTTTTTCCCAAGTTAAAACCTATACTTCCAATAGATTTAGGGTTAGGAAGTTGTTGTACAGCACATTTTAAATGATCTTTCTCTTTTCCTACTGCTTTTGCAAAGCCCGTATCGGTTAGGTTTGAGGTAAAAAAAGTGGGTGCCATATTTCCCGGACCAAAAGGAGCAAATTGCTTCAAGATTCTATGAAATTTATCGGTGATTTCTTCTAGTGAAATTTCTAAATCGATTTTAATTTCGGGCGTGAGCATATGAGATTCTATACTGCCAGCTACTACTTCTTCAAATTTTTGCTTAAAATTTTCATATTGGTTTTCGTGTAGCGTTAATCCCGCAGCATACTTATGTCCGCCAAATTGCTCTATATGTTCTTGGCAAGCTTCTAACGCATTGTAGACATCAAATCCTTTGACAGATCTTGCCGAAGCTGCTAATCTTTCTCCGCTTTTGGTAAAAACAAGCGTGGGTCTGTAATACGTTTCGGTTAAGCGGGAGGCTACAATGCCAATAACGCCTTTATGCCAATCTTCTTGGTAAACTACCGTGGTAGATTTATGCTCTTCTTTATGAGTTAAAATTTGCTGCAACGCCATTTCGGTGATGCTTCGGTCTTCTTCTCTTCTATCTTTATTGTACTGCTCTATTTCTTGTGCAAATAGCTGAGCTTGTTCTTCATTTTCTTCGGTTAACAAATCTACCGCATGCAACCCATGCTTCATTCTTCCCGCAGCATTAATTCTTGGAGCAATGATAAATACCACATCGGTAATGGTTAATATTTCTTTTTTTATCTGATTAATAATCGCCTGAAAACCTTTCCGCGGAAGCGTATTAATTATATGTAAACCGTGATAGGCTAAAATTCTATTCTCTCCCGTAATGGGCACAATATCTGCCCCAATAGCGGTGGCCACCAAATCTAAATAAGGAGCTAGTGTTTCTACCGAATTTCCTCTTAGCTGCTCTAAAGCCTGAATCAGTTTAAAACCTACTCCGCAGCCGCAAAGCTCTTTGTAAGGATAGTTGCAATCTTCACGTTTGGGATCTAAAACTGCCACCGCTTGCGGAATTTCATTGCCGGGCCTATGGTGATCACAAATAATAAAATCTATCCCTTTTTCTTTGGCATAAGCTACTTTTTCTATGGCTTTTATACCACAATCTAAAGCAATAATTAAGTGGATACCGTTATCGTGGGCGTAATCAATTCCTGCATAAGAAATACCGTAACCTTCTTTATAACGATCGGGAATATAAGTAGTTACTAAATGGGTTTCGGTTTTTAAATACGAACTCATTAAGGCAACGCTCGTAGTCCCATCTACATCATAATCGCCGTACACCATAATCAATTCTTCTTGCGCAATGGCTTGCTGAATTCTCTTAACAGCCACCTCCATATCTCTCATTAAAAATGGATCGTGAAGTTTTGCTAAATCTGGCCTAAAAAAATCTTTCGCTTCCTCATACGTTTCAACACCTCTTAACACCAATAGGTAAGCCACAGCTTTTTCAACTCCCAAACTTTTTTGAAGCTGCTCTACTTTTTTGGGGTCTGGTTTTGGGGCTAGCGTCCAACGCATAAGATTAATTTAAAAGATTGAAAAGAATCTATAAAGTTACGAAAGTTTATTTTTAATAAGCTGCTGCAATTCTGGAACTACCTCCATTTCAAACCAAGGGTTTTTTGATCTCCAAAATCTATTCACTGGAGAAGGATGCGGAATAGGAAAATATTTAGGCAGATAAGTATGGTAATTTTTTACGCGATAGGTTAGATTTTCTTTTCCTTCTAAATAATATTTACACGCATAAGAACCAATTAAAATGTATAAAGGATCATTTTCAAAATGATTTAACACACGTTGATGCCATTGCGGCGCACATTTTTTTCTTGGCGGTAAATCGCCTGTTTTCGCTTTGCCTGGGTAGCAAAATGCCATAGGTAAAACAGCAAAGTTTTTATCTTTATAAAATGTTTCTTCACTTACGCCTAACCATTCTCTTAGTTTTTTACCACTTTGGTCATTCCAGTCGATATTCGATTCATGTACCACTCTTCCTGGAGCCTGACTTATAAGCACAATTTTAGAGTTTTTGTTCGCTCGTAAAATGGGATTAGCACCCAATGGTAAATGCTCCTCGCATAAGGTACAATTTCTAATATTAGTTAAAAGTTGTTTCATGGCTTAGGTTAAGTTTATTATTTTTGAGTCCCTTATTAAATATAAAATCTATGTCTGCAACTCCAATTCAATTTACACAACGCAATGTGCTGAAAATTTTTGTTTTTGTTTTCGTAGGTTTTATTTTGCTTGTGATAGGTTTAATAGGTTATTTTACATCAGAAAACTTTACTTATTTTTATCTCGTAGTGGCAGCTAATTTAGTGATTGCTTATATTTTCTTTATTTCTAGAGTAAAAAAGAATCAAGTAGTTTACGATCCTGCTTTTGTAAAATATAAATTAAATGATGAAAGCCATAAGATTAAAAACACGCTTTTAATTAAAGCAGAATTAGTTGAACAGGTGTTAGAAATTCAGTTAAAAGAGGAAGAGAACTTTAGCATCAATTTGGAAGCGTATCACAAAGAAGATCAAGTTTATTTTGAAAAATTACTTAATGCTTTGGCTACTAATTACTAAAATCTTCTATTTTTTACCTTCCACAATAAGTACAATTTCTCCTTTGGGAGGCTTTTGGGTATAATAATCTAAAACTTCCTGTAAATTTCCTCGTTGTGTTTCTTCGTGCAGTTTACTAATCTCTCTAGAAACTGAGGCTTGCCGCTCTACCCCTAAATAATCAATTAAATGCTGCAAGGTTTTTAAAAGCTTATGCGGTGATTCATAAAAAATCATAGTCCGCGTTTCATCTGCCAATAGTTTAAGACGGGTTTGTCGGCCTTTTTTTACGGGTAAAAAACCTTCGAAAACAAACTTATCGTTTGGGAGACCGCTATTTACTAAGGCAGGAACAAAAGCCGTCGCGCCTGGAAGGCAGTCTACTTCTATATTTTCTTCTACGCAAGCACGGGTTAGCAAAAACCCAGGATCTGAAATTGCCGGGGTTCCTGCATCGCTAATTAAAGCTGCATTTTCTCCATGTTTAATTCTATCTACAATCATTTGCAAGGTCTTATGCTCATTGTGCATATGGTGGCTGTGCATTTGCGTAGAAATTTTAAAATGCTTGAGCAGTTTTCCGCTAGTTCGGGTGTCTTCCGCAAGAATAAAATCGACTTCTTGGAGCACTTTTACAGCTCTAAATGTCATATCCTCTAGATTACCAATGGGCGTAGGAACAATAAATAATTTTCCCATTAAGCATATTTATTTTCAATGGCTTTTAGGAAACGGCTTTCATACACCTCTTTATTTTCCCAATTCTGATAATCTGGTTTTACCACCTCATGAATAAAACGTTGGGCTTCTGGAAGACTTTCAACGCTATTCAATTGAGACAGCACCCGGTTGTAGTCTGCCGCATCACCATCAAAAAGATGTTTGATATAGCTTAAGCGGTCATTTAAACCAATCTGAATTCCTTTTTTTAGTTGATCATTAAGCGATTTTTTCTTAGCAGCATGTCTGCTGTTAAAATCTTCTTTACGCTCAAATTCAGGCATAATTCCAAAGAGATTCTGTTGCTCATCTGTAAGTGAACCTTCATCCTTTGCTTGTTCTATTTCGTCTTTAACTTCTTCCTCTACTTCGGTTTTCGCCTCTGGCTGAACTTCTGTATTGAAAATTTCTTTATGAAAAACTTTTTCTTGCAGAATCTCTTCTGGCTGAACTTCTTCTGAAAAAGCTCCTTCTACAAAAACCTCGTCTTCTTTAATTTCTTCTGATTTATTTACTTCCGAAGGTCTTTCAAACTGGGGTAAATCGTCATAATGAACTCCGCCCAAACTTCTAAATTCGTCTTTGGTTTCTTCTTCAGCCTGAGGTAAAATATCTTCGAGCACCTCTTCTACTTTTGTAGTTTCAGAAGGTACAGAAGAAGTAACTTTTTTTATTTCTTCCGCCTTTGGTTCTATAATGGCTTCAGCTTCATGTTGGATTACCTCTTGCTGCTCCTCTTCTTCAGGAAAAGAAATCGCTTCTGCTTGAGATTCCTTATTTTCTTCCGTTAAGGCTTCTTCAATATTTTTTTTTCCAATGGTAGGCTGGGGTCCATCAAAATGTTTTTCGGTAAATGAAAGCACCGAAAGCTTTTCGTACAAAACACCCGTTACCGCTTTTAATTCATGAACATCTGCTTTATTTTTTAATTGCAAGATTCTATGAGCAATACTCATAAGCTCTGCTTCTAAGGTCTTCTTCATAACTTTATGATTTACTTTGCTTGTGGAGCTTAATTTTTAGTAAATTTATCTCAACTTTATTTTTTTACAGGAAGTTTCCTGTTTGAATGCTGAAAATTACAAAATGTTTCTTGAAAATACCGTAAATCACGAAGAGCAATTTGGATGGATTGAAGTAATTTGTGGAAGTATGTTCTCTGGAAAAACCGAAGAGCTTATTCGCAGATTAAAGCGCGCCCAATTTGCCAAACAGAAAGTAGAAATTTTTAAACCTACCATAGATATTCGCTACGATGAAGACATGGTGATTTCTCACGATGCGAATGAAATTAGGTCTACTCCTGTTCCTGCAGCTGCAAATATTAGGCTTTTAGCAGATTCTTGCGATGTGGTGGGTATTGATGAAGCTCAGTTTTTTGACGATGAGATTGTAAGCGTTTGTAACGATCTTGCCAATAAAGGCATTCGCGTTGTAGTGGCGGGTTTAGATATGGATTTTAAAGGCAACCCTTTTGGTCCAATTCCTAATCTCATGGCGACTGCAGAATATGTGACCAAAGTGCACGCCGTATGTACAAGAACAGGAAATTTGGCACAATACAGCTTTAGAAAAGCAGCCAGTAAAGATTTGGTTCTTCTTGGAGAAACCGAAGAATATGAACCGCTTAGTAGAGCCGCCTATTACAAAGCCATGCGCGATCAAAAAGTGAGAAAACTGGATGTTGAAATAAGTGAGGTTCTCCCAAAAGAAAGAAAACTATGAAACCTTCAGAAACCGTTCTCGAAATAGATTTAAAAGCGCTAGAGCATAACTACCGCTATCTTGCCTCTAAAGTAGATGATAACGTAAAAAAACTCGCCGTCATTAAAGCTTTTGCCTACGGAAGTGATTCGGTAGCATTGGCTAAAAAACTAGAAAGCCTGGGCGTAGATTATTTTGCGGTGGCTTACACGCAAGAGGGAATCGATTTAAGAAATGGTGGAATCACCCAACCTATTTTGGTGCTTCACCCGCAGTCTACACACTTTCAAGAAATTATAGATCAATGTCTTACACCAAGTATTTATAGCGAATTTGTACTTAATCATTTTATCGCTTCCGCGGAAGCAAATCAACAAAAAAATTATCCTATTCACTTAAAACTGAATACGGGTTTAAATCGACTGGGTTTTGATCCGAAAGAAGTCCCAATGATAGTGGAGAAATTAAAACAAACTTCAAGTATAAAAGTAGACGGAATTTTTTCTCATTTTGCTGCTAGTGAAGATGTTAAAGAGAAAGAGTTTACCCATCATCAAATGGACACGTTTAAAAAAGTAAGTGATCAATTGATAGAGAACTTAGGCTACCGTCCATTACGACATTTGTGCAATACCAGTGGAATTTTAAATTATCCCGAGGCTCATCTGGATATGGTGAGAACAGGAATTGGCCTCTACGGCTACGGAAACTCTAAAGAAGTCGACCAACAACTCATCCCTATTGGAACTCTAAAAACCATTATTTCTCAAATTCACAACATCAAAAAAGGCGAAAGTGTAGGGTATAACCGAATGTTTAATGCTTCAAAAGATACCAAAACGGCCACCTTACCTTTAGGTCACGCCGACGGAATTAATAGAATTTACGGCAAACAGAACACCAACGTCTCCATTCATGGAAATTTAGCTCCCATTATTGGCAACGTGTGTATGGATATGATTATGGTAGACATTACAGGTATTGATTGTGAAGAAGGAGATGAAGTGATTCTCTTTGGAAAAGATAAAAGCGCCGAAGTTTTTGCTCACAATGCCGGCACCATTTCCTATGAACTGATTACATCCATCTCTCAGCGCGTAAAAAGAAAAATTATTCCGTAAAGTTAAAATTTAGTTTACCTTTAATTTTATAAACTAAACCAATCAAAATTATGGGCTTTCTAAGCGATTTTAAAAAATTCTTAATGAAAGGCGACATTGTAGCTTTAGCAACAGCAGTTGTTATTGGCGCTGCCTTTAAAACTATTGTAGACTCTTTTGTAAAAGATGTCATTACACCAATTATTGGAATGCTCACGGGCGGAGTAGATTTTACCAAAAAATTTATTTCTCTAGACGGAGTCAATTATGAAAGTCTAGAAGCAGCCAGAGAAGCCAAAGCGGCGGTAATTACTTACGGGAACCTGATACAAGCGATTATCAATTTTATTATTGTAGGTCTTTTTATCTACCTATTTTTAAAATACTATGAAAATGTGAAGAAAAAAGAAGATCCAAAACCCGTTGCAGCTCCCGCTGGTCCCTCTCAAGAACAGCTTCTTACTCAAATTAGAGACGAGTTGAAAAAGCAAAATAGCACTTCATAAAAACAATTAAAAGACGTAGTAACCGCTACACTGTTCATTTAATAATCAAACCCCGAATTGTTGAAAAACAATTACGGGGTCCTTTTTTATCTTCTAATGGTTTATTTTGAAAAACGTATTTTATCTTTGTGAAACTTCACAGGTCTTAAAGAACTGTGAGGTTTTTAAAACGAAAATATAGTTTTCAGTTAGCTTTTTAAAAAAATCAATTTTCGTTATTCTATTATAAAACCCTCATTATGAAAGTAGCAGTAATCGGTGCCACAGGTATGGTTGGTCAAGTGATTCTAAAAGTATTAGCAGAGCGTAATTTTCCGTTAACGGAATTAATTCCGGTAGCTTCAGAGCGATCTGTAGGAAAGGAAATTGAATTTAAAGGGGCAAAATACCAACTGGTAAATCTGCAAACTGCATTAGATTTACAACCCGATATCGCTTTGTTTTCGGCGGGAGGAAAAACTTCGTTAGAATGGGCACCAAAATTTGCCGAAGCAGGAACAACCGTTATCGATAATTCTTCGGCTTGGCGAATGAATCCCACCAAAAAACTAATTGTTCCCGAAATTAACGCCAGCAGTCTTACCAAAGAAGATAAGATTATTGCTAACCCCAATTGTTCAACCATACAATTAGTTTTGACGTTAAAGCCATTACACGACCAATTTAAAATAAAACGCGTGATCGTTTCTACCTACCAATCGATTACTGGTACTGGAGTAAAAGCAGTGCAGCAATTAGAGCGCGAATATAAGGGAGAAACGGGAGAAATGGCTTATCCCTACCCTATTCATCAAAACGCAATTCCGCATTGTGATGTATTCTTAGAAAATGATTATACCAAAGAGGAGATGAAACTTACCGATGAAACCAAGAAAATTCTGGCTGACGATACGGTTTTGGTTTCTGCAACTGCAGTGAGAATTCCAGTGGTGGGTGGTCACAGTGAGTCGGTGAATATAGAATTTGAAAAAGAGTTTGAAATTTCATCTATTAAGAAAGCGCTAAAGGATTTTCCAGGGATTACGCTACAAGATTATCCGAGTGTGAATACCTACCCAATGCCTATATATGCCGAAGGAAAAAATGATGTTTTTGTAGGTAGAATACGTAAAGATCATTCGCATCCTAGAGCTTTACAATTATGGATTGTTGCTGATAATCTAAGAAAAGGAGCTGCCACCAACGCAGTACAAATTGCAGAATATTTGGTAGAAAACAAGTTTTAAGCTTTCTCTAATTATTCTGAAATTGATCCTTAATCCACAGATAAAATTTTTATTTCTTCTTTACGGAAACTAAACCTATCGTCTTTTTGCTTTCCTAGCAAGAGTTTTGCAATAGGAGAATTAATTCCAATGGCGTAGAAATTTTGCTTCTTCAGTTTAATCTCTCCCGCAGAAATGGCTATAAAGTAGTTCGCGAGACTTGTAGTAACTATGCTTCCCAACTGAATTTTTGTAGCAGCCTTTTGTAAATTGGGCAATTGTAAAATTTCTTGTAGTTTTTTAAACTCCTTCAACTGATTTTCGAGCTGAGAAATCTCAGTATTAATCATTTCGCGGGAGGTTTCATATTTATCACCTGCACTGCTTTTAGTTTCATTTTCTAAGTCACTTTCTAAACCTCTAATAGAAGTTTGTAAACGCAACATGCGTTCTTCTACGTAAAGGTGACAAGCTTCTAAAAGTTGTTGTCTTTGCATTACTTTTTATTTTCTTTGGGGTCAAAGGTTAAGGGTCCGTAATAATCCATTTGACGTGTAATCCAAGCTTTTCTTGATTGAATATAGCTTGTTGGTGGATTGGCTCGATATTGCAAAGGATTAGGCAATATCGCCGCAATCGCAGCAGCTTGAGAAGCACTTAATTGACTGGCAGATTTTTTAAACCAAAAGTTTGCGGCAGCTTCGGCGCCATAAACTCCGTTGCCCATTTCTATGCTGTTAACATACACTTCTAGAAGACGTTCTTTGCTCCAAATGGTTTCTATTAAAAAAGTAAAATACACTTCTAGTCCTTTTCTTAGCCAATTTCTTCCTGGCCATAAGAAAACATTTTTAGCTGTTTGCTGACTAATACTGCTTGCTCCGCGTAAGCGTTTACCTTTTTTGTTATTTTGAATCGCTTTTTCTATAGCTTCCAAATCAAAGCCATTGTGTTTTAGAAAATTTTGATCTTCACTGCAAATCACAGCTTTTTGTAGGTTAACAGAAATGTTTTCTATAGGTTCCCAATCGTATTGCCATCCATTTCTATTTTCTGAAGGAGTTTCTACATATCGAATAACCATTAATGGCGTTATAGGCACAGGAACCCATTTATAAATTACTACCCATAGAATAGTGATTCCAAAAAACCATAAGATTAGTTTCCCAATAAACTTAAAAAATCTTTTCATAGGCGATGCTGGGCATCCATTCTTGATAAAAAATACGCTCTTCTCATTTTGAAACTAAAATAGCGAAGTTTTTTGCGTTAGGGATAGTAGCGGCATCCTTTTTTGTGTTGAAAACCAAAAAAGATATAGCGAATAGCCCGACCCGCAGGGGAACGCCCTAAAAAAAGAAAACCCTCAAATTAATTGAGGGTTTTTATATCTATAAATCTTGGTCTTTATATTTTTCATCCATTTCAAAATCTTCCATAAATTTTGTGGTATAATTACCCGCTAAATAATCTGGATGATCCATTAATTGACGGTGAAAAGGAATGGTTGTCTTTACCCCTTCTATAATAAACTCATCTAAAGAGCGCTTCATTTTATTGATGGCTTCCTCTCTTGTTTGCGCTGTTGTGATGAGCTTGGCAATCATAGAGTCGTAGTTGGGAGGGATAGAATATCCACTATATACGTGAGTGTCTATTCGCACTCCGTGTCCTCCTGGCGCGTGCAGATTGGTGATTTTTCCTGGAGAAGGTCTAAACCCATTATAAGGATCTTCTGCATTGATACGACATTCAATAGAGTGTAACTTTGGCAAATAGTTCTTGCCTGATATTGGTACGTTTGCCGCCACCAAAATTTGCTCTCTAATTAAATCATAATCAATTACTTGCTCTGTAATAGGATGTTCAACTTGGATACGAGTATTCATCTCCATAAAGTAAAAATTACGGTGCTTGTCTACTAAAAACTCTACAGTTCCCGCTCCTTCGTACTTAATATATTCTGCTGCTTTTATGGCAGCTTCTCCCATTTTTTCCCGAAGTTCATCGGTCATAAATGGAGATGGAGTTTCTTCGGTAAGTTTTTGATGACGACGTTGTATAGAGCAATCTCTTTCTGAAAGATGGCATGCTTTTCCTTTACTGTCTCCTACAATTTGAATTTCGATATGACGAGGTTCTTCAATGAGTTTCTCTAAATACATACCATTATTACCAAAAGCAGCTCCAGCTTCTTGTCTTGCCGAATCCCAAGCATCTTGAAGTTCTTCTTCTTTCCAAACGGCACGCATCCCTTTACCTCCACCACCTGCGGTGGCTTTAAGCATTACTGGAAAGCCCATAGCTTTTGCAGTTTTAAGACAGTCTGCAAAATCTTCTAAAAGACCGTCAGAGCCTGGAATACAAGGCACTCCCGCAGATTGCATAGTTGCTCTAGCCGAAGCTTTATCGCCCATTTTATCGATCATACCTGGCGAAGCTCCAATAAATTTGATATCGTGCTCTTGACAAATTTTAGAAAACTTAGAATTTTCGGCTAAGAAACCATATCCAGGATGGATCGCATCTGCATTAGTTATCTCTGCAGCAGCAATTATATTTGATATTTTTAAATAAGACTCGTTACTTGGTGCCGGACCTATACAAACAGCTTCATCTGCAAAACGTACGTGCAAACTATCTGCATCTGCTTTTGAGTATACCGCCACGGTTTTGATTCCCATTTCTTTACAGGTTCTAATTACACGTAATGCAATTTCTCCTCTATTGGCAATTAGTATCTTTTTAAACATCTTTTGAAATTTTAAATTTGAGTTTTAATAATCCACTATTTCAAATGCTATACTAGAGCATCATTCAAATTTTAGTATTTAAAACTTCTTATGATGGATCTACTAAAAATAAGGGCTGATCAAACTCTACAGGAGAAGCTTCATCTACCAAAACCTTTACGATTTTACCACTTACTTCACTTTCTATTTCATTAAAAAGCTTCATCGCTTCAATGATACATACCACATCTCCTTCTTTGATGGTATCTCCTACCTCTGCAAAAACAGGTTTATCTGGTGATGGCTTACGGTAAAATGTACCAATAATTGGAGACTTCACAGTGATGTACTTAGAATCATCATCTGCTGCTGGTGCATCTGGAGTGGATGCTGGTGCTTCTTGTGTAGAAGCAGGAGCTTGTTGCTGCATTTGTTGCTGCGGAGCCTGCATTTGTCCTTGCATTCCTCCCATTGGAATTTGCTGAACGATAGTTGTTTCTTTATCGTCTGAAGTGGTTTTAATAGTGATTTTAATATCATCCATTTCTAATTTCACTTCGCTAGCTCCAGATTTAGCTACAAATTTTATTAAATTTTGAATTTCCTTTAATTCCATAACTATAAGATTTTTTTTCGTTTGTAATTAGGAGTTATATGCCCAGGTTAAATAAATAGAACCCCAAGTAAAGCCGCCTCCAAAGGAAGCGAATACCAAATTATCTCCTTTTTTAAATTGTTTTTCGAAATCGCTTAACAATAATGGCAATGTTGCAGATGTAGTATTACCGTAGCGTTCAATATTCATAAGAACTTTTTCCTCGCTTAGGCCCATTCTCTTTGCGGTGGCATCAATAATTCTCTTATTAGCTTGATGTGCTATCAACCAGTTAACATCGTTTTCTTGAAGTTTATTCCTCTTCATAATTTCTGCACTAACTTCTGCCATATTGGAAACCGCATATTTAAAGACCGTTTTTCCATCTTGCCGTACGTAATGCTGCCCATTGGCAACCGTTTCTTGGCTTGCGGGTAAAAGAGATCCGCCAGCATCAATTTTTAAAAAGTCTCTCCCTACCCCATCGCTTCGTAAAAATTCATCCTGAAAGCCTAAGCCCTCTTCGTTAGGCTCAAAAAGAACAGCTCCTGCTCCATCTCCAAAAATTATACAGGTGGCTCTGTCCTTATAATCAATGATAGAAGACATCTTATCTGCTCCAATCACGATAATTTTTTTATACCTGCCACACTCTATATAACTTGATGCCGTAGACATTCCGTAAAGAAAACTAGAACACGCGGCTTGTAAATCATAAGAAAAAGCATTGGTAGCTCCTATTGCTGATGCTGTATAAGCTGCTGTAGAGGCTACTGGTAAATCTGGCGTAGTGGTTGCAAAAATTAATAAATCAATCTCTGCTGGGTCGATATTACTTTTTTCTATAAGATTCTTTGCAGCTTGTATACCTAAATAAGAGGTTCCTTTACTAGGATCCTTCAAGATTCTTCTTTCTTTAATACCTGTCCTGCTAGTAATCCATTCATCATTGGTTTCTACCATTTCTTCCAACATCTTATTGGTAATGATGTCGTCCGGCACGTAAGATCCTACAGCTGTTATCGCTGCCTTGATTTTATTCATAAAAAGGATTTTATTTCGCAAAAATAGGGTTTTCCCTACATTGTTTAGATTCAGAAAAATCGATTAATTTCTAAAACTAAGGTGCAAAGTAATATGTTTTTGCCACTTATTCAACTTATTAACTCAATCATTTATCGTTTTATAAGACAAAAGGTCTTAAAAAAACAAAAACCCTCGTCTTTCGAACGAGAGTTTTGATAGTATTTTATCTAGCTTAATACCTAAGCTTCAACTTCTTCTGTATTATCAATAAGGATTTGTCCTCTATAATAAAGTTTTCCTTCATGCCAGTGAGCTCTGTGGTATAAGTGCGCTTCTCCTGTTGTAGGATCTGTAGCTACTTGCGGAGCTTTAGCCTTATAGTGCGTTCTTCTTTTATCTCTTCTGGTCTTAGATATTTTTCTCTTAGGATGTGCCATAGCTAAGTCTTAATTTTTATCGTTTAATAGGTTTTTTAATTTATTCCAGCGAGGATCTACCTCATTTTCTTCTTTTTCTTCCCCAATTTTGGGTTCCAATTCTTCTAATCTATCGAGTATTTCTGAATCTAAAGTTCCATCTTCAACACCTGGGTGAACCCTTTTAATAGGTATGCCCAATACGATGGCCTCATAAATGTATTGTTGGACTTCTATCTCGTATTCCCCGTGCGGCAAAATAAGCAAATCCTCATTTTCATCGTTTAATTCATCTCCAAATTTTACCACCAAAGAAATATGATTCTCTAAAGGCTGATTGTAAGGCTCATTAGTTACATCGCAATTGATGTTAATGTGGCCTTTAATATGAAAATCTAGCTCCAGCATCGTAGGTTTTTTTTCAAACTCTAGGTTTACTTTCACATCGATATCATTAAAATCTTCGTACTCAAAAAAATCAAAGAACGTATCATTAATATGATAATCGTAATGGTGCCTTCCTAATTTCAATCCCACAAATGGGATGGTAAACTCTTTTAACTTCTTCATCACATCGTCAATTTCAGGCGTGCAAATATATAAAATATAATTAATTAAGTATCTTTATCAACAAAAAATGTTTATAATTTTTTGTTCTGTTTTTTAAGCGGATTTTTAGTGAGCTCCTTATACTCTTCTCTATTCCTAAATATTTCAATAGCAGCGAATACTGCTTCTTTAAATGAGGTAGGGTCTGCCTCTCCTTTTCCCGCAATTTCATAAGCCGTTCCATGGTCTGGAGAAGTTCTTATTCTATCTAATCCAGCAGTAAAATTTACTCCGTTTCCAAAGGATAAAGTTTTAAAGGGAATAAGTCCTTGATCGTGATAGGCTGCTACAACTGCGTCAAAATTTAGATAATTTTTCGTGCCAAAAAAACTATCTGCCGCATAAGGACCGTAAACTAGATTTCCTCTATCCCGCAATTTCTTTAGTGTAGGTTTTAAAACTTCTTCTTCTTCATTTCCTATCACCCCATTATCTCCGCTATGCGGATTGATTCCTAAAACGGCAATTTTAGGCTTTCTCACTCGAAAATCTGCTTCTAGAGAGCTAGAAATAATTTTAATCTTTTTTTCGATAAGAGCGGGTGTAATCACTTCTGCAACATCTTTCACTGGTACATGATCTGTGAGCAAACCTACTTTTAGGTTTTCAGAAATCATAAACATGAGACTTTCGCCGCCTCCTAAATGTTTAGCTAAATAATCGGTATGGCCTGGAAAATTAAATTTATTAGATTGTATTACATTTTTATTAATAGGAGCCGTTACCAATACATCTATATGTTCTTCCTTTAAAGCTTGCGTTGCCGCCTCCAAAGATTGAAGGGTAAAGCTTCCCAAATACTTATCTTCTTCTCCAAAATTTATTTTGAGAGTATCTTTCCACACATTTATGACATTATATTTTCCATCTATAATTTGTTTAGCATTATCAATCCCATGAAAATTGATATTCATTTTAAAGTGTTTCTTATAAAAGGAAAGTAATTTATTATTCGCAAAAATTACGGGAGTGCAAAAATCTAACATTCGCGAATCTTCAAAAGTTTTTAAAAGAACCTCGCTGCCAATCCCATTTAAATCCCCAATGCTTATACCAACTCTTATTTTTTGTGCTTTTTTCATCAAAATAATTTCTATTTTTGCTCTCACAAAGGTAACTAATTATTAACAACTATGTTTACAGGAATTGTAGAAGTACTCGGGAAAGTAGTAGACTTAACTAAGGATGGAGGCAACTTGCATCTTAAAATTGAATCTTCCTTTACGGAAGAATTAAAAATAGATCAAAGTGTGGCTCACAATGGCGTTTGTTTAACCGTTACTGCAATAGATGGTCATTATTATACGGTAACTGCCATTAAAGAGACTTTAGAAAAAACGAATTTAACTCATATAGAGATAGGAGATGTGATTAATCTAGAACGCGGAATGAAAATGAATGCTAGATTAGATGGGCATATCGTACAAGGCCACGTAGACCAGACTGCCACTTGTTCTCAAATTAAAGAGGAAAACGGAAGCCATATTTTTACCTTCACCTATGATTCTTCATTAAATAATGTAACCATAGAAAAGGGCTCAATTACAGTAAATGGTGTAAGTTTAACGGTGGTAAACAGTAGAAAAGACTGTTTTAATGTAGCAATTATCCCATACACTTATGAGCATACATGCTTCAAAAGTTTTGAAATAGGAACACTGGTTAATTTAGAATTTGATGTAATAGGAAAATATGTGCAACGCCTTTTAGAATTAAGAAGCTAGTTCTTCTTTCTTAACTTACGAACTCCAAAAAAAGCTCCTGCTACAAGAAAATACGTTAAGAACCCATCTATAGGTACAGTTCCTGGAGGAGGTGGTATCCCCGGCTCTGGTAACGCTTGAGGCGTTTCAGAATCATTAGGAGCTTCACTAATAGTGTTATTATTATTGCTTCCAGATTGAGCGGTAGGATTATTTAATTCGTGATTCTCTAACTGAAAAGAAAAGCCCTGCAATGAAACCAAGCTCACCGCAGCAGATAAAATTATAATTCTTAAACTTTTTCTATTCTTCATAACTAAAGGCTAAAATAGTAAAATCTTTTAAAAAAAAAGAAATTATCTAAATAAGTATAAATCCCTCTTAAGTAATTAGGTAAAATCGCGAGGGATTTATACTGTAACTTAACTTGTGGACCCAGATGGGCTCGAACCATCGGCCACCTGATTATGAGTCAGGTGCTCTAACCAGCTGAGCTATGGGTCCTAAAACAGGACGCAAAAATAGTCATATTCATGAAACCTGCCAACAAAAAAGCTATTTTTTTATTTCTTGGCATAATTCTATTAAGACGCCGTGAGATGATTTTGGATGCAGGAAAGCAACCAACTTATTATCTGCTCCTTTTTTTGGGGTTTTATTTAAAACCACAAAACCATCTGCTTCTAATTCTTTTATCTTTCGTTCTATATCACTCACCGCAAAAGCGATGTGATGAATCCCTTCTCCTTTTTTCTCTAAAAACTTAGCGATAGGACTATCCTCCCGCGTTGCTGCCAACAATTCTATTTTACTTTCGCCTGTCTTAAAGAAAGAGGTTGTTACGCCTTCGCTTTCTACCTCCTCTTGCTTGTATGGAGAAGTTCCTAACAGCTTTTTATATGTGGCATTTGCTTCTTCTAGATTGTTTACTGCAATCCCAATGTGTTCAATTTTATCCATTTTTATTAAAATTTTGTTTTACAAAAATACTATAACTTTTAAAAACGCTATTTTTGCGGTATGGAAGAAACAAACAGACAGAAAAAAATTGGCGGAGTCTTACAAAAAGACTTAGCCGATGTAATACAACAAGAGCTTAGGAATGCTGGAAAAACTAATATAATTATTTCGGTTTCTAAAGTGAAAGTAACTACAGATTTATCTATAGCCAAAGCTTACCTAAGTATTTTCCCAAGCGCTCAAGGCAAGGCTCTTTTAGATGAGTTAAGAGAAATCAAGCATCGTTTAAAGCATCAAGTGGCTTTAAAGACAAAGCATCAATTGAGAAAAATGCCCGATTTAGATTTATTTCTAGATGATTCTCTAGATTACATCGAAGAAATTGATGAGGCAGTAAAAGGAAAAGAAAATCCTATTGAGAACCCAGATTTACTAGATAAAAGAAAAAAATCTTAATTTGAATTTCTCCTATTACATCGCAAAGCGGTATTTGGCGACGAAAAGTAAAAATTCTGCCATTAATATTATTACCATCATTGCAGGGATAGGAGTATTTGCTGGCGCTTTGGCGTTATTTATTGTCTTATCTGGTTTTGCAGGGCTAAAGGAATTTAGCCTCTCGTTTTCCAACGAATTTGATCCCGATTTAAAAATTCTTCCGTCAAGCGGAAAAACAATTCAAATCGATTCAAAAAAACTAGGTGAAATTAAACAGATAGAAGGTCTAGAAGCCTTTTCTAAAATTATTGAAGAACAGGTGTTACTTAGTTACAATAACAAACATACACCTGCATTTATTAAATCTGTAGATAAAAATTACCTCAGCGTTAACCCAATTGAAAACGAACTGATTGGTGGTGTTTGGATGCACCCGTTAGAAAATCAAGTGGTTATAGGAAGTCTTATTTCCAAAAAATTATCTTTAGGAATAGGCGGTTATAATGACGCTCTAAAAATCATGGTTCCCAAACCAGGAAAAGGACAAGTGAGTGTTGCTAGCGATGCGTTCTCTAGCAAATCTGCCGTGGTGATTGGCGTGTATAGCATTAACGAAGAGCTCAACTCTAAATATGTTTTTGCACCTTATTTCTTTGCGAAAGAATTATTGCAATTAAAAGAGGGAGAATTTTCTGCATTAGAAATTAAACTGAAATCTGGCGTAAACGAAGATGAAGTAAGAGGAGAACTACTTTCGATATTAGGCGCTGATTTTATCATTAAAAATAGAATGCAGTTAAATGATAAGCTGTACAAAATGTTAAATACCGAAAATCTAGCGGTTTACCTCATCTTTACTCTAGTTCTTATTATTGCTCTTTTTAATGTGGGAGGAGCTATTGTAATGGCTATTTTAGACAAACAACACAATATTAGAACCCTTCATTATTTAGGAGCTTCAGCTAAAGAAATTAAACGTATTTTCTTACTGCAAGGTAGCCTGCTTACTTTTGTAGGAGGCATGTTGGGCTTAGGATTAGGAATGTTGATTATCTTATTGCAGTTGCAATTCGATTTAATCATGATTACTCCAACGCTACCTTATCCCGTTGCGTTAAAAGCAGAAAATATTGCTATTGTTTTTGCTACTATTATGGTTTTGGGAATTATGGCTACTTATATCGGCGCTACAAGAATTAGTAAGGTTTTGGCTTAGTGAGTGAGTTGGTGAGTTGGTGAGTTGGTGAGTTGGTGAGTTTAATAAACACCATTTACGAGATAAAATCTTCTTTTTACCTTAATTCTAGCGTATTGTCTCTTGCTTCTTGTCTCCAATCTCTTGGCTCTTTGTCTAGCTTCTAGTTTCTCTAATTTATTTTCTTGTCGTGGGTCGTGGGTCGTGGGTCGTGGGTCGTGGGTCGTGGGTCGTGGGTCGTGGGTCGTGGGTCGTGGGTCGTGGGTCGTTTAAAATTAGATTCTCTTCACTTATAAAACAAGTTCTCCAGAGGTAATCTGTAAATTATTGCTACACTTATGAAAACTGAAAATCACCAAATTCTTTTTCGGCTTCATCAAAGGCTTTAAATACGTCTTTTGCTTCATCGCTGGTTACCATTTTCATACGGTGTTCTTTAAAATGCGGAATGCCTTTAAAGTAATTGGTATAATGCCTGCGGGTTTCAAAAACCCCCAATTTATCTCCTTTCCAGTCAATGGCCATTTGCAAGTGCCTTCTGGCGGCTTCTAAACGTTCGATCATGGTAGGCGGATCTAGAAGATTTCCGGTTTTAAAATAATGTTTTACTTCTCTAAAAAACCAAGGATAACCAATACTGGCGCGGCCAATCATGGCGCCATCCAAACCAAATTCATCACGCATTTTCATGGCTTTTTGGGGCGTATCTACATCTCCATTCCCAAAAACAGGAATATGCATCCGTGGATTGTTCTTTACATCGGCGATAGGCTGCCAATCGGCTTCGCCTTTATACATTTGCGCACGCGTTCTTCCGTGAATAGAAATCGCTTTACAGCCTACATCTTGTAAACGTTCGGCTACTTCTAAAATTTTTATAGAATCCTGATCCCAGCCCAAACGTGTTTTTACGGTAATGGGTAAGTTGGTATGTTTTACCATCGCTTCCGTTAAGGAAACCATAAGATCTATATCTTTTAAAATTCCTGCGCCCGCTCCCTTGGAAACCACCTTTTTTACGGGACAACCAAAATTGATATCAATAATATCTGGACCCGATTTTTCTACAATCTCTACCGACTCTAGCATAGATTCTAAATTGGCTCCAAAAATTTGGATCCCAACAGGACGTTCTTTCTCGTAGATATCGAGTTTCATCACGCTTTTTGCCGCATCGCGAATCAAGCCTTCCGAAGAAATAAACTCGGTATACACTACATCTGCTCCTTGTTCTTTACACAAAGCTCTAAATGGAGGATCGCTTACATCTTCCATAGGTGCCAATAACAATGGGAACTCTCCTACCTCAATATCTCCTATTTTCGCCAAAACTGATTTCTTTTATTTTAATTGCAAAATTAGTAAATAAGATGTAAATCTTAAGTTTAAATCTTGTCATTCTGGGCTCGACTCAGAATCTCATGCTTAGAAACTCAAAACTCAACCCGTTCTTGTCATTCTGGGCTTGGCTCAGAATCTCATGCTTAGAAGTTGGATCTTCTTACTAATCTACTTCGACAAGCTCAGTAGGACATTTAGAATCAAAAAGTAATGCGCTAATAATTTTAGCTTCTTCTCAAATACCATAAGACTCCAAACTCAGTAAGTAAAGCAAACATCATAGCAGTACGCTTTAAGATTCCTGCCTACGCAGGAATTACATTCCGGGCCTGACTCGGAATCTTATGCTTAGAAAACCAAATCATTCAATTATTACGAAATTAATTCCGTAAAGGAATTCTATATTGAAAATTTGAAGAAAAGCCTGCTTCGACAAGCTCTGTAGGTCAAGCAAACGCCACAGCAGCGCGCTTTAAGATTCCTGCCTGCGCAGGAACTCATTCCGGGCCTGACCCGGAATCTCATGCTTAGAAACTCCAATCTCACTCGATTCCTGTCATTCTGAGTTCAGCTCAGAATCTCATGCTTAGAAATTCCATGATCCAAATATCATAAAATTAATTCCGTAAAGTGATTCTCTACTGAAAATTTTTCATTAAAAAAGCCTACTTCGAAAAGAGCAATAGATCAAGTAGATCCCACAACAGCGCGCTTTAAGATTCCTGCCTGCGCAGGAATTTGTTAGAGCTTATAGGAAAGTTTAAACAATACCGTTCTGGGTTGAATAAAAATGCGGGTGTCACTTACCAAAAACTGATTAAAAGAATTTTCATTTTTATAACGCACATCAAACACATTATCTACATCAATTTCAAAACCCCACGGACTGTCTTCTTTGTTATAATATAAGGACAGGTTACCTACATCAAACTGGTTGACTTGATCTGTATTGAGGTTTTTATAATGATTATAAGTATAATCTGCAAAGAAAATAAAGTCATTTAGAAAATCCCAATCCAAAACTGCATAAGGGTTAATTTTGGTGAATTTATTCTCTAAGCGGTCAGATTTAAAGTTATTTAAACCTTGCTCCCAGCCTAATTCTAAATTGGGCCAATCTTTAAAACGGGTTTCGGCTTTGATGGTGTACCCATAATTATTAGATTGATAATCATTTAGCTCATCATTTACCACTCGGCTGTAATCTGCCCAACTCAAATTTCCGCTAAGTGTAAATTTATACTTAGAAATTTGTTTAGCAAATGAGCCCATGGCGTTATAGTTATTTTCGGGGAGACTCGTATAAATAGAAGTATTTACTTGGTCTATTCCTTCAATTTGGGTGGTATTTCTAATCGACTTTTCTCGTTTGGTATAACTTAGATTAGCGTTGATAAAAATTCCTTTATACATATTAAATTGATGGTAACGCAATGAAGCCGAATGATAGAGTTGATTTTCTAGATTTTCGTTCCCGCGATACAGCTGATTGAAACTGACTAAACGCAATCTATTGGCATATTGCTCGGCTTGAGAAAAGCTTGTTTTTAAGCGATAATCTAGTTTTAGTTTCTCTGCGGAAGAGATTTCATATTCTATATTTAATTCGGGTAACCAAACACTTTTTTGCTTATTGGCAACTTCTTCAGTAAATTGATCTACGTTCCAAAAATAAGCGTGGTACATAAGACCGGGTTTAAAAATAAAATCGCCTGCCTTGGCTTTATACTGAAAACCTACATAGGTATCTATTAGATTAAATTGGACGTCATTATTAAAACCGTTGGCTAGAAAACTATTAAAATTACCGTCTTGTAATTTTTGTTGATCTACACTGCCAAAACTTTGGTTAAGGTAGGTCGAACCAACTCTGGGATAAACGTGATTAAAATTATTTAGTACCCAATAATGCTTAAGGTCTACGGTAGCTTGGTGTTTTTTGGATGCGCTGTTTTGTAATAAATTATAAAAATCGCCGTCTTCTTGAAACGGAATTAAATTATTAAATACAGGCTGGTTAAACAACCAAGAATTATCGTTTTGCTGATCGTTATAGGTGTAATTAGCGATTAAGGTGGACGTATGCTCGTAAGAGAATTGTTTATTATAGCGTATTTCTTGATTTACAGAAACATTTTTGGGTTGCTGTAAAATTCGCGTTAATGTAGTGTCTTCTGCAGTAAAAGAGTTGAGGTTTTGCGAAGCATCGCCGTTAGAGGTTTTAATAAAAGCTTCGTAAGCCAAATCGTTATCACTGTTGGGTTGATAGCGCAGTTTTAATTTATTTAAGGTAAAGAAAACCTCGTTACGGGTTGCCGTTTCTCTATTCTCATCTACAGCATCATCGGTGAGGTAACTGATGTTATTGGTTACGCGGGTATCTGTCTTTCCTTTATTAACGATAGAAAAAGCTTCTAACCGAAGCCCCGTAGCTAATTGTTGAGAAATGCTTCCTGCCCCAAAATCATTTTTCTGGTAGGTAAACTCTTTTTGATTGAGAAATTGAGCGAAATCGCTGTTATAAATATTACCAAACGAAGTAGAGCCGTCTAACATAGCCGCATAACCGCCTTCAAAATTAATATAGTCTTGCATGGTGAACGACTTTTTACCAATGTTATTGATATCTCCAATCACATTTATGGCTGTTTTTGGACTGTAATAAAATAAGGTAGGATGAAATAGAAAACGTTCTTTTACTCCCCCACCGGCTTCTATATCGCCAAAAACAAATTCTTTTTTTCCTTCTTTTAGTTTAATATTAAGCGCCATTTGATCGCTATCATTTAGACCCTTTAAAAAACTAACTTCACTGTAGTTGTCTAAAGCTTCTACCTCATCTACAGCATCTGCAGGGATGTTGTTTACTGCCAGCTTACTATCTCCTGTAAAAAAGGTTTTTCCCTCTACCATGAGTTTGGTCACCTTTTTACCATTTACGGTGACATTACCTTCGCGGTCTACTTCTACGCCAGGTAATTTTTTTAAAACTTCTCTTAACTTACGTTCTTCACCGGTTTTAAACTGGTCTGTACGGTAGGTAATGGTGTCTTCTTTTACAATAACCGCCATCTCTTGTTTAATAATGACTTGCTCTAGGCTCTCTGTACTTTCTTGTAGAATGTAGTTTTTATCTTGATTTGCAGAAAGTTGTAACGTATCTATTTGTTTAGAAAACCCCATATGAGTAATTTCTATTTGATAGCTAACATCTTGCACCAAGTTAAGTTTATACCGCCCTTGATTATCTGTAATCGCAAAAGTAATGTCTTGGTTTTCGGCTAGAGGAGAAGCAATTAAATTGGTATAAGGAATAGGATTTTGGGTACTGTCTATGACCGTCCCTTTTAATTGAACTTGTTGGGCGAATAAAGAAGAAAACCCTGTTAGGAGGAACAGGACTGTTAGGTTTAATATTCTATTAAATGTAGTTTGGATACGACTCTATTTATTTTAGTTAATCTAATTTATATTAGAGTGAGGTTGAGTTTTGGTTTAAACCTATTTTTTCTCTCGACTCAAGTTTTTAACGATTTTTTCTAGTGTATTCATATATTCTTTCTCCGTTAATTCTTGACCGTCACAAGGTCTTTCAATATTAAAATTACTTTTATTTAAAGATATTTTCGTTGCTGTTAAGGTTATGTTGTTAGTTTTTACCTCTAAAATTAAGCCCGGTAAACTATGGTATTCTAAAGGTCCAAAAGGAAAAGATAATTCTGGTGCAAACCAGACTTCTACTATACTTTCAATATCTTTCAGATTTTCATTTGGAGCTTTTTCTATTTTTTTGAAAATAGCTTTAAAGCATTTATATCCTTGTATGTTTTTTGATTCTTTCGTAATAGAATAATCTTTTTCGTCTAACATCACTAAAAATTTCTGGGAAAAAATTTCAGTCTGTTGTAAAAAAGTTTGATTATTAATATCTATATAGTATTGTCCAGAGGTACCGCCTATCCTTTTAGCCAGAGCAGAATTTCTATTTAGATCGTTTTCCATTTTTTCTTCCAAAAAAAATAAAGACTCTGCGCTCTTAAATTTTAATATATAATTTAATTGAGCCCTACTTTCATTCAATCTATCCTTTTTTAATAGTGGGTTTTTCATTTTACCAATAAATTGTTTCTTATAGGTAATGATACCGGAAGAGTACTCTTGAGCAATAATTTGATTTGTTATTAGAATAAATAGTATTAAAAGGAATTTGTGCATATATATGTTATTAAATTTACAAAAGCGCCAATATATGACGCTTTATAATTAATTTAAAAAAAATACACAAAGATTAATTTTTCATAGAATTCATTCGGTTTTTTAAAAATTTATCAAATTTCTTTTGAGTCATATTATTGCCCTTAGTGGGTCTATTTATTTTTATTTCATTTTCTCTTAATTTAATATTCTTAGTATAAAAAATAAATCTATCAAGATATTTTAATTCTAATATTAACCCTGGTAAATCATTAAATCCTTTAGGTCCATGTTGAAAAGATAACCTTGGGCAAAACCAAGCAGTAGTAATAAAGTTTTTTGAGTTTTTTGTTACCTTAGATATAGCTTTATAACATTTATATCCTTGAATAATTTTGGTTTCTGTAGTTATTTGCCAATTATAGTCTATGTTTTTTGATAATAAATAGGACTCTCCACTAAACTCAACTTGATGCAAATTAACATTTTCTTTCAAATTTGAATAAAAAATACCATTTGCACTAACTGCCATTGAACTCATATTTAAATCAATTCCATTGTCATTTGCTAAGGTTTCTTTTCGGTTGAAATTGGATTCATTTGTGTTAAATTTTAAAGTATAATTTAAATATTTTATACTCGATTTAAGATCATTATGTAATTTTATTAGGTAATCTTTTTTAAAGCTGTTATCTTTAACAGAATTTATAATCTTTTGAAGAGCAACTTCATCCATTCTTACGCCATAAGTGATTTCTCCAGAAAGTATTTGCGAAATTCCTAAATTACTTGTAAAAAATATTAAAACTACAATTAGCTTTCTCATTATTTATAACTTTTATCAAAAAAATTAAGCTCCATCGGGACTTCCGCCTCCTGAAATACAACCATTGTAAGCTGCATCTGCTGAATACCCTGCGTAAAACATACTACCTGTATATTCATATACAATATCATAAGCTTGAATTGCCTCTTCCGAGCAATTTCTTTTTTTTAGTTTAGAACTTGCATTAGCATCTAAGCTCGTAAACGAAAATGCTGTAAATAATACAGCAACTGCTAGTAATTTTTTCATAATATCAATACCAATATAAACATGTAATGTTGTATTTAAACTCGTTCATTTTTCATTCTATTTTCTTATTCCCCATTTCCGTAGCTAAGGCTATGCAAATAGGTCATAGCGGCATAGAATAAAAAAGCAACTTCGTTTTCGATTCAACATTTCAAATTTAAATTGCTATAAGTTTATGATTAATAATACTACGAATATCAAAAAAAAAAAAAAACGATTTTACAAAGAAAAATTTACATTTTAACAGTTTTTAGTGTGGTTTAATCGGTTTTATATGCGATCTATTAACGTTCTATAATCATTTTAATTGAACTTGTTGGGCAAATAAAGATGAAAACCCTGTTAGGAGTAACAGGATTATTATTGATTTTAGACTATAACTTGAAGTGTTCTGTTTCCTATTCACCTCTCATTTTTTTCATAGAACCTTTTACAATTTGTTTAAAATCTTGTTCAGAAACTGTCTTTCCTTTTTTTGGTTCTTTAATCTTTATATTTTCATTAAAGTCCACATCAATCGCATAATAAAAATTTCCCAATTCTTCAACTGCAAGAATCATACCTGGCAAACCATTAAAATCCTTTGGCCCTAAACTAACAGGAATACTAGGAGTGTACCATGCTTTAACATTAACAGATTTATTATTTTTAATTATTGATGTCACAGCTAATCGACAATTAAAACCTGCAATTTTCTTTGTTTTATTTTTCAATTTCCAATTGTATTGCTTTGGTTCTTTATCTACAATATACAAATTGCCATAAACAGGAATTTGTTCTAAATTAGAGCATTCTGAAAGATTATGGTAATATTTCATTTTTGAAATGAATCTACTCAAAATTGGATCAAAATCATTATCTAAAAATGGTAGAGTTTCAAATAGTGATTCATTAGTATTAAATGTTAATTGATAAAGTTCATTTGTTTTTTCTAAAGCCCTTTTGCTCCTCATAATCTGGTTTACAATAACGCTTTTTACGTGATCATTTGAAACAGCAGAGGTATCAATTCCCAATTCAACTATCCTGTGTCCAAACGAAATTTTGCCGCCTAAATTATTTTGACTATTTGCATTGCAAATAAATAAGACAAAAACTACTAAAAATTTATACTTCATAATAACTTGAAAAATGCCGAGACGTTTGTGTCTTGGCATTTTAATATTGTTTTTAAATGTTTAGTTAACACACAAAAAATCTTTCCTTATTATTCTCTATAAAAACGAGTATGCTTTTTAAGGATTTTCTCAAACTCTTTTTTTGAAATTGATTTCCCTTCTTTAGGTTCTTGTATTTCCATTTTTTCATTATAAAATTCAATTTGTTTTGGAAAAAAACGGAAACGATTAAGGTAATTAAATTCTAATATTAAACCTGGCAAACCATTAAACCCTTTTGGCCCAAATTGGAATGGAAGACTTGGACAAAACCAAGCTGTGGATGTAATAATTTTATCATTCTTTTTAATATCTAAAGTAGCTTTATAGCATACATAACCTTTTATTATTTTTTGTTTTTGAGTGATTTTCCAATTAAAACCTTCACTTTTATTGATTAAATATTTGTTTCCCATAAACTCATTTTGGTGTAATGTCAAACTTCTTCCAAGATTTGTATAGTATGTACCTGGTGAAACCAATTGATATGCCATCTTTAAATTCAATCCGTTATCACTTTTCATTACTTTCTCTCCATTGTAAATAGATTCCTGTTCATTAAACAATAAAGTGACTTTTACATAAGGAAAACTTTTTTTAAAACTATTTATGTATTTAACTAAATATGCTTTTCCTGCCTTATCTGTGGTACTCTCAATTAGTTTTTGTGTTTCGCTTTCATTAACCTCTACACCATAAATTATTTTACCCGATTTTATTTGACCATCAACAATTCTTGATAATAAGAAAAAGATCAAGGAAAAAAATATAGCTTTTTTCATTTCTTATATTAAATTATAAACGATGTTTTCTGTTTTTTAGTCGATTAAAACTCCAGGAGAGCCACCTGCCGAGATACAATCATCATATGCCGTATCTGCAGCTGAATAAGCCAATTGAGAATCATAGGTAAGTGAATATATGTGGTCATAAACACCTATAGCTTCATTAGCGCAATTTTTCTTTTTATAGATTAATTCTGGTTGTGCATTGAAGCTCAATGTTGTAAAAATGAAAGAAAAAAACGCTTTTGCAAGAAAAAAATCAAATTTTAACAGTTTTTGTTACCTTTCATCGATTTTAGTCAAAGCGTTTTCCGGTAATTTACAAACGTCCTCTTTCTTCGTTTTTGATAGTACGCTGATTATCTTTTAATCTAAAGTTTCCAAAATGATATTTAAAGCCTAAACGTACATATCTATTTTCTGGATGAGCAAAAAAGCCATTGTCTTGGTTGAGGTACGTAGAATTTAGCTGCGTAGCATAACTATTAAACACATCGGCTAGATGTAGAGAAAGCTCGGCACGCTTCTCCCAAAAGCTTTTTCTAACTCCCAAGGAAAGGTTGAGCATATCGTTCATTTGATATGAACCTTGCAACAGCGAAGAAATATAAAGAAAAGTAACATCTCCTGTAAACGTACCATCCTTAGAAAGCGTAAGTCCGTTATAGAAGGACGCGTAAAAACCATTTATCTCATTAGTGACTTCTACATTACTACTTTCTAATGCCAGAAAAGTTTCCTCTTCATGAAAACCCGAAAGGATCACTTGAGCATACCACCAATTTCTAAGCGAGCGCCCGTGAAAAAAATCGATGCCGTAAGACTTGCTTTCTAACATATTGCCGTGCACATTTCGTAAAAACTGGTTTTCATTATCTTGAAATACCAATTGCGTCACATTTTCTCCGTTGTCATGGAAATAAATATCAAATGAATAAGCGTCTTTATAGGTGTAATTAAGATTAAAGCTATGACTTAAAGCTGCTTCTAAGTTAGGATTACCCGTTTGGAAATTATTTTCATTGATAAAATACTTAAACGGATTTAAACTAGAATAACTTGGCCGGGCTATTTTTCTGCCATAATCAAAACCTAAACTATGATTCTTTGCGGCTTGATAACTAAGATATAGAGAAGGGAAAAAATGAGTATAATCTCTAGTAGTTATTTCTGCCAAAGTGATAGATTCTCCCTCTCTATTGGTATGCTCTAGTCTTAATCCTGCTTTAGCACTCCATTTTTCCCAATCTTTAGCAATAGAAGCATACGCAGAACTTATTTTTTCTTGATACCTAAAATCATCGTTTAAATCGTTATTTTCAAAGGTTGGAGCAAAAGTTTCTACATCATAAAAATTTAAACTACTACTAGAGTTGATAGAAGCATATTTTATTCCTGTAGAAAATTGATAGGTATCAAATAAGGTTTCAAAATCGGCTTGACCGGCATAAATATTTATTTTTTGATCGCCTTTAGTGGAGAACTTATTTTCTGCCAAAAGCATATCTTGCTCATTAAAGTAGCGCGTAAAAAGCCGTTGCTTATTGTTTTTTTTATAATATGTGGAATGCGCATTTACGCTTAGCTGTGTGTTTTCTTTATTAAATACATGGACATATGTAAGATCTACAGCAGTATTTAAAAATTCGTTTTTTAGCTCACTTGTGGTATTAAAGCTAGAGTCTAAAACTTTATTAACGTCAAAAATTCTAGTATTTTCTCGGTTAGAAAAATCTTTTTGGGGAGTAAATAAAGTAGTTCCGTTAAGACTCAGTTTGTTTTTAGCATCAAACTCATAATCTGCAATAAAGTTAAGATTGTGCTGCTGTTCTTGCGTGTCTTTATCTAGATTACTTCGCCATCGTTCAAAAACCTCATTTTGAGTATTTATAAAGTTAATGTAGCCCTCATCTTCTTTAAAACGCTTGGCATTGGTATAACTGTAATTGGCAAATACATTTAATTTTTCAGTTTTGTAGTAATGACTCGTCCCTAGATTATATTTGGGCTTCACCGCCTGCGTATAACTTCCGTTAAGGCTTCCTTTATATCCAGGAGTTAAAGTGGTTGTGGTTACAATATTTAAGATGGGACCATCACCAGCATCATATTTGGCAGAAGGATTTCTTATCACTTCAATTTGTTTGATATTTTCCGCAGAAAGACCGTTTAATAGCTGATTTAATTCCGCAGAGGTTAAATATACTTTTTTATCATTAATATATATAGTCGCCGATGTATTTCTGATTTTTAAATCTCCTCCAACATTGATCACTCCAGGAGTTTTGTTTAAAATATCCCACGTATTTCCGCTAGAAAGACTGGTGTTTTCTACCTCAAAAATAAGTTTATCTACTTCCTTAATTATTCGAGGTTTTTTAGTAGAAATCCTAACTCCCTCTAACCGCGCCAAATCTTCTTTTAGCAACAAAGTTTTCAGGCTTTTATGGTCGTTTATTTTTACAGGAAGCATAAGACTTTTATAACCCACAAAACTTGCTTTTAAAATATAATCGCCCTCCTTTACAGCCGTAAGCGCAAAGCTGCCATCGTCTCCAGTCACTGCTCCTTTTACAAATACAGAGTCTTTTGCTTCATGTAAAGAAATGTTGCAATACCCAATGGGTGATTTTTGCTCATCTTGCACCGTGCCACGAATGTCGTATTGGGCATGACTAATAAAAGGATATACTATTAAGAAGAATAAGAGTGGGGGTAGTTTACTTTTCAAGATAATGTGTAATTTTCGTAACAAAAAACTAAGATAATACATTCTTAGTTATTCTTAGCTTCTCATATTGTATTTCAAAAAACTATATTTGCACAAATATCTTACCGCAATCGATGCAAGAAATTTTGAAAAAAGCCGGTAAGACTTAAGATGATGTTATGAAGCATATAAGAAATTTTTGTATAATTGCCCATATTGATCACGGTAAGAGCACGTTGGCAGATAGATTGTTAGACTTTACAGGATCTGTTACCGATCGTGAAAAGCAAGAGCAATTATTAGACAGTATGGATTTGGAGCGTGAGCGTGGAATCACCATTAAGAGTCACGCGATCCAAATGAATTACATGCATAAGGGCGAAGAATACATACTTAACCTCATTGATACTCCTGGACACGTAGATTTTTCTTACGAGGTTTCTCGTTCTATCGCTGCCTGTGAAGGGGCTTTATTGGTGGTAGATGCTGCACAAAGTATACAAGCGCAAACTATTTCTAATCTTTATTTGGCTTTAGAAAACGATTTAGAGATTATTCCCGTACTGAATAAAGTAGATTTACCCAGTGCCAATCCTGAGGAAGTAACCGATGATATTGTAGATCTTTTGGGTTGCGATGCCTCGGAAATAATCCCGGCAAGTGCAAAAACAGGACTCGGAATTGAAGATATCTTAACTGCCGTCATTAATCGCATTCCTGCACCTGTAGGAAAAGTAGATGCACCTCTTAGAGCTTTAATTTTTGATTCGGTTTACAATCCTTTTCGTGGTGTAGAAACTTATTTTAGAGTAATTAACGGAAGTATAAAAAAAGGACAACATATTAAGTTTGTGGCTACTGGCAATGATTATTACGCCGATGAAGTAGGAACTTTACGCTTAAAACAATTTCCTCAAAAAGAAATAAAAACCGGTGATGTTGGCTATTTAATAACAGGAATTAAAGATGCTCGCGATGTAAAAGTTGGAGATACCATTACTGATGCTAAAAACCCAACCACCGAAGCTATTCCTGGTTTTGAGGATGTAAAACCTATGGTTTTTGCAGGAATCTACCCTGTAGATACAGAAGATTATGAAGAATTACGTTCTTCAATGGAGAAACTGCAATTAAACGATGCTTCTTTGGTATTTGCACCAGAAAGTTCGGCAGCACTTGGATTTGGGTTTCGATGTGGTTTTTTAGGCATGCTTCACCTAGAAATTATTCAAGAAAGATTAGAGCGCGAATTTGATATGACGGTGATTACTACGGTACCCAACGTATCCTACCACGCTTTTACCCATAAAAACCCAAATGAGATTGTTTTAGTTAACAACCCGTCAGATTTACCTGAACCTTCTAAGTTAGATCGTGTTGAAGAACCTTTTATAAAAGCAACAATTATCACCAAAGCCGATTTTGTAGGCCCCGTGATGTCTTTATGTATAGAAAAAAGAGGAGAGATTACTGCTCAAACTTACTTAACTACAGAGCGAGTAGAACTTAATTTTGATATGCCCCTAGCAGAAATTGTATTTGATTTCTACGACCGTTTAAAAACGGTTTCTAAAGGATATGCCTCTTTTGATTATGCGCCTATTGGATTAAGAGAATCTAAATTGGTAAAAGTAGATGTGCTTCTTAATGCTAGCAATGTAGATGCACTTTCTGCTTTATTGCACGTAGATAATGCTTACGATATTGGAAAGAGAATGTGTGAAAAATTGAAGGAGCTTATTCCGCGTCAACAGTTTGATATTCCTATACAAGCGGCCATCGGAGCAAAAATTATTGCGCGTGAAACCGTAAAAGCTTTGCGTAAAGATGTAACAGCAAAATGTTATGGAGGAGATATTTCTCGTAAACGAAAGCTGTTAGAGAAACAAAAGAAAGGAAAGAAACGTATGCGCCAAGTGGGGAATGTAGAAATACCTCAAGAAGCCTTTATGGCGGTATTAAAGCTTAATGACTAGTTTTTTAGATACTCGACCGCTTCGCTATTAGATTTAAGACTACTTCTATTCTAAATTTGGGAAAACTTCTAGATAGCTTAATTTACTTATCAAATCTTAGTATATTTAAATAAAAAAACCTCTGAAAAATTTCAGAGGTTTTTCTAATTCTTTTATTTATAGGAAATTACTGGCAGTCTGCCCATATCCCAACTTCACTCGCAATAAATTCATTAAAATTAAGACCCTCAGGAATTTCACCTGTTACAGTTTCGCCATTTTCAGTCTTTGTATATGTCCCATCTCCATTATCACAGTATTCCGATATAGAATTTGTACTTTCAGCGTCTCCTGTACATGTTCTACATTGTGAAGATGTAGCATCGCCGTCATCATCACTAGAACAGGAAGTAAACGTGAATACACCTGCCATTGCAATTATTAAGGTTAATTTTTTCATGAATATTTATATTTTTTATTTCTTGGCAAGATAGCAGGAATGTTCTATTCTTCAAATATCCATTTCAACATTTCGTAAGTCAGTCCTCCTAATGACTATCTTTAATAAAAACACTGCGTTGAAATTACTTGCTTGGAGCTACCAAAAAATCTCCTTTACAATAGATTTTCATTTTAATGAATACTACTGGCAATTCCCTGTTAATTCTAAATCGGCTATAATATTATCAAAATTTGTTCCATCGGGTATGTCCTGAGTCGTTTCCTGGCCATTTGACTCTATAACCGTATAAGTTCCATTTCCATTATCGCAATAATCTGCTTGACTTTCTACACCTTCAAAAGAGGTTGTACAAGTCTGACAATCCGCACCAGTTTTATCTCCTCCATCATCATCATTAGAACAAGAGGTAAATGCAAATAATCCTGTGGCCAAAGCCATACATATCCATCTTTTCATAATTTATTCATTTTTTATTACTACAAATGCTAATATATAAGGAATATTTACTATAATTTCCCAAGATTAAATTAAAAAAATCCTAAAATTTTAATTTTATATGTGGCATTCCAATATAATTGAAGAAAAGTTATCCAATAAAAACCAGCCTGCATTACGCAATATTTAACCTAATTCAAATGCATTAAAGGTTTCATACTAATTAAAAGTTCTCCCATAAAAAAACCTCCTTGAAATTTTAGGAGGTTTTATTCTTTGGGTAAGTAAATTTATTTACAGGTTTGTATTGCACTCTGCGCTGCAATAAATTGACTATATGTGGTCCCATCAGGTAAATCTACAGTCGTTTCCGTAGCATTTTCGTCAGTTTGTGTGTAAGAACCATCACCATTATCACAGTATTTTGTTTCCATACTTAATCCACCTGCTTCTAAAGTACATGTTTTACAAGCTGAAGATGCAGATTCACCATCATCATCGCTAGAACATGAAGTGAATGCAAATAAACCGGCGGTCAAAGCCATAAACATCATTTTTTTCATAAATTTAGTTTTTGTTAGTTATGGCTGCAATATTATCGGTTTAAAGTCAAAATAAAAATTTTTATTAAATTTTTTTAAGAAATTTTTAAGAAATTTACTTTATTAGTTCTTTAAAATAAATCAAAACACCGTTCACCTTAACAAATGACAGACTTTTCCCTACATTTGAAATCAATCACAGTTTAAAAAATTTAAGTTTTTAAAAAAGCTGCTTTCCTCTTAAAGGGAAGTTGTCCGCTTCAGCGGACAGAAGGCTTACTCAAATTAAGCTATACAATTGGTATAAAACGAAATTAACATCAAATAAAAGAAATGCAAAAAGCATTTTTTAAACTTCTTAAAGAGGTAAAAAATGCTTTAAAATTATGCCACGCGAAAAGAATATTGTCATCTACTCAACATAAGAAGTATTGATTTAATCTTCGTTTGGATTGTGATCTAAGGTTTCTTCTAAATTAGTTTTTTGAGCTTGATTTTGAGTCTCAAAGGTTTTTCCTATATATACCAAACGAAAGCCCTCTTCAATTTCTACTTCTTGACTGTGAGAAGGGATAATACTAAGGTCACCTTCATTATCTTTAACAAAAAGTGGAATCACTTCAGAATTTGTTTTGGTTAATTCTATCAATCCGCTGTAATGTTCTTGAGAGTTAAGTTCAATTTCTTTAATCTCTGGATGTTTGCGAGCTGTTTCTGTAAGTTTGATGTAATCATCTGTAGGAGAAAACAATCCGGTTTTTGGATTATTTTCTGGATCGTTCATTTCATCAGAAGATACCAATCTAAAAGAACCGTGTTCACCAAAATGATCCTGAAACTTTTCAATAGCAGTTTGGTTAATTTCCGTATTGCCTGTTAAAGCCATCAAATACCCTACATCATTTAATTCCACATTGTTCATTAAATCATCAGAATAGACACTTCCCTCTAAAGCATCTATACCCAGTTTTTTCGCTTTCCTAATATTAATTCTATTATTATCTACTAATACTACGTGACGGCCACTTTTCTTAAGGTACGCTCCTATAAGACGAGAAACCGAAGAAGCTCCAATAATTAAAATGCCTTCACTATGCTTTAAAAATACACCAACCAGTTTGGCAAAGCCTCTGGCTGTTGTTGCGTTTAAAAGCACAGTTCCCAACACAATCATAAAAACCAATGGAGTAATGTACTCTGCTCCTTCTACACCTTGACTAGATAATTTTAGGCCAAATAGAGAAGCAATACCTGCTGCTACAATACCACGTGGTCCCACCCAACTTATAAATAGCTTTTCGTTAAATTTTAAAGAAGAGTTAATACTGCTTAAAAACACACCCAAGGGTCTTATGAGAAAGACTACCACGGCAAAAAGTATTAAAGCATTCCAATTATACACCAAGAGTAAATCTTCCATATTGATATTGGCAGCCAATAAAATAAATAGGATAGAGATAAGAAGAACACTCAAAGATTCTTTGAAATATAAGATTTCTTTAATGTTAGGTAAATTAATATTACCCATAACCATACCCATTACTACCACGGCAAGAAGTCCGCTTTCATGTGCAAACATATCTGATAGTACAAATACGCCTAACACCGTAGCCAAGGTAAAAACGTTAAGTAAGTAATGTGGAATTACTTTTTTCTTGATAGCAAACCCCAAAGCATGAGCAAAGGTAAAACCAAAGGCAAAACCAAAAAGAACAATTTTACCAAACTCTATCATGGCTGTTTGGGTAAACTCGCCCCCTTCTCCGGCTCTAATAAATTCAAAAACTAAAACGGCGACCAGTGCACCTACAGGATCAATTAAAATTCCTTCCCACTTTAAAATGGTTGAGACGTCTTTTTTAAGTGGTATATTTCTTAAGATGGGCGTAATTACTGTTGGTCCAGTCACAATAATAAGACCTGCAAATAAGAAAGAAATTTGCCATGAAAGATCAAATATAAAATGAGCTGCTATTCCTGCGCCTATAAAGGTAACCACTACCGCTACGGTAATTAATTTTACAATTACGGGTCCTACATTTAAAATTTCATCACGCCGTAAGGTGAGCCCTCCCTCAAACAATATTATACTAATAGCTAGAGAAACAAAGTAAAATAAACTTTCTCCAGGAAATAGTCCAGATTCTCCATTCCATATAGGTTCAATTAATTTGGAGCCATCTGCGGTAAATTCTGTTGCAATAGGACCTACAGCAAGTCCTATTAAAATAAGAGGTAAAATGGCAGGAATTTTAAATTTCCAAGCTACCCATTGAGCCAATATTCCTAGTATTATAATTCCGGCGAGTTCTAGCATAAGTAATTATAGATTAATAACAATCGTATTGAATCAACGAAAATAACTTTTTTATTTTAATGTATTTGTTTTATTGCCAAAAGGAATGTTAAATACACTGCCAAAATTGAGATTAAAGCTCTGTTTTTTGTTATTTTGTGGCGCACAGCATTTAAATCAAATTTTTTATGATACTACACCCAATTGAAGCCGGTAATTTTAAATTAGATGGCGGGGCTATGTTTGGTGTTGTTCCAAAAACTTTATGGACAAGAACCAATCCCGCAGATGCTAACAATATGATAGATATTGCTGCTCGCTGCCTCCTTATTGAAAATGGCGATCAACTTATTTTAATTGATAACGGACTAGGAGACAAACAAGACGAAAATTTTTTTAAACACTATCACCGCTGGGGAGACCATTCTTTAGATAAATCTTTACAAGCAAAAGGATTTCATCGCGATGATATTACAGATGTTTTTTTAACACATCTACATTTTGATCACTGCGGCGGAAGTATTCAGTGGAACAAAGATAAAACAGGTTTTGAACCTGCATTTAAAAGAGCTAAATTTTGGACCAATAAAGAACACTGGGATTGGGCTACAAATCCTAACGCCAGAGAAAAAGCTTCCTTTCTGAAGGAAAATTTGCTCCCTATGGAAGAAAGCGGACAGCTTCATTTCTTAAATCGGGATAAAGGATCTCATTTTTATGAAGATTTGGGCTTTGGAGCGCTTTTTGTAGATGGACATACCGATAAACAAATGATTCCGCATATTCAATATCAAGGAAAAACTCTTGTTTTTATGGCAGATTTGCTACCAACCGCAGGTCACGTTCCTTTACCTTATGTAATGGGATACGACACCAGACCTCTATTGACTCTAAACGAGAAAAAAGCATTTTTAGGAAAAGCGGCAGATGAGGATTTTTACTTATTTTTGGAGCACGATGCACACAACGAAATCATCACGCTTAAAAATACCGAAAAAGGAGTACGACACGATAAGACCTATACTTTTAATCAACTATTTAATTCATAAATTATACTGATGAGAAAATCATTTTTAAAATCAACTTTTGCTGCGGCTACAGTAGCCATGATTGCTGCTAGTTGTGGTACAACGGGACCAGTAATCACTTCTACACCTATAGACAATATAGACCAACAACCCCTTAAAACTTCTAGCTTAACAGATACCCAAATGAAAGGATGGGGAGGAGCCGATTTGGTGACCGATACCATTCCTGGAATGAGCGTTCAAAAAGCTTATGATGAAATTCTTAAAGATTATAAGGGAAAAACGGTTATCGTAGGAGTTATTGATAGCGGAGTAGATATTGAGCATGAAGATTTAAAAAACGTTCTTTGGACGAACGAAAAGGAAATTCCAGGAAACGGAATTGATGACGATAAAAACGGATATGTAGATGATATTCACGGATGGAATTTCTTAGGAGACGCTGTCGCAGAAAACTTAGAGTTTGTACGTATTGTAAAAAGACTACAGCCAAAATATGAAGGTAAGACGCCTGCGGAAGTAAGCACGGAAAACAAGGAAGAGTACGCGATGTACCAAAAAGCGCAACAAGAGTTTGAGAAAAAGTTTAATGAAACTACCAAAAATAGCAATTATTACAAGCAGTTGCTTCAAACTTTAGAAGAATCCGAAGAAAAGGTAAGTAAGAAAATAGGTAAAGAAGATTTTTCTAAAGAAGATCTTGCCCAAATGGAAGCCGATACCCAAGAACTTAAAGAAGCAAAAGGCTTTTTAAGTAACATTATGGCAAATATTGGTGATCTTGAGGATGCTAAAAAACAATTGAAAGGAGGAATAGACTATTTCTCTGGAGGCTTAGATACGCATTATAACTTAGATCTTAACGGTCGTGATATTGTAGGAGATGATCCTTATGATATTACAGATACGGACTATGGAAACGGAAATGTTTCTGGTCCAGATCCTAAAAAAGAAGATGCCAAGCATGGTACCCACGTAGCAGGTATCATCGCTGCAGAAAGAAATAACGGGATTGGAATTGACGGAGTTGCTAAAAATGTACAAATTATGGCGGTTAGAGCTGTCCCAGATGGTGATGAGTACGATAAAGATATTGCTTTAGCCATTCGTTATGCAGTAGATAATGGTGCAAAAGTATTAAACACTAGCTTCGGAAAATATTTCTCACAAAATCCAGAGTGGGTCGTAGATGCGATAAAATATGCGGCAGATCATGACGTGCTTATTGTAAATGCAGCAGGAAACGATGCTTTAGATATGGATTCTAGTCGTATTTACCCAAATGATCAAGATCCTGAAAATGTAATGGAATATGCCGACAACTTCTTAACGGTTGGGGCTTCTAATTATGAATATGGGTCTAAAGTAGTAGCGAGTTTCTCTAACTACGGTCAAACCAATGTAGATGTATTTGCGCCAGGTACAAAAATCTGGTCAACGACTCCATTAAACGAATATGAGTTTTTACAAGGTACTTCAATGGCCTCTCCAGCTGTGGCAGGAGTTGCAGCTTTAATTAGATCTTACTATCCAAAATTAACTGCAGCACAAGTTAAAAATGTGATTATGCAAAGCGGTTTACCCTCAAAAGCAGATGTTATTGTAGGAGGAGATGCTAAAGATGTAAGACCTTTTAATGAACTTTCAGTTTCAGGAAAAATGGTTAACCTATACAATGCATTAATTTTAGCCGATAAAATGTCTAAATAAAAACACGTAATCAATCACTTAAAAGGTGTTCCATTCTTTATAGTTTTCAGTAAATGCTAACTTTACGGAATTGGAACACTTTTTTTTAAATTATAACTTATGATGAATATGAAATCTCAATGCTTTTTAGTCGGACTTTTTATCTGTTCGGCAATGACAAGTTTTGCACAAAATAGTACTTCGTATTGGCAGCAGCATGTCGATTATAAAATGGAGGTAGATGTAAATGTAAAAGATTACACATATACCGGGACGCAAGAACTGACCTATACTAACAACTCGCCAGATACTCTTGATCAAGTATTTTACCATTTATTTTTTAATGCTTTCCAACCAGGAAGCGAAATGGATGTAAGATCTAGAACTATTCAAGATCCAGACAGTAGAGTAGGAGACCGTATTAGTCAGCTTTCCGAAGAGGAAATTGGATTTTTAAAAATAGATCAACTAAAACAAGATCGTAAAAAATTAGATTACAAAGTAGTTGGTACCGTTTTGCAAGTAAATTTAGCAAAACCACTTTTGCCAGGTGAAAAAACTACATTTAAAATGAAGTTTAACGGACAAGTACCCGTGCAGGTTCGCCGTTCTGGAAGAAACAGTGAAGAAGGGGTGGCACTTTCTATGTCGCAGTGGTATCCAAAATTAGCCGAATATGATTTTGAAGGCTGGCACGCAGATGCCTATATTGGAAGAGAATTTCACGGAGTTTGGGGAGATTTTGACGTAAAAATTACTATTGATAAAGACTACATTCTTGGCGGAACTGGTTACCTACAAAATCCTCAAGAAATTGGTTATGGGTATGAAAAAGAAGGAACCAAGGTAAAACGTAGAGGTAAAAAACTTACGTGGCACTTTGTAGCACCGCAAGTGCATGACTTTACTTGGGGAGCAGATCCAGAGTTTGTTCACGATAAACGTGTAGCTAAAGATGGTACGGTATTGCACTTTTTATACAAAGACAATCCCTCGTATGAAAAGGAAAATAATTTTACCGAAAACTGGAAAAACCTTCAGCCTAAAACAGAAGACCTACTTATGTTTTTTAACGAACATATTGGACCTTATCCTTACGATCAATATTCGGTGATTCAAGGAGGAGATGGTGGTATGGAATATGCCATGTCTACTTTAATTACGGGGAACCGTACCTTTGGAAGTTTGGTAGGCGTAACGGCTCACGAATTAGCGCATGCATGGTTTCAAGGTCTTATGGCGACTAATGAATCTAAACACGAGTGGATGGATGAAGGTTTTACCACCTACATTTCTACCTTAGCAGAAAACGAAGTACTTTCAGAAGGAAAAGAAAATCCTTTAAGTGGCGCTTACCGCGGATATACCTATTTAGCCAATTCTGGTTCAGAACAACCACAAAGTACGCATGCAGATCGTTACCACCTTAATCAGGCTTATGGATTGACTGCTTACTCTAAAGGAGCTATATTTTTATCTCAATTAGGATACATTATTGGAGAAGAAAATTTAGCTAAAACATTACATAAATATTACCAAGATTGGAAATACAAGCACCCTACGCCCAACGATTTTAAGCGTATTGCAGAAAAAGTAAGTGGAGCTCAACTAGATTGGTATTTAACCGATTGGACGCAAACCACCAATACTATAGATTACGGAATTAAAGAAGTAACCGAAGAGGACGGTAAAACAAACGTAGTATTAGAGCGATTAGGACAAATGCCTATGCCTTTAGACGTACGTGTTACCTATACCGATGGAAGTACTAAAGAATATTACATCCCGTTAAGAATGATGTATTTTAATAAACCGGGAGCTCAAAACATTCAAGAAGATTGGGCTTGGGCAATTCCTACGTACGATTTAACGATTGAAGGAGCAAAATCTACCATCAAAAAAATTGAAATAGATCCTTCTCAAATGATGGCAGATTCTAAAAGAGATAATAACGTTTTTGAAAACTAGAGATTAAACATTATCATTTTAAAAAGCCGTTTCAAATTAAGTTTTGAAGCAGCTTTTTTGTTTATATAGGTTAATATAACGAAGATGTGAAAACCAATTTTTAAGTATTTGTATATTTCTACACACCCCCTAACCCCTCTTTTTAGAGGGGAGAAAAACGATATAGACGAGAAAAATTCTAAATAAATCTGTAGAAATAGTTGATCACAAAATTTCCCCTCTTAAAGCATGTGCTGAGCCCCGTCGAAGTAAGGGGTAAATTTTTTAAGGAATTTATTCCAAAGGAAAATTGGGGTGTGTACACGTGAAGTTGAAAGTGAAAAATGAAAAAACTCCCCTCTAAAAAGAGGGGCAGATTTTTCAAGGAATTTATTCCGAAGAAAAATTGGGGTGTGTACACGTGAAGTTGATATAGAAAACCAAATCAAAATAAATACCTATAATTCAATTTATAATCTAGAAAGTCTATCATTTTTCAGCAAATCCAATACCTAATTTTAAAGTAGAAATCCTATTCCTTATCTTTACGGAATGAATCAAGGATACTCTAAAGAAGAAAAACTTAAAAGCAAGATCCAAATTGGGCAGCTTTTTGAAGAAGGAAGATCAGTGAAAAGTTTTCCGCTAAAGCTTATGTATCATCCTATTCTCGGGGAAGAACATTATCATAAAATAGGGGTTTCTGTGCCCAAAAGAAATTTTAAACTGGCGGTAACACGTAACCGAATCAAGCGGTTATTACGAGAAAACTACCGCAAACAAAAGAATGCATTGCCTATAGATACTAAAAAATACAGTATGATGTTTATCTACACAGGACGAAAAGAATTGAAATCTAGCGAGATAGAAGTCGCTATGAAAAAATTAATTCATAAATTTATAGAGACAGAATTGAAAGCCGACGCCTTATGAAAAAACGCATTCTCGTTCCCCTTCTTGCCATTGGGATCTTAATCACCACGGCAAGTGCTCGTTATAAATCAGATTTTTTTGAAATCGCCAAACAAATAGAGATTTTCACTACTTTGTTTAAGGAAATTAACATGAATTATGTGGATGAAACCAATCCGGCAGACTTGATGGATACAGCAATCACAGCCATGTTAGCCGATTTAGATCCTTATACCAATTACTGGAATCAGCAGGAAGTAGAACAAGCAAAAATTCAGAATTTCGGGCAGTATACCGGGATTGGTGCCAATGTGTTTACCCAAGAACACAAAATAAAGCTCATGGAAGTCTACCAAGATTATCCGGCAGACAAAGCGGGTTTAAAACCTGGAGACGAAATCATTCAAATTGGAGATGTAATGCTTAAAGATTTTGACGAAGATGCAGGAGAGCTATTAAAAGGAGCTCCCAACAGCAAAGTGAACTTAAAATATATCCGTCAAGGAAAAACAGAGCAAACTACGCTCACTAGAGAGGCTGTAGAAATTAAAGCGGTTCCTTTTTATGAACTCACTTCAGATAAAATTGGCTATATCGTTTTGTCTAAATTTAATCGTAAAGCTTCTTCGGAAGTTGCCACAGCGCTCAAAAATTTAAAAGAACAAGGTGCCGAAAAAATCATTCTAGATCTTCGTGGGAATCCTGGTGGCTTATTAACCGAAGCTGTAAACGTGACCAATATTTTTGTTCCGAAGGGAGAAATTATAACCACCACCAAATCGACCATAGAAAAATACAACCAGATTTATAAAACCCAAAAAGACCCTATGGATACTGAGATTCCATTAGCGGTATTGATCAATGGGAAAAGTGCTTCTGCCAGCGAGATTGTTTCTGGAAGTTTACAAGATTTAGACCGAGCTGTGGTGATTGGTGCTAGGAGTTTTGGAAAAGGATTAGTACAACGTCCCAAGCAACTTTCTTATGGCACGCAATTAAAAGTGACCATTTCTAGATATTACACGCCAAGCGGAAGATGTATCCAAGCTTTAGATTATTGGAACCGTGATGAAAGCGGGAATGCCACCAAAACTAAAGTAGAGGATTACAACGAATTTACGACGCGCAATGGTAGAAAGGTATATGATGGCGGCGGTATTTTACCCGATGTAAAGTTAGAAACTTCAGAATACAGCGCGGTGACCAACGCTTTATTGCAAGAGCAAATCATCTTTAATTATGCTACCGAGTATTATTATTCTCACGCTGACATCAATTTAAATGATTTCGTTTTCACGGATAAAGATTTTGCCGACTTTAAAAAATTTCTAGAAAAAGCAGATTTTAGTTATGAAACCGATACAGAAAAGCAACTTAAAAAACTGATGCAGACTTCTAAAAAAGAAGGCTATCAAGAAGCGATTGCTAAAACCCAACAAAATATGCTAAAAGAGATTGAAGCGGCAAAACAACAGCAAATCGAGGCTAAGAAGCACGAAATTGAGCGTTTGTTAAGCGATGAGATTATAAAACGTTATCATTATGAGCAAGGTTTATATACGTATTATTTAAGTCATAATCCCGAGATTAAAAAAGCAAAAGAAATTCTAAACAACAGTTCTGCGTATCGCAACATTTTAAATTAAATTAGAAAAGAATCGGCTTCAATAATCACCAGACCTCCCAGGTTTCGGAAATCTGGGAGGTCTCTCTTTTAGTTAAAACTAAGAATAGAATAAGGTTTTGGATATCATGGTACTGTCGAAGATTATTCATATAAACACTTTTAAAAAATTAAAAACAAACTCGCATATCAAGGTTTTCTAAACACAGCCTCTATCTTTTTACCCAAAAAGAATAGGTTTGACTTGAATGTTTTCTATTTACCTAAAAATTATAGAAATTCCTTTACGGAAGAAATTGCACCGAGTTTAGTCTTGGGAAAACGCGCAGAACGCTTTTTTAAATTTACTATTAAGGAAAGTACTCGCTATAAAATGAAGGCTCAAAACCTTCAGGTGATTTATGAAAAGAAAACCTTAGGGGAGTTTGATTTTTTTGTGGAAGACCTCCAAGAACGTTCTTTGCTTCATATAGAGTTGGTGTATAAATTTTACTTATTTGATCCTTCGGTTTCTAAAGAAGAGGAATTAAAATGTTGGATTGGACCTAACCGAAAAGACAGTTTTTTAAGAAAGATTCATCACTTAAAGACGCATCAGCTGCCTTTAGTATTCCGTAAAGAAAGTGAAGATATTTTACATCAGCAGCAAATGAATCCGCGTAAGCTAAAACAAAAAGTATGCTTTAAAGCCAATTTATTTGTTCCTAAAACATTTAAGAAAACAACCTATGAACTCATTAATCCCAGCGCTATTGTTGGCTATTGGATGCATCGAGATGAATTTACAAAAGAAGAGTTTGGAGAAGGCAGTTATTTTTCTCCGCAAAAAAAAGACTGGCCGGTAGATCCCAAACATCAGGAAGAGTGGAAAGCATATGACAACATTCTTCAAGAGATTGAGTATCTTTTTAAGCACCAAAAAGCGGCTTTTATTTGGCGTAAAAAAACCGATAATAGTTTTGAACGCTTTTTCGTGGTTTGGTGGTAAACACAGGAATTTTACCCAAATAAAACTTGTTTTTAAGCTTTTTCGTAAGTTTATAGAATGATTTACCACAATTAATACGACAAGGCTGTAGTGGAAAAGCATTTGGATGATTTGAAATTTTTAAACTCGCTTTCCTTTGGAAAGGTCCGCCCAGACGAAACGTTTGGATGGGGTTTGGCCTGCATGCTGGCATAGACAGAATTAGGATGGGTTATAATTTTTATCATCTCATCCCCTCCTAAATCCTCCCCTGAGGGGAGGACTTAAAAACATCGCTTTATTAAATTAGAACCTACTAAAACTTATCTATGAAACTAAAATCAAGTACTTTAAAAAGTTGTTGCACCTTTATTGCATTGTTTTTCTCTATGTTTTTAGTGGCTTGTGGAACTTGTAGTTAGGAAACGACTCAGTTGAGTTTGACGCAGCAACAAGTAGATCCTTTTAAAATTTCTAAAGATTTTTATGATGCGGTTAAAGAAGGTAAAAACGCTGATAAATATGCGCAACAATTGGCCGATCTTTCTCCAGAAGTTCTTAAAAAAACCTTACAAAATGGTACGCAAAAGAAAGCATTCTGGCTTAATGTGTACAACACCTATGTGCAATACCTCCTAAAAGATAATCCAGATTTATATCAAGATAGGTCTGCTTTTTTTAAAGACAATCTCTTTGTTGTTGTGGGAGAAGAAACAAGTTTAGATGTATTAGAACACGGTTTGTTACGCAATTCTAGAATTAAGGTTTCGTTGGGTTATGTAAAAGATCCTTTTGCGTCTAGTTTTGAAAAAGATTTTAGGGTAGAGGAAATTGATTGGAGAATTCATTTTGCGCTTAATTGCGGAGCAAAAAGTTGTCCGCCAGTAAGCTATTATACCGTTGAGGATTTAGATAAGCAATTGGAAGCTTCGGCAAAGAAATATTTAAAGAAGGAGGTAGAACATAAAAAAAACGAAGAAAAGGTATATGTTCCTGCTTTAATGAGTTGGTTTAGAGCCGATTTTGGCGGAAAAGACGGTGTTGTAAAGATTCTAAAAAACTATGAATTAATTCCCTCTGACAAAGATCCCGATGTGGAGTTCTTAGATTATAACTGGGAGTTGGATGTAGATAATTATACTGATTAAAAATCGGTTTAAAATTAAAAACAAATTCACTTTTTCTCACCTCATCCTATGACTCTTAGTATTATAATTCCAGTAATTAACGAAGAATTTCACTTAAAAAAACTTTTACCACTGTTAGTAAAAAGTGCTGCTAAAGAAGTAATTCTAGTAGATGGAGGAAGCACCGATGACTCCAAGAAAATAGCAGAAGATCTAGGCGCTAAAGTAATAGATGCACCCAAAAGCAGAGCCAAACAAATGAATGCTGGAGCAGAAGCGGCAATAGGAGACGTTCTTTATTTTGTACATGCAGATAGCATTCCGCCTGCTAGCTTTTATGAAGATATTGAAGCTCATCTTAAAAAAGACATTCCTTTTGGTTGCTTTAGGTCTCTATTTGATACTAAAAATACCTTTTTAAGAATTAATAGTTACTTTTCTCGCTATAAAGGAATGATGTTTAGAGGAGGCGGACAAACCCTCTGGATTAGCAAAAGATTCTTTGAAGAATTAAAGGGCTATGATGAGTCGCTAAAGTTAATGGAAGAATACGATTTTATAAAAAGAGCGAGTCAAAAAGCCAATTATAAAGTGATTCAGAAAGATGTTTTGGTAAGTACTAGAACTTATGATACCAATGGGAATTTTAAAACTCAGTTTATATATGGTCTTATTATGTTTGGTTTCTTCCGTGGAGTCAACCAAGACCGACTCATAAAATTTGGTAGACGTTGGCTTAAATAGACAAGCTCGAGACAAGATTCCGAGGTATTATTTACTTTATTCAGTTAAAAAATAGTTTACTTACCCATTACTTTATAGCTAGGATCTTCAATAATATTGACATCTATAATCTTTTCGGCATTTTGTAAAAGTCTTCTACAATCTGCACTTAAATGCTTTAAATGTACTTTTTTACCCTGTTGCAAATAACGATCGGTGATTTTGTTTACTGCATCGATGGCGCTCATATCGGTAATTTTACTGTCGGCAAAATCGATAACAATTTCTTCAGGATCATTTTCTACATCAAACTTATCTATAAACGCCGTGGTAGAACCAAAGAAAAGAGGTCCGTATAACTCATAATGTTTTACGCCGTCTTCATCAATTCTTTTTCTTGCTCTAATACGTTTGGCGCTTTCCCAAGCAAACACCAAAGCAGAAATAATCACTCCAATCAATACTGCAAGTGCCAAATTATGTAGAAAAATTGTGATTAAAGTAACCACTAGCATCACAAAAATATCGTGCTTTGGCATTTTGGTAAAAGCTTTAAAACTCGCCCACTCAAATGTACCAAAAGCCACCATAATCATCACACCAACTAGCGCTGCCATAGGTAGCAATTCAATCACAGGAGCGCCAACCAAAATAATGGTTAAAATGGTTAGAGAAGCAATAATACCAGACAATCTAGCTCTAGAACCTGATGATAAATTCACTAGAGTTTGTGCAATCATAGGACAACCACCCATTCCAAAAAAGAAACCATTGGCAATATTTGCGGTTCCTTGAGCCAAACATTCTTTATTACTATTTCCTTTAGTTCCTGTAATTTCATCTACTAGGTTCAAGGTAAGTAAACCTTCGGTAAGACCCACAGCGGCCATAATAAGTCCGTACGGAAGTATAATTTTTAAAGTTTCTAAAGTAAACGGAACATTAGGAACGTGAAACGGCGGTAAACTTCCGCTAACGGAAGCAATATCCACTACTTGTTTGGTATCTATATTAAATACTAAAACAATCCCAAAGACCACTAAAATAGCCACTAAAGAGGCAGGAATAGCTTTGGTAAACTTAGGTAAGATCACAATAATGGCGATGGTTAATGCGACTAAGGTTAGCATAATTAAAAGCGGAGTACCCGTTAACCATTCAATCTCGCCGTTAAAAACGGTTTTAAATTGCTCCATCTGAGACATAAAAATTATAACCGCTAATCCATTTACAAAACCAAACATAACGGGTTGTGGCACCAAACGTATAAATTTCCCTAATTTAAAAAGACCTACGATAATCTGAATAATCCCCGCCATGGCTACTGCCGCAAATACATAATCTAAACCGTGAGAATTCATTAATGCAATTAACACCACTACGGTGGCTCCCGCTCCTCCAGAAACCATTCCTGGTCTACCACCAAAAATAGCGGTAATCAATCCCATAATAAAGGCTGCATATAAACCTACCAATGGAGGAAAACCCGCAAGAATAGCAAAAGAAAGCGATTCTGGAATCATCGTCATCGCCACAGTAAGGCCTGCTAGAATTTCTATTTTAAAATCTACTTTCTGCTTAAAATCGAAAAGGTTCAGAACTTTTTTCATTAATGGGATATTGAATTTCCGTTAAACGGAATAAATTTTTTTAAAAATTATATAGAGATTTCCTAGAAACAGGAAAGAATATAGGCGAAAAACGTGCGCTATGGCGGCGTAAGTTTAAATAGATATGTGTTTAAATTTTTTTGCATAAGAGTTTGCAAAACTATTCATAAAAAGCTTTTCTCGCAAGAGATTGGTTACTAAGTTTTTATTAGTCTTTTTTTAGCATCGCAATATGCGGAATCCCATCTTCTAAGTAGCCTTTTCCCAGCGGATTAAATTGATGAGATTCATAAAATCTGGTAAGGTATTGTTGTGCAGAAAGTTTTATTTTTTTGGTCTGGTATTCGTCTTCAATCGCTTTGATAGAAGCTTCTAAAATGAGGTGTCCAAAACCATATTTTCGCTGTGATTTTTCTACCACCACACGACCAATTGCTGCTTCTTCAAAATATATATGCGGAGCATAACAACGTGTGTAAGCCACCAATTTATCGTTATAAAAACCTAAAATGTGTAAAGCTTGTTCGTCTTTACCATCTATATCTTGGTAAATACAATCTTGTTCTATCACAAAGACTTCTGCACGCAATTGAAGTATCGCATAAAGTTCTGATAAACTTAAATCTTTAAATTGTTTTATTTGAATGCCTAATTGTGGGTTTTTCATTACTTAATCTTGAACAATAATATCTTTGGGATCTTCTTTGTTAAACTCAGGTTGAATATTGATGTGGTTGATACGAAATTCATCAAAAGCTACTTTTTCTATTTTGGAGAGAATCACATCAAATTCTGAAATCGAAATATTGGTATGAAACTCTACGTGAGCCTCTAAATGCACTTCTTTTTCATTGAGTTGCCAAATATGAATGTGGTGTATATTTTTAATTTCTTCAATTTCACAAACCGAATCTACAATGTCTTTTATCACAATATCACTAGGTGTAAACAACATCAATACATTAAAGGAGGATCTTAAAAGATCATAACCCACCACAATTAAATAGATAGCAATCCCAGCGGTTAATACACTATCTATCCAAAAAAGCTGGTAATATTTCATCAATAAACCTCCTATTAACACCGCTACAGAAGCCAACATATCGGTTATTAAATGAAGGTAAGCAGAACGCATATTCATATTGGTTTTACTATCGGCTTTCATAAGCAAAACACTTATTCCATTTCCTGCAATGGCTAAAATAGCCAACCAAATGACTAGAGTAGAATCTATACTTTGCGGATTAAAATAGCGTTCTATCGCTTCTTTTATCAATAAAATAGCAATGACGATTAACGAGGAAGCATTGATAAAAGCGGCGATAATTTCGGCTCTTTTGTAGCCAAAAGTTTTACTAACTGAAGCTTCTCTAGCCGATAATTTATTGGCGATGTAACTTATAATTAAAGAAACCACATCGCTAAAATTATGTAGCGCATCAGAAAGTAAAGACAAACTCCCGCTTACGAGGCCGCCTACCACTTGGGCGATCGTAATGATGATATTCAAAATAATGGATATCATCAAATTTTTCCCTTTTACGGGAGCGTGAGAATGGGAATGGTTATGCAAACTCCTGCGGTTTATTTACAAGCTATTTTTTCAACTCTTTTTTGATGTCTTCCGCCTTCAAAAGGAGTAGCTATAAATGTTTTTACCATATCAATAGCTTGATGCATAGAAGTAAATCTTGCCGGAATACTCAATACATTAGCATCGTTATGTTCTCTTGCCAATTTAGTAATTTCTTGGCTCCAACACAAAGCACATCGTACGTGCTGGTGTTTATTGGCGGTCATGGAGGCTCCGTTTCCGCTTCCGCAGATAATAATTCCAAATTCTACTTTTCCTTCCTCCACATCTCTTGCCACAGGATGTATAAAATCTGGATAGTCTACACTATCTTCTGTATTGGTGCCGTGATTAATGACGTTGATCTTGTTTTTTTCTAAAAATGAAATAATTTCATTTTTATACTCCGTTCCTGCGTGGTCGTTACCTATAGCGATTGTCATGAGCTTGGTGTTGATTAGTTATACAAAGGTAAGAGAAAGCTTAAAATGAGTCGATATTTTGCGATGTTAATTCTATTTCTTAAAAATTTGAAGATGAGTTCTTTACTATTAACCACCAATTGTGCATAAGTGGCGGTTACTTTTTACAAGTAAAATTTGCTTTTCCATTATTTATTTCCAAGGGATGATGATGTTGAATAATCCTAGGGAAGTTGTTATTATTTTAAAAAAACTTATCAGCATTCAAATCACACTTGTCAACATCAAAAAATTGTAAATAGAATTAACTATATGCTATTAACTTCTCTATTCACCATTGTTAACAATTAAGTATAAAAACAGAGAATTCAAGGAGTTAGTATTAACAATTACTTCACATCTGTGTTAAGTAGTTTTCAAAAGATACAAATGCAAGTTTATTCTCTTATTTTTCTACCGCTATACACATACTATCATGTACATCATTTGTTTTTTAAAATTTATAAAAGAAAAATAGATGATTATATATAATGTTCATAACATTTGTGAATATCTGAAAATTCAAACCTTAGAATTAAATCAAAAAAAATAGGAATATTGATTTAGAAAATCTGTATGGTTCAGTAAAAACAAATACCTACCCGTAAAAAAAATGATACGTTTAAGTGAGCCGCTGTCTAGTATGATCTTATCTGCGGCAGACAGCAACAAGAAACATGATTTGATATTAACTATCGAATAAATACTGACCACTTAATTGGTAATATTTACTCCTGCTTGATAAAATTATTCCGTAAAGCATTTAAAAATAAACTCAGGTAGAACATTTTAAGTCTATTATTGAATTGAATTGTATGGATAAATAGAAGCGAAAATCACTTCCGAAGATAATAATTTTTGAAGATGTTGTAAACCCTATAACCATATCATAAAACAAGAAAATCTGACCAAATAATAGTTTTTAAGGGCAGATTAATATTTAAACCAAATTATTCTTAGGGATAATGAGGACTGGTTTGGGTCGTATTACTTTCTTTAGCAGAGGCATTAAATGCAGTGTTGATGTAAAAACCAACACATAAAAAACCTACTATAAAAATTATAATAAAAAAAATGAGTAATTTTTTAGAATTATACATAATTAAAATGCTAATACCTTAGTGGTTGGGTTTCAATAACAAAGATACTATTATTTTAAGTTTATTTTAACAGAAAAGATTAAAATAATGACAATATAAATTTATTATAGTCTTCTTTCATAACCTATTCTTAACAAAACATTAAACAGATATGTACGTCATTTCAATTAATAACTGTAATTTTAGACCAGATAAAATGAATAAATGACAAAAAGAAAAAATAAAAAAAGAGGGGGTAAACTAAAAAACCTTTCTAAAAGTATACTTACCATACTGAGAAAAAATAGTTCTCAAAATTTTAATTACAAGCAAGTAGCGGCAAAATTAGATGTAGATGACGCTAATAGTAGAAATCAGATTATAAAAGCGTTATCAGAATTAGCTGGAAAAAAGCAAATTTCTGAAGTTGATAGAGGAAAATTTCAGATTAACGGAAACACCGATTATTTTGAGGGTAAACTCGATATGACTACTAGAAAAGATGGTTATGTTATTGTAGAAGAATTAGAAGATGACGTTTATATTCCCCACAAAAGTTTGCATAAAGCTTTAGATGGTGATCTTGTGAAAATTTACATTTACAAAAGACGAAGAAAAGGTAAAAGTGAAGGAGAAGTTGTAGAAATTATTAAACGTAGTAAAACCGAGTTTGTTGGGAAACTGCAGGTACACGAAAACTTTGGATTTGTACAAATGCAAAGTCCAAAAATGTATACAGATATCTTTATTCCAAAAGAAGAAATTGGAGATATAAATGATGGTATGGTGGTTTTAGTAAAGCTAAAAGATTGGCCAGAAAAAGCAGATTCTCCTATTGGTAATATCATAGAAGTACTTGGAGTAGCTGGGGAGCATGAAACCGAAATGCAATCTATTTTAGCAGAAAATGGGCTTCCAAGAGAATTTCCTAAAGAAGTAGAAGATTTTGCCAATCAATTAGATACCTCCATCCAAGAAAAAGAAATTAAGAAACGTCGCGATATGCGCGATACCTTAACTTTTACCATAGATCCTAAAGATGCTAAAGATTTTGATGATGCTTTAAGTTTTAAAACTTTAGAAAACGGAAATTACGAAGTAGGAATCCACATTGCAGATGTTTCACATTATGTGCAACCTGGCAGTATTTTAGATGATGAAGCTTATGAGCGTGCCACTTCCATTTATTTGGTAGACCGCGTAGTACCTATGTTGCCAGAGGTGTTATCTAACAATGCCTGTTCTTTAAGACCCAACGAAGAAAAATATACTTTTTCTGCGGTTTTTGAAATTGATAAAAACGCCAAGGTGAAAGATCAATGGTTTGGAAGAACGGTTACTTACAGTGACGCACGTTTTGCTTACGAAGAAGCACAGTTTATGATAGAAAATAACTCGGGAGATATTCCTGCAGATATTTCTATTCAAGATAAAAAATATACCACAAAGCCAGAAATTGTAGACGCAGTAGTAAGTTTAAATAAACTTGCCAAAATTATGCGTAAACAGCGTATGAAAAATGGCGCTATTTCTTTTGATAAGGTAGAGGTGAAGTTCAATTTGGATGAAAATAACGATCCTATTGGTGTTTACTTTAAAACCGCAAAAGAAGCCAATAAGCTTATTGAAGAGTTTATGTTACTGGCAAATAGAAAAGTATCAGAATTTATAGGAAAACAAACGCCTAAAAAGACTTTTGTATACCGTTGTCACGATGAACCTAACGATGATAAATTGGCAGCTTTAGAAAAGTTAGTCGGTAAATTTGGACACACGCTCAACCTAAAAGATAAAAATTCTATTTCTAATTCCTTAAACGGTTTATTGAAAGATGTGCAAGGTAAAAAAGAGCAAAATTTAGTAGACACGCTTACCATTCGTACCATGAGTAAAGCCTATTACAGTACTCAAAATATAGGACATTACGGACTGGCATTCGACTATTACTCGCATTTTACCTCGCCCATACGCCGATATCCAGATGTTATGGTACACCGTTTATTGCAACGTTATTTAGACGAAAAACCTTCAGCGAATGTAGAAGATTATGAAGAAAAATCTGCGCATTGTAGTGATATGGAAAATTTCTCTGTGAGTGCAGAGCGGGATTCCATTAAATACATGCAAGTTAAATTTATGCAAGACCACGAGAACGAACAATTTTTGGGCGTGATCTCTGGAGTAACCGAATGGGGAATCTATGTAGAAATTGAACAAAATAAATGTGAAGGAATGGTGCGTCTTAAAGATATAGAAGGAGATCATTTTGATTTTGATCAAGAAAATTATGCCATTGAAGGCCGCAAAACAGGCAAAGTCTACCAATTGGGAGACGAGGTTTATGTTACAGTAAAAAATGCCGATTTAGTAAAAAGACAATTAGATTTTAATTTAGTAGGAAGTAAAAAAGAAGTAGAGCAGTAAAGCTTTAACTAGTATCATTTGGGCGTTCAGCTTTTACCAAAGCTGCGGGCTATACACTATAACTTTTTTTGTAAAGTAGATTGAAGCATAGAAGTTAAATTGAAACAGCTTCTGCTCATTTGTTTAATTTTCTACGTATCCAAATACAAAAAAAGGTTGCCGTTGCTATCCCTAACGCAAAAAAAATAAACTCATGAAAAAAATAATTTTATTAGTAGTTGTAGCAATTTCCGCATTTAGCGTAAAAGCACAAGAAGAAATAAAAATTGAAAAAGATTTTAAAGAAGTAAAGATTTTTGATAAAATAGAAGCGGTGTTAATTCCGTCTTCAGAAAATAAAATTATCGCTAGCGGGTTTGATAAAGATGAAATCACCGCCCAAGTAAAAGGAAATACATTGCACATAAAACTTTCTTTAAGCAATATTTGGAGCGAGAATAATACGCAGGTAAAAGTATATTACAAAGACATACATACGGTAGATGTAAATGAAGCTTCTTTTGCCGAGTTAAAAGAATTTAAAGGTGAAAAACTGATTTTAAGAGCTCAAGAAGGCGGTAGAATTTATGCAGTAGCCAATCTTAAAGAATTAGATATTAAAGCCGTTACTGGCGGCAGCATTGAGACAGAAGGATCTGTAGATTCGCAATTGGTAGAGATAAGAACCGGTGGAGGATATGAAGGTAAAGAAATGCACTCCAAAAACACAGAGGCCAATTTGAAAGCTGGTGGTTACGCAGAAATTTTTGTGAGCGATTATTGCAAAGCCAAAGTCACTGCTGGCGGAAGTATAGATGTTTACGGTGATCCAAAAAAATTGGATAAGAAAACCAGTTTAGGAGGAAAAATTAGGAAGCGTTCTTAATCGTTTGTAATTACTATCTTTGTAAATAGAACAAACCATTTATGCTTCAAGATATATTTGCAGCTATTCCTCTAGGAATTTTTTTAGCATTTCTTCTGGGTCCTGTATTTTTTGTTTTATTAGAAACTGCCGCTATCAAAGGATTTAGAGCGGCTTTGTGTTTTGATTTTGGTGTTATTATAGCTGATATTGTTTTTCTTTCTATCGCTTATTTTAGCACTAACAAATTGTTAACCAGTATTAAAGATGATCCTGCATTATTTATTTTTGGTGGTGCAATCTTAGCTACCTATGGTACCATAACCTACGTTAAGGAAAAAAAATCTCTTAAAAAAAAGGAAGTTGTAGAAGTAAGAAAACTTAAGAAAAGCGATGTTTTTGGTCTTATGGTGAAAGGTTTTTTGCTCAACTTTGTGAATATTGGTGTATTGGGATTTTGGCTGGGATTAATAATTGTTTTTGGTCCGCAGTTAAAAATGAATCCAGACCGACTCCTAATTTTCTTTAGTACCGTTTTGATAACGTATTTTGTTATAGATCTTTTAAAGATCTTATTGGCTAAAAAGCTTAATCATAAACTTACCCCTAAACGAATTTATCTTTTTAAAAAAGGCATAAGTATTCTTATCATTGTCTTTGGTCTTATATTAATAAGTAGAGGTTTGTTTCCATCAGAATTAGAACAATTAGAGAATAAGATGGAGAATATTATACCAGAAAAAACGGAATAAAGATGAAACGTATTTTGAACAAAAAAGCTCTTGAAATTTCAAGAGCTTTTTTTTTGAGGTGTCGAGCGGATTCGAACCGCTGTAGATGGTGTTGCAGACCACTGCCTAGCCACTCGGCCACGACACCTTATATTTACAAGGACTGCAAAGGTAGCAATTTTTATGAAAAAGAAACAAATTATCTTTCTTTAGATAAAATAATTGTTACTTTTTCTACATCGCCTCCCAAAGGCGGATTGATTTTAGAGACTTCAACTTCGGCAAAACTCACTATACCGTCCTCTTTAAAAATTCTTTTTAAAATACGTTCTGCTACATGTTCTAAAAGTTTTGAGCGTATGGCCATTTCCTCTTTCACCACTTGGTTAAGATGCACATAATCTACGGTATCTTTAAGTTCATCACTTTCTGCAGAAGGACTTAAATTAGCTTTTACCGTTAAATCTACGCTGTATTCGCTACCAATTTTACCTTCTTCCTCCAAACAACCGTGGTTGGTAAATACGCGAATGTTATGTAGTTTTATTTTTCCCATGGTATATAGCTATTGTAAAAAACAAAGATAATTCTTTTTAACCACCTATTAGTTTTTCGCCTATAATTCCTATTAGAAAGCCAATATTTGCACCAAAAGCAGGCAACCACTGTTTTTCCATTTTAACTGAAGGTGCAATATCTTCAAAAATAAGATAAAGAATTCCGCCGCTGGCGAACAACATCAATCCAGAAGTGATTTCGGGTTGATTTTGTAAGAAAAAATATCCAATAAGAGCGCCCACAATTCCAGAGAAACTTAAAAGAAATAGAATTATTAAGGCCTTTTGACTTTTAAAACCACTTTCCGTAAGGTCTTGATAAGAATTAAAAGATTCTGGTAAATTTTGTATTCCTATAAAAATAGCTAAGAGTGTTCCAGTTTGAGTATCGGTAGCAAATATAGCTCCTAGTGCAATTGCTTCAGGAACAAAATCCATTAACATCGCTAACAGCGGACTCATTTTTCCGCCTTTTTGAGCTAAATAACGGTCTAGAAAAAAAAACTAATGGACCCAATAAAAATAAAAGACTGGTAGGCAATACAGATAGATTTTCTAAACCTTTAGGAATTAATACTAAAGCTAATGCAGAAACTATGATTCCGCCTCCAAAGGCGGTAATAAAATGATTAATTTCTACTTTATACCTATAATTTTTAAATTTGGCTAAATAAATTTTTGCTAATATTCCGCCAAGAAAAATGGTAATTCCAGAAATTCCCGAGAAAAGAATAATTTTGAGAATATCATTCATAGACTTTTATTTTACTAAAATTACAATTCATATTTAATTTATAAAGTCTCAAAAGAGCAAATTTTTTAAATAACTTTGTACCTATTGAATATATGTTATGACAGAAGAAAAAAAACCACTGAATTTTATAGAGCAAATTATTGAAGAAGATCTTCAAAATGGGTATGGAAGAGAGGAACTTAAATTTCGTTTTCCTCCAGAACCTAATGGCTATTTACATATAGGCCATGCTTCGTCTATCAATCTAAATTTTGGATTAGGATTGCGTTATAATGCGCCCGTTAATTTACGATTTGATGATACGAACCCCATTAAAGAAGAGCAAGAATTTGTAGATGCGATTAAGCGCGATGTGGAATGGCTAGGTTTTACGTGGGAGAAAGAATGTTATGCTTCAGATTATTTTCAGCAGCTGTATGATTGGGCGGTAGAAATGATTAAAAATGGAGATGCCTATGTAGACAGTCAGGCTTCAGAAAAAATAGCCGAACAAAAAGGAACTCCAACGCAGCCAGGAAGTGCGAGTCCGTATAGAGACCGTTCTGTAGAAGAGAATTTAAGTCTCTTTGCAGCTATGAAAAATGGAGAAACGGCAGAAGGAGCGCATGTGTTGAGAGCAAAAATAGATATGGCTTCTAGTAATATGCTAATGCGAGATCCTGTGATGTATAGAACGTTGCATAAAGCGCATCATAGAACAAACGAAGATTGGAAAATCTACCCAATGTACGATTGGGCACACGGGGAAAGTGATTTTATAGAAAGCGTTTCTCACTCGTTTTGTACCTTAGAATTTTTACCGCATAGAGAATTATACAATTGGTTTTTAGAAAAAGTAAGTGAGCCAAAACAACTACAACCCAAACAACGAGAGTTTGCACGTCGTAATTTGAGTCATACTGTGGTGAGCAAACGTAAATTGGCTCAATTGGTAGAAAAAAAGGTGGTAGAATCTTGGGATGATCCAAGGATGCCTACCATTTCTGGCTTGCGCCGAAGAGGCTATACCCCAAATTCTATCAAAAAATTCGCCGATACGATTGGTGTGGGAAAAAGAGAAAACGTTATTGATATGTCGCATTTAGAATTTTGTGCGCGTGAAGATTTGAATAAAACCGCTAGCCGAGTGATGGCAGTTTTAGATCCTTTAAAAGTAGTAATTACCAATTATGAAGAAGGAGCAGAAGAATGGCTGGAAGCAGAAAATAATCCAGAAGATGAAGCGGCAGGAAGTAGAGAAGTTCCTTTCTCTAAAGAAATTTATATTGAGCAGGCCGATTTTAAAGAAGAAGCTAATCGTAAATTTTTTAGATTAACCTTAGGGAAAGAAGTACGTTTAAAAAATGCGTATATCATTAAAGGAGAATCTGTTGTAAAAGATGATGATGGAAATATTGTAGAGGTTCATTGTACCTACGATCCTAAAAGTAAAAGTGGCAGCGATACAGAAGAATCTAAGCGTAAAGTAAAAGGAACCTTGCATTGGGTTTCTATTGCGCACGCCATAAAAGCAGAGGTGAGATTATACGATCGTTTATTTACGGTAGAATCACCAGATGCCGATAAAGAAAAAGATTTTATAGATTTTATTAATCCAGATTCTTTACAAACTATAGTAGGTTTTGTAGAGCCTAGTTTAAAAAATGCGAAAGAATTAGAACATTTTCAATTTCAGCGTATAGGTTATTTTTGTGCAGATCGATCTACGAGTGTTGAAAAGCCAGTTTTTAACAGAACGGTTGGATTACGTGATTCTTGGTCGAAAAAATCTAATTAAGAATATTTTAGGATTCTAAGTTCGTATATTAACCGGTTATTAACAGCTAAAAGTATTTTACTTACATATATTTGATAAATTACTAATATTAACCAATAATTACAAAAATGGCAAATACAGGAAACACGCTTTTAGCCTTAATTACAGGTGCAGCAATTGGCGCAGGAGTAGGACTTTTATATGCTCCAGAAAAGGGAGAAGATACAAGGAAGAAACTTAGCAAAGAAGCTAAAAAAGCAAAGAACAGATTAGACAGGCAAGTGAATGAAACAAGTAAACATTTGAGTGAATCTGCAAAAAGCGCAAAGTATAATTTTGAATCTAAATTAGAAGAGACTTTATCTTCTGCAAGCTATAAGGCAGATGATATTCTTTCTGCGATGGAAGGGAAATTAGAAGAATTAAGAGCAAAAAATGCCAAATTTCATGCAGAAAGTAAGGTAGATGAAATGAAATCTAAGACGAAAAATGCACTTAGCTAAATAAACCCTATGTCTCTAAACAACCTAACCAACCATATTGATGAGCTTAATGAAAATTTTCAAGAGTACGTAAGTAGTACTATTGATTATTATAAGTTAGATATATTTAAAAAGACAACGAAGATATCAGCTTCCGTTGCTAGCGTTTTAATACTAGGAGCGATTTTTATATTATTCTTAGCTTTCATCTCTGTTGGTTTTTCTATATTAATAGGAAAGAGCTTAGGCAGTCTTAGTTATGGTTTCTTTATTATAAGTGGTGTTTATTTTTTATTATTTTTATTGATGCTAATTTTTGGAAAAGCATTTTTTAGCAAATTACTTTTGAGAAAAATGTCCAAATCTGCTTTTAATGATCATGAGAATGAAATTGTGGTAAAAAAGGATGAATCTTACAAAAACTAGAATATGAAAATTTACAACTCTTACGAAGAAGTAGATCACGATTTGAAGATTTTAAAACTTCAAACGGAGATTAACAAAGAGAAAATGAAGATTAACGTGGAGGATATTAAAGAAGATTTATCTCCAATATCTATCGTTAGCGGGATTGTAAGTTCTATTGCTAAGAAAGCTTTTATTTTGAAAGCAGTAGGTAAAATTTTAGGCTCTAGTAAACCCAATGTATTGAAAAGATAAAAAAATCCTGAGTGACAAACTCAGGATTTTTTTTTGATTTAAAATTCTAGATGGTCTGGATTTTCCTCTGAGGGTTTTCTATAATTTTTATCTTTCTTATTTACTATTCCTTTCGCTTTATTACGCTCTTTCATCTTTTCTCCAATTTGATTGGATGCAGAAAAGGAGGCAATCATATTATTAAGCATATCGCTTCCAGCTTGTGGAGAATTAGGGAGTAAAATTAAGTTAGTATCCGTTTCGCTACCAATAGACTGTAAAGTATCGTAATGCTGCGTAACGACAATCAATGCCGATGCCTCTTGTGAGTTAATACCAACATTGTTAAGTACATCTACAGATTCTTCCAAACCACGTGCAATTTCTCTACGCTGGTCTGCAATACCTTGTCCTTGTAAACGCTTGCTTTCTGCTTCAGCTCTAGCTTTGGCTACAATTTTAATTCGGTCTGCTTCGGCTTCATATTCTGCAGCTACTTTTTCTCTTTCAGAAGCATTAATACGGTTCATCGCTTCTTTTACCTTTACATCGGGATCAATATCAGTCACCAAAGTCTTAATAATGTCATACCCATAATCACTCATCGCATCGTTTAGTTCTTCTTTAACGGCGATTGCAATATCATCTTTACGTTCAAAAACGTCGTCTAGCTTCATTTTAGGCACTTCTGCACGTACTACATCAAATACATAAGATGTAATCTGATTCTGCGGATTTTCTAGCTTATAAAATGCATCATAAACTTTATCTTTAATCACCTGAAATTGTACCGAAATCTTTAAATGAACAAATACATCATCCTTCGTTTTCGTTTCTACAATTACATCTAATTGCTGAATTTTTAAGTTGATTCTTCCCGCAATCTTATCAAAAATCGGAATCTTAAACTGTAAACCCGAATGCCTGATGCTTAAGAATTTCCCAAAGCGTTCTACCACAGCAGCTGTTTGTTGCTTGACTGTAAATATCCCTGTAAGAATGATGATTAAGCCAAGGAAAATCACAATACCTAATAAAAATGGTGCCATAAATTTGTTGAAATTAAAATGAATTATGCTCTAAAGATAATTGTTAATTTTTTAACTATCCCATTTATAAACTAATTTTATAGTTTTTTGAAATACTATTCCGAAGTGAATTTCTTAATTTGTAATAAAAGGAAGAAAATAACTATTATTTTAAAGATCTATCAATAAGTATTTATGCTTGTACCAATTTTAAAATAGTGTCAACTAATTAATCGTTTGGCTCGTTGATAAAAGACTAGAACACAAAAAAAATTCCTTTCATAACGAGATGTTTTATACCAAATTAGTTTTGAAATGTCGCAAATAAAGCGAAGTTGCTTTTTTGTTATATGACGCTCCGATTAGTTTGCATAGCCTTAGCTACGGAAACTATGAGTAAGAAAATATAACGAAAAATGAACGAGGTTTAATACGGCATTTCATTACTACTTTGGTATTAGTTAACTTTTAATAGAACTCGTTTAATGAAAGGAATATTGTAGGTGAAAACTTTAAGCTTGCGAGATGGCAAACTCAATTCTTTTGATGGTTTCTTCTTTTCCTATAAAAGATATAATATGAAATAAATCTGGTCCTTTCATAGCCCCAACCAACGAAAGTCTTAGCGGTTGCATCACTTTTCCAAAACCTATCTCTTGAGAAGTAATCCAAGATTTAAGTTCGTCTTGAACCTTTTCTTGAGAAAAATTGGAAACAGATTCTAATTGCTGAATTACCTGTCTCATAATGGCAGAAGTGTCTTCTTTCCAAGCTTTTTTATAGGCTTTGGCGTCAAAATTTGTGGGCGCTACAAAATAGAAACTGCTCAACTCCCAAAAATCACTCACAAATGTGGCTCTTTCTTTGATGGTAGCTACCACTTCTATAACATCTTCTTGTGGGGGAGTAAGGCCTTTTTCTTTTAAAATTTCACTATATTCTTTAGCTAAAGCTGAATTATTCTCTAGCTGCAAATATTGATGCTGAAACCATTTGGTTTTTTCAGGATCAAATTTAGAACCCGATTTAGACACGTGTTCCAAACTAAAAGCTTCAATTAATTCGTCTAAAGAATACATTTCTTTTTCTGAACCTTCTCCGGCGTTCCAACCTAAAAAGGCAAGCATATTCACCAAAGTTTCGGGTAAATAACCATCCTCGCGATATCCTGAAGCTATAGCTCCAGTTTTTGGATCTTTCCACTGTAAAGGAAACACTGGAAAGCCTAACTTATCGCCGTCACGTTTACTCAATTTACCTTTTCCTGTAGGTTTTAGAATAAGTGGTAAATGAGCAAATTTAGGCGCTTCCCAACCAAAAGCTTCATATAATAATACGTGTAATGGCATAGAAGGCAACCATTCTTCTCCACGAATTACGTGGCTTATTTCCATTAAATGATCGTCTACAATATTGGCCAAGTGATACGTTGGCATTCCGTCGCTTTTAAAAAGTACTTTATCATCCAAGACACTGGTATCTATTTGAATTCCGCCTCTAATCATATCACTCATATGCAAAATTTGAGAAGAAGGAGATTTAAATCGAACTACATAAGCCTTTCCAGCATTCATTTTTTGTTGCACTTCTTCCGCGCTAAGCAAAAGAGAATTGTTTAATTTTAGGCGATTATGCCAGTTATAGATAAAGGTTTTTCTCTGAGATTCATGCTCTTTCCTATGCGCATCTAACTCCTCTGCAGAGTCAAAAGCATAATATGCATTTCCACTATCAATAAGCTTCTGCGCATAATTTTTATAAAGATCTTTGCGCTCACTTTGACGGTAAGGTCCGCAGTCTTTTTCTTTCCCTGGTCCTTCATCATAAGGGATGTTGCACCAAGCAAGGGATTCTTTTACATAATCTTCGGCTCCTTCTACATAACGAGTTTGGTCTGTATCTTCTATACGTAAGATAAAATCTCCGCCGTGTTTCTTCGCAAATAAATAGTTAAAAAGTGCAGTTCTTACACCACCAATATGTAATGGTCCTGTGGGACTTGGAGCAAATCGTACTCTTACTTTTTGTGCCATGATTATTTTTTTAGCAAATATACTATGTTCTTTAGAAGTAAACCAATAGTCTATGCCTAGTATTTGGTGTTTTAGTGAGTGTTTCATCCATTCATAAAGCACAAAAAGCGAGTGATTTCGTAGCTTTTTTATTTTAATAGCGTAGCTAAAGTAAATTATGTATTTTTAGGGGTTATAGAAGAAGGAGTTAAATATTATGAACAACTACCAGCATATTCAACAAAAATTAGAAGGCTTTATTAGAAAGTTCTACATCAACGAACTTTTAAAAGGAGTTATTTTATTTTTTGCAATAGGATTGCTTTACTTTTTAATGACCGTCTTTTTAGAATATTTTCTATGGCTTAGCTCTTTAAGCCGAAGTATTCTTTTTTGGTTGTTTATTGGAGTAGAGGTGGCCTTATTTATTAAATTTATTATTATTCCTTTAAGTAAATTGTTCAAGCTTTCTCGTGGAATAAGTCACGAAGAGGCTTCACACATGATCGGGAAACATTTTCCGCAGGTAGATGACAAGCTTTTAAATGTTCTTCAATTACAAAAGGAAAAGCATTTACAAGATTCAGACCTTTTGTTGGCCAGTATTGAGCAGAAATCTAAAGAATTGCAACCTGTACCTTTTACTACAGCCATTAATTTTAAAAGTAATGTAGGTTATCTTAAATATGCGATTATTCCACTAGCCATATTTTTAGCGATTTATATTTCAGGAAATGAACAAATGTTTTCAGATAGTTATGCCCGCGTAGTGAATTATGATACCGAGTATGAACCGCCCGCAGCTTTTGCTTTTAAGTTGGATGAAAGCAAACTTCAGGTGAAAGAAAATGATCAAATCACCCTAAAAATTACTACGGAAGGAAAAGTAATTCCGGAAACGGCAAAAATACATATCAACGAGAAAGAATTTGTCCTTAAAGAAGTGGCACTGGGAGTTTTTGAATACACGTTTACACGGATTAAAAACAACACCAATTTTTACCTAAGTTCTAACGAGGTTACCTCTAGACCGTATCAAATTGAAGTAATGCCAGTGCCAACACTAGTAGATTTTAAAATGTATTTGGATTATCCTGCATACATCAATCAACCCGACGAAGTGGTGGAAGGAACCGGAAATGCCACGATTCCTGAAGGAACCAAAGTAAAGTGGGAGCTTTCGACCAATGCTACCGATGAAGTGAAACTAGATGGCTTGGATAGTTTGTATGCTTTTAAAAAGCAAGACAATCGGTTCTTATTGGAAAAAAGCATCTATAACTCAGCAGATTATGCGGTGGTAACTTCAAATGCTTCCTTAAAAGACTATGAGAAGCTGTATTATTCCTTAAAAGTAATTAAAGATCAATTCCCTAGTATTCAGGTAGAAAAAAAGGAAGATTCTACACAAGCAGCTATTCATTATTTTAAAGGTGTGATTACCGATGACCACGCGATTACCAACCTTCAAATTGTGTATTATCCAGTTAAAGATCGCAAGGATATCAAGACTAAAAAACTTCCGTTTAACGGAAAGGATTATGCCGAATTCTTTTATCAATTTCCGAATGATTTGGATTTAGAAAAAGGAGTTCCCTATGAGTTTTACTTCTTAGTGACAGATAATGATGCGTTTCACAAGTATAAATCTAAAAAAAGTGAAGTATTTGGTTATCAATTACTTACTAATAAAGAGGAACAGGAAAGAAACTTAGAAAACCAACAGAATGCAATGCAAGGCATGAGTGAGTCTTTGCAAGAAATGAAAGAGCAAAGCAAGCAATTAAAGCAGTTAGATCAATCTCAGCGGGAAAAAAAACAGCTTAATTACCAAGATAAAGAAAAGCTTAGAAATTTTACTGAGCGCCAGCGTAGGCAAGATGAATTGATGAAGTCCTACACAGAGAAGATGAAGCAAAATCTGGAAGAGTTGAAGACGAATGACCCTTTAAAAAAAGAATTGGAAAAACGCTTGGAGAAGAGTCAAAAACAGATAGAAAAGAACGACCAGCTTCTAGAAGAATTAGAAAAATACCAAGATAAATTAGACAAGGAAGATTTGCATAAGAAGATGGAAGACTTGTCTAAACGCAATACCACGCAACAAAAATCTTTAGAACAACTATTAGAGCTTACCAAACGTTATTATGTAGAGCAAAAAGCCGAAAAAATTGCTTCTGATTTGCAAGAACTCGCGAAAGAGCAGGAGAAATTAAGCTTAGAAGAAAAAGACAATACCGCTGAAGCCCAAGAAGAACTCAATAAGGATTTTGAAGATATTCAAAAGCAAATGGACGAACTTGAAAAGGAGAACCAAAAGCTAAAAAGCCCTATGGATATTCCTAGGGAAGAAACTCAAGAAGATGCTGTAAAGAAAGATCAAGATGATGCCAAAGAGGATCTAGAAAAAAGTGAAAAAGCGGAAAGTGAAGAAAGTGCTCCATCCAAAAAATCTGCTCAGAAAAAACAACAATCTGCCGCGGAAAAGATGAAGCAGATGTCTAAAAAAATGCAATCTGCTATGGCGAAAGGCGGACAAGAACAAATGCAAGAAGATGCTGAAATGCTGCGTCAAATTTTAGAAAACCTCATGAGTTTTTCTTTTGAACAAGAAGAGCTTATGCTTCAATTTGAGAAACTGAATGATAACAGTCCGCGATACGTGCGTAACCTAAAGCAGCAACAAACCTTAAAAGAAAACTTTAAACATGTAGACGACAGTTTATTTGGTTTAGCTTCTAGAAATCCTATGATTTCAGAAAATATTACTTCAGTGATTACCGATATCAATTTCAATATCGACAAAGCTTTAGAGCGCTTTGCAGATAATAAAATTGCGAGAGGAGTTGCTAGTCAGCAGTATGTATTTAAAGGCGCCAATGACTTAGCGAATATGCTGAATGAAAGTTTAGAGCAAATGCAAATGCAAATGAATGCTCAAGGTGAAGGACAAGGTTCTTCTGGTAATGGAAAGGAAGGACAAGGACAAGGAGCAGGTTTTCAACTTAAGGATATTATCAAGAAACAAGGAGAATTAGGAGAGAAAGCTGGAGAAAAAGGAAAGAAACCAGGTGAAGGCAAGAAAGGAGAAGGTGGTAAAAAACCTGGCGAAGGAAAGGAAGGTGAACAAGGTGAAAATGGACAACAACCGGGGCAAGGGAAACCTGATGGTGAAGGTAAGAATGGAGAAAGTGGAGGCGACGGAGATTCTGAAAAGATGAGTAAAGAATTATTTGAAATCTTTAAAGAACAGCAATTTCTACGTATGCAATTAAATGACATGATTAAACAACAAAATTTGGGGTCAGAAGCCAAACGACTATCTCGGGCAATGGAACAGATAGAAGATGAATTGCTTACCAAAGGTGTTACAAAAAATACCGGCTCTAAAATGAAACAAATAGAACACCGTTTATTAGAGATGGAACAAGCTTTGCTTCAGCAAGGAGAAGAACAAAAAAGAACTTCTGAAACCAATGATAAGGATTTTAGTAATGACGCTAATAGCCTTAAAACAACCGCTAAAGATTATTTTAATACTACTGAAATATTAAATAGACAAGCCTTACCTTTGCAAAAAAATTATCAAGAGATTGTAAAAGAATACTTTACCCAAAAAGAATGATTCAGTTTTTTAGCGAAAATGATTTTATTTTATCAGAAGAAATAGATTACGAAAAGTGGATTTCTCATATAATAGCATCAGAAGGTTTTTCAGAAGGAGAAATCAGTTATATATTTTGTGATGACGATTATTTATTAAAACTTAATAAAGACTATTTGGATCACGATACGCTTACCGATATCATTACGTTTAACTATAATATGGGGAAACAAATTAATAGTGATATTTACATTTCTACCGAGCGACTTGCTGAGAATGCCAAAGATTTTAATGTAAGTTTTGATGATGAACTGCGACGAGTGATGAGTCATGGGGTTCTTCATTTGTGTGGTTTTAATGACAAAACACCACAGGAAGAAGCGCTGATGAGGAAGAAAGAGAATGAAAAAATGAAAATGTTCCACGTGGAACAATAGAAAAAACACCTATGTTTTTAGAAGAATATGATGTAATTGTTGTGGGAGGGGGCCACGCAGGTAGCGAGGCTGCTGCTGCTGCTGCAAATATGGGAAGCAAGACTTTATTGATTACCATGAGTCTCCAAAATATTGCTCAAATGTCTTGTAATCCCGCTATGGGCGGAATTGCCAAAGGGCAGATTGTTCGAGAAATTGATGCTTTGGGAGGTTATAGCGGAATCGTAAGTGATACCAGCGCCATTCAGTTTAAAATGCTGAATAAAAGTAAAGGACCCGCCATGTGGAGTCCGCGTGTACAAAGTGACCGCATGCGTTTTGCTGAAGATTGGCGATTGATGTTAGAAAAAACTCCGAATCTAGATTTCTATCAAGAAATGGTTTCTGGATTGATTATAGAGAAAGACGAAATTAAAGGAGTGAAAACTTCTTTAGGTATCGAAATAAAATCTAAATCTGTTATTCTTACCAACGGTACTTTTTTAAATGGATTGATTCATATTGGTGATAAAAACTTTGGTGGGGGAAGAGCAGGAGAAAGAGCCGCCACAGGAATAACAGCCGATTTAATTGAAATGGGTTTTGAATCTGGAAGAATGAAAACAGGAACGCCACCAAGAGTAGATGGTCGTTCTTTAGATTTTTCTAAAATGATTGAACAACCCGGAGATGAAATTCCTGCGAAATTTTCTTATTTAGATATTACGAAACCATTAGAAAAACAACGCTCTTGCCATATGACGTACACCTCGACATTGGTGCACGATGTGTTGCGAGAAGGTTTTGATCGCTCTCCCATGTTTAATGGAAGAATTGAAAGTGTAGGACCTCGATACTGCCCAAGTATAGAAGATAAGATTAATCGCTTTGCTGATAAAGACCGTCACCAACTCTTTGTAGAACCAGAAGGTTGGAATACCGTAGAATACTATGTGAATGGTTTCTCTACTAGCTTACCAGAAGATGTGCAATACAACGCATTAAAATCTGTAGAAGGATTTGAAAAGGTGAAATTTTTTAGACCGGGTTATGCTATAGAATACGATTATTTTCCGCCAACACAACTAAGACATACTCTAGAAACCAAATTAGTTAACGGCCTTTATTTTGCAGGACAGATTAACGGTACCACAGGTTATGAAGAAGCCGCTTCGCAAGGTTTAATGGCAGGCATCAATGCGGCTTTAAAAGTACAAGAACGAGAAGAATTTACTTTGCAACGTGACGAGGCTTATATAGGCGTTCTTATCGATGATTTAATTACTAAAGGTACAGAAGAGCCTTATCGTATGTTTACCTCGCGTGCAGAATACCGCACCTTGTTAAGACAAGATAATGCCGACTTCCGTTTAACGGAAAAATCTTATCAAATTGGATTGGCAGGAGAAAATAGATTAAATCGAATGAAAGAGAAGAAAGAAGCTTCTTTAAATTTTGTCGACTTTTTTAAACAAACCAGTGTTACTCCAGAAGAAGCAAATCCTGTGTTAAAACGTAATAATTCTGCTCCAGTAAAACAAAGCGGCAAAATGTTTAAATTGTTTGCTCGTCCTAATATCTCTATGCAAGATGTTAGAAAATTTGAAGCTGTAGAAAATTATGTGCAAGAACATCAATTGGATGAAGAGGTATTAGAACAAGCCGAAATTCAGGTGAAATATTCGGGGTATATTAATAAGGAAAAGAATAACGCGGATAAGCTTCATCGTTTAGAGAATTTGAAGATTCCTGCTAATTTTGATTACTCTCCAATTCAATCCATGTCTATGGAGGCGCGAGAGAAGTTAAATAAAATTCAACCTACTACCGTTTCTCAAGCGTCTAGAGTAAGCGGGGTGAGTCCAGCAGATATTTCGGTATTATTGGTTTATTTGGGCAGATAATTAGAAATGTTCCACGTGGAACATGAGGATATGATAAAAAATTTTTTAGTTCTTTTCGGAATCTCATTCTTATTGCAATCTTGTTTTTATACCCATAGAGCGAAGAAGATTGATGCCTATGAATTAATTCAGAATAAGGAGGAAACCGCGTCTAAATTTGTGTTTGAATATCCTGGGAATAAAAAAGATTTTGAGAAAAAATCGATCTCGTTCTTCAGGTTAGATACATCTTATATGCCGTTTAATTTTACAACAGATCAACTGTATCCTGATGAAGAATTAAACGTTCTTATAATTACTTCTAGGGATAAAGATGTAATGGTAAATTTACTTGGTTATATCATTAGGGAGTCTTTAAAAACCGATAATGAAAATCTGAATAAAGACGAAGATCCAAATCCAGATACTACATATTATTATTTTGTACATATTCAGGTCACCGATAAAGAAGGGAATGATGTTCTAGCAGGTTCTAGTATGAGAAGTAAAGCCATTATTAACAAACTTTTGAAGTATAAACATTATTTAAACTAAGAAATGCAAAAAAGTAAAGCAGTTTATTTAACGTGCAAGGATCATAGTGTTTCTGGTGAAACTTTTGAACTGATTTGGAATAAACATCAAGATATCCTAATTACAACTCCGCAGCCTTCACTAGAAGAATTACCTAATTATTACGAGAGCGAAGATTACATTTCTCATACGGATGCTTCCAAAAGATTATTTGATAAAGCTTATCAGTGGGTAAAAAAAAGGATGCTTTCCAAAAAGCTTCAACTCATTAATTCTTTTTCTACGGAAGAAAAAACACTTTTAGATGTAGGAGCGGGAACTGGGGATTTCCTACATTTTATTTCGCAGAAGAATTGGAAGGTAAGTGGAGTAGAGCCTAATGAAAAGGCTAGAAAATTAGCAAAGGCTAAAGGCATTAATTTATTTGAAGATTTAGCTGCGGTAAAGAATCAATATTTTGATGTAATTACTCTATGGCATGTGTTAGAACATGTGCCTAATCTAGAAGAACAAATTCAGCAATTAAGGAAATTACTTCAACCTAACGGAGTATTGGTGATTGCGGTTCCTAATTTTGAGAGCTACGATGCTCAATATTATAAAGAGTATTGGGCGGCTTATGATGTGCCTCGACATTTATGGCATTTTTCTAAAAGAGGAATCACACGAATTTTTAAAGAACATGAGATTGAGTTAAAAGAAGTAAAACCTTTAAACTTTGATTCTTTTTATGTAAGTTTACTTTCTGAAAAATATAAGAATAAGTCTAAGAATCCTCTCAAAGCATTTTATATAGGTTTAAAAAGTAATATGAATGCAAATTCCGCCAAAAATCATTCTTCTCTCATTTATACATTCAAAAAGCTAAAATGAAGGCGTGTAAGCAACTTTTAGAGAATCAAAGTACTTTTGTAACTAAATTTATTAGAATTTAGCTTAAAACGTTTAAATTGGAGTAATTTTATATAGATATTATTTATCAAAAATTTATGAGGCATAGTTTTTAAATATACGCAATTTTTCCGCTGATGTTTCTAGAATACTTATTACTTTAGCAAAAAATTTTAATAGAATGAAAATGAAGAAAATCATCCTTTTAGTTTTCGGAGCTGTAGTATTATCATCTTGTAACCAAGAAAAAACGGCTTACGTAAATAATACCAAATTGATTCAAGATTTTAAAGAAATGAAATCTACGGAAGCAAGGTTTACCAAAAAATCTGATAAGCTTAAAAAAGAATTGGATTCCGTTGCGATGCAGTTTCAAAAAGAAGTACAAGCTTACCAAGAGCAATCTACTTCTATGTCTGATGCTCAAAAGCAAGAGAAAGAGTCTATGTTGATGCAAAAACAACAACAATTACAACGTCAGCAGCAAATGCAAAGCAACCAATTAAGAGAAGAAAGCGATGTGGTTATTGATTCTTTAATTACCACTGTAAAAGATTTTGTTGCAGATTACGGTGAAAAGAATGGATACACTTATATTTTTGGATCTAACGAGTCGGCTAACATTATGTTCGCTAAAGAAGGAAAGGACATTACAGATGAAGTTTTAAAAGCTTTAAATGAATCGGTTAAATAAGATCCTTTCATAAAATACTTTGAAAAGCGCGCTATTAAGCGGGCTTTTTTTATGATGTTTCTCGAAACTGAGTTTTAAATCAACCTCAAACCATTTCGAAGAGAGATATCGTCTGCGCTCCATCTCACATTCATGAATTGGATCCGATAATTTAAAGAATTTATTCCTTTTGATGTAGTAATCGGGTAAGCTTAATAGATAAATCTGCTAAGGTGATTTTAGAATTTACATTCCGTTCAATATGGTAAATTGCCTTTTCTATCTCTTCGGTAATTTGAATCATATTGCTTCCATGTACAAAAGGTGCAAATTTTCTTAGCTCAAATCCTGGCGTATCAGGTTCTAGATATACTAATGACTGGCTGTTATAATTATACAACATGGCTTGCCTAAAAAAGTCTAAGCAGTAGTGTAAAAATCTTTTTTGCGTCTCTCTACCTGTAGCTGCAATATCTTCACTCCACTGCAAGATGTCTTTAATAGCAGCTTTGTTTCCTTTAGCTCTAAAAGCAGATCGCACCCAAGTAATAAACCAAGTTTCAAAAATAGCTTCACTTTCATGCTGCTCGAGCATGCTTAAAGCTTGCGTATAGCTTCCGTCAGATTTATGGGCAATTTTTAAAGCTTCTGCTGCAGCAATTCCCTTTTTCTCTAAAGCGGTAGCAATCACTTTTTCTCCTAATGGCGGAAAATGCAAAGCTTGGCAACGAGAGCGTATAGTTTGTAAAATCTGCTCTTCATTTTCAGTAATTAGAATAAAGATGGTATTATTTGGCGGCTCTTCAATGAGTTTTAAGAGCTTGTTGGAGGCAGAAGTGTTTAGTTTATCGGCTTCCCAAATAATCATTATTTTATAACCACCTTCGTAAGATTTTAAACTCAACGTTTTCAAGACATTTTGAGCATCTCTTACACTAATGTTTCCTTGTTTATTTTCAATTCCTAAACATTGATACCAGTCAAAAACACTTCCGTAGGGAGAATCTAAAACAAAATCTCTCCATTCTCCTGTAAAATCTTCCGCAGTAGCATTTTTCTTTACCCTGTCATTATTGGCTACAGGATAGGTAAAATGTAAATCGGGATGCGCAAGTTTTTTAAAAGCAGTTAGACAAGCTTCTTCGCGTTCATTTTTAGAACACAATACATGTTGTGCATACGCGATCGCCATAGGCAAGGTTCCGCTTCCGTTTTTTCCTACAAAAAGTTGAGCATGCGGTATTCTGCCACGATCTACGCTCGTGCTAAGGTGCTTTTTAATGTGCTCTAATCCTAAAATTTCTGAAAATAACATAGAAGAGCGAAATTAACCAAAAATTAATTTATTTTAGAGCTTGCTACCTCCAAATGTGAGAAATATTTAACTTTGAAAAAAACTTTTCATGAAAACACTTAACGACTATAATTTTAAAGATAAAAAAGCCCTTGTGCGCGTAGATTTTAATGTTCCTCTCAATGACAAATTTGAGGTAACCGATGCGACCCGAATCCAATCGGCTAAAAAAACCATTACCAAGATTTTAGAAGATGGAGGGAGTGTGGTTTTAATGTCGCATTTGGGGAGACCTTCTGGCAAAGAAGACAAATATTCTTTGAAGCATATTGTAAATAAAGTGTCTGAGGTTATTGGTGTTCAAGTAAAATTTACGGAGAATTGCATAGGCGATAAAGCTTCGGACGCCTCTAAAAATTTAAGCAACGGAGAGATTCTTTTGCTAGAAAACCTTAGGTTTCACGACGAAGAGAAAAAAGGAGATGAGACTTTCGCCGAAGCTTTATCAAAGCATGGAGATATTTATGTAAACGATGCTTTTGGAACGGCACATAGAGCGCATGCTTCTACCACGGTAGTGGCTAATTATTTTGAAGATAAATGCTTTGGATATTTACTTGCCAAAGAAATAGAAAGTATTGATAAGGTGTTTAACTCTAACGAAAAACCAGTAACAGCGATTTTAGGTGGAGCAAAAGTGTCTTCTAAAATTACGGTGATTGAAAATATTTTAGATAAAATAGATCATTTAATTATTGGCGGCGGAATGACGTTTACTTTTATTAAAGCTCGAGGCGGAAGTGTGGGAGATTCTTTAGTAGAAGATGATAAATTAGAATTGGCGCTAGACATCTTAAAACAAGCCAAAGCCAAAAATGTAGAAGTTCATTTACCTGTAGATGCGGTTATAGCCGATGCGTTCTCTAATGATGCCAACTTTAAAACTGAAAAAATAGACCAAATCCCAGAAGGCTGGATGGGATTAGATGTGGGTGAAAAAACTAATAAAATATTTGCTGAAGTGATTGCGAAATCTAAAATTATATTATGGAATGGACCATTAGGAGTTTTTGAAATGTCTAATTTTGCTAAAGGAACCATCGCTTTAGGAAATGCGATTACCAAAGCAACAAAAGCTGGTGCTTTTTCGTTAGTTGGAGGAGGCGATAGCGTTGCTGCGGTAAAACAGTTTGGTTTTGAAGATAAAGTAAGTTATGTTTCTACAGGAGGAGGCGCGATGTTAGAAATGTTAGAAGGAAAGTCTTTACCTGGTATTGAAGCCATAAAAAACAGCTAATACCAAACCGAACAGATGATGTTATATCTAACCTGTTTCTTATGTCGACATTATGCTGTCAAATTGGTATAAGGAACAATTTTTGATGAAATTATAGAAAACTACACGTATGAATAAGATATTGGCAGTTGCATTTTTAATCACTTCTTTTGCAGGGTTTGCTCAAGGACAGCCCATAAAAGAGAAAGATTCTATTCCTGAGAAACAGGTTTTGGAAGCGAACGATACAAAGCAATTAGTAAAGCGGGTGGTTCCTGGTTTTGCTTCGGTTCAACCTATGCCGAGTATTCAAAAAGACTCTACTCAGATATTTTTGGGAGATTATCAGTCTGCTAGAGAAGTAGATTCTTTATGGAAAGCTAAGCTTCTTAATTCAGATCTTTATGAAACCATGAATGAGTCGGTCTTGATGGTGGCAGATTTAGATTCTGTGAATTACAAAGTAGTATCTACAGATACCTTGAAGGCGAGATTGGCAAGAATTAATGCCAAAACACCATTTAATGTAGAATATAATCCATCTTTAGAAAGTGTGATTAACTATTATATTAAACGAAGAAAAGAGTCGGTAGAACGGCTGCTTTCATTGAGTCAGTATTACTTTCCGCTTTTTGAGGAGAAGTTAGATAAATACGACATTCCCTTAGAGATGAAATATCTAGCCATTGTTGAATCGGCTTTAAATCCTAGAGCAAAATCTAGAGTAGGAGCTACTGGTTTGTGGCAATTTATGTTCGCTACGGGGAAAATGCATGGTTTAGATGTGAGTAGTTACGTAGATGAGCGTATGGATCCTGTACTATCTACAGAGGCGGCGTGTCAATATTTGGCCAATCTTTATAAAACTTTTGGAGATTGGGATTTGGCATTGGCTTCGTATAACTCAGGTCCAGGAAATGTGGCCAAAGCCATTCGTAGAAGCGGCGGAAATACAAACTATTGGGAATTAAGAAACTATTTACCTAGAGAAACCGCAGGCTATGTGCCTGCATTTATCGCTACTATGTATATGTTTGAGTATGCCGAAGAACACGGCTTTAAACCATACCGACCAGAAATTACCTATTTTGAAACCGACACGATTAAAGTAAAGAAACTTATCAAATTTGATCAAATTGCAACGGTTACTGGCGTAGACAAAGAGTTGTTGAGTTTTTTAAATCCAAGTTATAAGATTGATATTATTCCTTACCAAGAGGATGAAGAGTATTACATAAGACTTCCGTTAAGGGAAGCTGGAGTATTTGTATCTAATGAGAATCTTATTTACAATTTTGTGGAGGATCAAATCGCAAAAGAGAAAGAAGAAAAATCTTTACCTACCTATGTAAATGCAGAGGATAAAATACGTTATAAGGTAAGAAGCGGAGATTTTTTAGGAAAAATTGCTTCCAAATATGGGGTTGGAATTAGTCAAATTAAACGTTGGAATGGATTGCGTAGTAACCGATTAAAAGTAGGACAGCGATTAAGCATTTATCCTAGAAAACCGGTAACTACTGCAAGCGTAAATACTTCTAGCAAAGGAAAATCTTCATCTATGAAAACCTACACAGTGAAGCAAGGAGATTCTTTATGGAGCATTTCTAGAAAATTTTCGGGAGTTAGTGTAAAAAATATTCAAAAGTGGAATGGTATTAGTGGTAGTAGATTAAAACCGGGAATGAAATTAAAAGTTTCTAACGGATAAATTTACATCAAACCATAAGCTAACCACGATGAAAAACTTTTTCTATCTATTCCTTATCGGAATTTTAGTTACTTCTTGCGACGACCAATCCAATGAAAAAAATAATTTAAGCGACTCTAACGGAAGATTAAATAATCTTTCTATCATTATAGATAACGATTTATGGGAAGGAGAAATTGGTGAGACTTTACGAAAAAATTTAGCTTCTCCCGTAGATGGTTTACCGCAGCAAGAGCCTTTGTTTGATATGAATCAAATTCCACCTAAGGCATTTTCTGGTTTTGTACAGAATAATAGAACTTTTTTAAAAATAGAGAAATCCTCTTCGCCAAGCTTTGAAGTGGTAACCGATACTTTTGCGAAGCCGCAAACGGGTATTTTTGTTTCGGGTCCATCAAAACCAGCCATTATGGAGACTTTAAATTCTCATAATGATGAAATTATAAATGCCTTAAAGGACACTGAAATCAAGGAGCAGCAGCGAAGAATTTCTAAGTCTTTAAAAAAAGATGAACTCTTAGAAAAGAATTTAGGGGTTAGCTTAAAGTTTCCTACGGCTTATCGATATGCTAAAAGCGAGAAAGATTTCTTTTGGATACGAAAAGATGTACCTAACGGAAGTATGGAGATTTTGGTATATGAAATTCCTTTTCATGTGATTGATAGAGATACCAATGTGGTAGGTAATATTATTAAAATGAGAGATTCTATTGGAGAAGCTCGTGTGCCTGGACCTAGAGAAGGCTCTTTTTTAATTACAGAAGAGGCTTATGCACCATATTTATTTGAATCTAAAATTGATGGAAAATTTGCCTACGAAACCAGAGGAACTTGGGAAGTGAAAAATGCATTTATGGCAGGACCATTTATTAATTATGCTGTAAGAGACGAAAAGAATAAACGCTATGTAATCTTGGAAGGATTTGTATTTAGACCTTCAGCAACTAAGCGAGACAATATTTTTGAATTGGAAGCGATTTTAAAGTCGGCTAAAATTAAATAAAAGAAGTAGAAAACAAAAAGGCAGGATTTTAAAAAATCCTGCCTTTTTGTTTTGACTCTTAACTTAAAGTTATTTTTTATCTTCTACCGGTTCATTGGCAGGTGCTTTTGTATCTGTTTTTTCATCTTCCTTAGAAGCATCTTTAAATTCTTTGATACCGCTACCAAGACCTTTCATTAATTCTGGAATCTTTTTTCCTCCAAACAATAATAGAATTGCAACCACTATAAGAATAAGAGCGGCTGGTCCAGGCATTGCCAAAAATATATTTAATAACATAATTTCTATTTTTAATCTAAACAAATTTAGTAATTAAAATTTAAACTCTGCGTTAATAAGAACATAAATACGCACAATATATTATCTTATATTTGCAAATAATTAAAGAATATGGGTAAAAAACAAAAAGGCAAAAAGAAGTTTGCCAGAAAATTGCTACACAAATACCGTTTGGTAGTGCTTAATGAAGATACGTTTGAAGAGCGGTTTTCGTATAGGCTAACTCTGTTAAATGTTTTTGTAACCGTAGGGATTTCTGTTATTGTCTTGATTGTACTTACCACATTGCTCATTGCTTTTTCTCCGTTACGAGAATATATTCCTGGTTATTCCTCTCCGCAATTAAAGCAAACCGCTACACAGTTAGTTTACAAAACAGATTCTTTACAACAAGTAATTCATAAACAAAATCAATATTTCACCTCCATCAAAAGAATGTTAAGCGGCGAGGTAAGTCCGTTAGATTTTAAAGAAGATACTTTAGAAACATCCACTTCGGTGAATTCTGACACGGTGAATTTTCAACCTTCCGTTAATGATTCTATTTTGAGAAAAGAAGTAGAGCAGGAAGATAAATACAATGTGTTGGATAAAGCGGTAGCCAAAACAGCGGTAAAATTGTTTACTCCGTTGCGTGGACAGATTTCAGAAGCTTATAATGCACAAGAGAAGCATTATGCTGTAGATATTATTGCTAAAGAAAACTCACCGGTAAAATCTACTGCTGATGGAACAGTTATATTTGCCACATGGACCGCAGATACGGGTTATGTGATTATTATAGAACATAGTTACGGATTGATTTCTGTCTATAAACACAATTCATCTTTAACGAAAGAACAAGGAGAATTGGTTAAAGCGGGAGAAGTGATCGCCATGTCGGGATCTACTGGAAGTTTTTCTACAGGTCCTCACCTGCACTTTGAATTGTGGAGTGATGGGTATCCCATTAACCCAACTGAATTTTTAGAGTTTGAATAAAAGCGTATGTCATTAAAAACTTTTGGAGCTAAAATTTTTGCGAAGGTCGTTAAGTCCCAGATTAATACATGGGCTAAGAACCCTATAGAAACCCAGCAAAAGGTTTTTACAGAATTGATCTCTAGGGCTAAAAAAACCCAATTTGGTAAAGACCATAATTTTGATAAAATTAAAAGTTACCAAGATTTTACGCGAGAAGTTCCTGTGCGAGATTACGAAGCTTTAAAACCTTATGTGAATAAAGTAGTGGCGGGAGAAGAGGATGTACTTTGGCCAGGAAAGCCTCTTTATTTTGCTAAAACATCGGGGACAACAAGCGGTGCAAAATACATTCCATTAACAAAAGAATCTATGCCTACACATGTTTCTGGCGCTAGGAATGCCATCCTTAATTATATTGCAGAAACAGGAAAAGCAGATTTTGTATCTGGGAAAATGATTTTTCTACAAGGAAGTCCAGAGATGCAAGAAAAAAATGGAATTAAGTTGGGAAGACTTTCGGGGATTGTGGCGCATTATGTGCCCGCATACCTACAAAAAAATAGATTGCCTAGTTGGGAAACCAATTGCATAGAAGATTGGGAAACAAAAGTAGATGCAATTGTAGAAGAAACACTTCCTGAAGAAATGAGTGTTTTTAGCGGAATCCCTTCTTGGTTGCAAATGTATTTTGAGCGTTTGCAGGAAAAAACGGGAAAAAAGGTAGGCGAACTATTCCCAGAATTTGATTTACTGATTTATGGCGGCGTTAATTTTGAACCTTATCGCACTAAGTTTGATTCGCTTATAGGAAGAAAGGTAGATAGCATAGAATTATTCCCTGCTTCGGAAGGCTTTTTTGCTTACCAAGATCAACAAGGAAAACCCGGAATGTTGTTAAGGCTCGACGCCGGGATTTTTTATGAGTTTATAAAAGCAGAAGAGTTTTTTGAAGAAAATGCCAAGCGCTTAAGCTTAGCGGAAGTAGAAAAAGACACTAATTATGTAATGATTATTTCTACCAATGCTGGACTTTGGGCGTATAATTTGGGAGATACGGTGATATTTACAAGCGTAAAACCTTACCGGGTAATTGTTTCGGGAAGAATAAAACATTATACCTCTGCCTTTGGAGAGCACGTAATTGCGAAAGAGGTAGAATATGCGATGAAAAAAGCAGCGCAAGAACACGATGTAAAAATTAATGAATTTACGGTCGCACCGCAAATAAATCCGCCGAAAGGCTTACCTTATCACGAATGGTTGATAGAGTTTGAAGAAGAACCTAAAAATTTAGATATATTTGCCTTAAGTTTGGATGAAAACTTACAAGAGCAGAATAGTTATTATCTAGACTTAATATCGGGAAAAATTTTAAAACCACTAGTAATCACTTCCGTAAAGAAAAATGGATTTCAGGCCTATATGAAGTCTATAGGGAAATTAGGCGGTCAAAATAAAATACCAAGATTGTCCAATGATAGAAAAATTGCCGATGCCTTACATAGACAACTGTAAAAGATACAAAAATGCATGAATAAATTTAAGACCCAGGGAAGAAATAGAGCGCAAGAAAGCTCTAATGCTATTGAGCGTTTATACATTACGATGCGACACTTATTTAACCGTGGTTTTTATAAGCCTATGGGAGTTTCGGGAGAAACTTTAAGAGAAGCATTGCTTATATTAAGACCAGAAATTTACGGCTCTGTAGGAGAAGATAAATTAGAATTAAATGGTCTATTATACGTTATAGATCGTTTGCCTATTGGGATTGAGGAATGTAGATTCATCAATTTAACCAGTGATGAAGGTTATGCTAATTCTCATTTTCAGCCTATTGTTCCTCCTAAGCGAAGAAGAAATTGTTACCGCATTGATGAGGAGCAAATGAACATTGAAATTACCAGAGGAAGGTCGGAAATTTACGATATTCTTACTCATCTTACTTTTATGTTTATTGAGTCACATAAAATTATGCGTCGAGTGATTATTGATGAAGAGGGAAATGTGACCAGAGACTGGAAAAAACTGGAAAAAGCGGTACAACAAAAGGACCTTACAGAGGCAGAGCGTGAAATAGCTTTGACCCACACGGCCAACATTTTGGGAAGAACCTTTAACGAGGTACGAATGATTCATCCATTATTTAGTCAGCCAAAAAATGAAGAGCGATTTTTACATATTATTTACCATTTAGGAAAATTAGCTATTGATGAAATTGTACATAATAATAAACGAATTGTAACTTTTAGTCCGGTGCTAAGAGAACGTCTAGGACATCACATTCACGGTGAAATTTGGGCAGATCATATTAAGAAAACCTTGGTTGAAAAAGGTTTACTGAATAGAAAGATTCATATTATTAGTGCCAATATGCATAGCGTGATGAATACACTTTATGCACCTATAGCTTTAAAAGCAGAACTCAAGAAAAAGTCTATACGAGAAATTTATGAGGCTTTAAGTAATCCTGCGAATGGGCAGGTTAGAACTAAAGTAATGAAAGTAGCTTTAGCCAAAGGAATGACTTTCTTAGAAGATTGTAGCGGGACAAATATTGATGTGCAGATTTTTGATACCCGTAAAATTGACCATCACGAAGAGCGTTTTAAGGCTGAAGGAGAAGATGCTCCAGTAATTATTGTCATGGATTATGCTTTTGGAGAACAGGCTTATGAAACGATGGATGAGCTTTTAAAGCCTTATATTTTTGATGATAAAAGTTTTCATCTTAACGTAGATTCTATTTCTATTATGGGAAAAGCGGGAATTTTGGAAGGAGGAAAAGGAGATATTATGATTCCAGATGCGCACGTTTTTGAAGGAACTGCAGATAATTATCCTTTTACCAATGAATTGAAGATAGAAGAATTAGAAGGAAATGATATACAGGTGTTTGGCGGTGCAATGATTACTGTGCTTGGAACTTCTTTACAAAATAAAGACATTTTAAAATTTTTCCACGATTCGACGTGGAATGTGATTGGATTAGAAATGGAAGGAGCGCATTACCAAAAAGCCATTCAGGCGGCGGCAAGATTGCGCGGTAATATTAATGCAAATGTAAAAGTAAGGTATGCTTATTACGCTAGTGATAACCCGCTAGAAACAGGAAGCACATTGGCTTCTGGTGGTTTAGGCACCTCTGGAGTGAAACCTACCTATTTGATTACAGAAAAAATATTAGAACAAATTTTTAAATCATAATGAGCGATTCAAAAAACAATGAAGAAATAGATCTTTTTGATCTTTTTAGAATGGTAAAGAATGGGTTTAATTCTATTGGAAACGCATTTCTTAGATTAATTCAGTTTCTACTTAAGTATAGTATTGTTTTAATTTCGATAATCATCGTTGGACTTATTGTTGGCTATTTTTGGAACCAGCAGACTAAAACCTATTATCAAATAGAAGCTTTAGTGGCAGCGAGTGATGAAGGTTCTTCATATTTATATAAAAAGATAGATGAGGTTAATTTTGCCTTGTCTACAAAAAACAAATCTTGGCAGAAAGAGTTAGAAACGGAAGCTATTTCTTCGCTATCGTTACAGATAACTCCTGTTTACATCACACAATTGTTAGGTTATGAGGAAAAATCTTTTCTACAGTATTTGGATGAAACCAATTTACTAGATGAGAAGGCTAAAACCGAATTGATTCAAAACAAAGTAAGTGTTCATCGTGTTACTTTAAAATATTCTTCAGAACAAAATGGGGAAGAGTTATTTCAAAAAGTATTTAAAAAACTAAGAGAGAATGCCTATTTTACAAAAGTATATGCAGAAAAGTCGGCTTATTTAGAGCAACAAGTGGTTGACAATAAGAAATTTATCGCTTCCTTAGATGAGCTTATTGCCACTTATTCTCAAAAAAATGAATCTGCAACAACGGGAGTAATCGTTAACGGAGCTAATTTTGATTTTGACGGACTCATTTCTCAGCGTTCTGAATTACAAAGGGAAACACGCGACCTTATTTCAGAAAAAATTAAACATGAAGAATTTTTAAAAGTAATTGATTTAGGAAGCTCTAAGCCCGTACATAAGAAGCCTTTTTTACAAAAAAATAAAATGTTGGTAGCTCCAATTTTGCTTTTAATTGGCTTTAGTATATTGTACGTGTTAATTGTAGTATTAAAGAAAGCAAGAGCATTAAAAGAATAATTTATGAAAACAATTTTGGTTACAGGTGGTGCAGGATTCATAGGTTCTAACTACATTAATTATCTGTTAGGTTTACAAGAAGAAGTGAAGGTGGTTAATCTAGATAGCCTTACTTATGCGGGAGATTTAGCGAATATTGAAGTGTCTCAACATCCCAATTATCAATTTATAGAAGGAGATATTTGTAATCTTCAATTAATTCAAGAGCTTTTTGCAAAGCATCAATTTGACGAAGTCGTTCATTTTGCAGCCGAATCCCATGTAGATAATTCAATAGCAAATCCTTCTGTATTTATAGAAACCAACGTTAACGGTAGCTTTAATTTATTACAAACTGCGTATAAAACGTGGATGGAAGAACCGTTTGCTTTAAAAGAGGAGTTTTCTAAGGCTCGATTTTTACATGTTTCTACAGATGAGGTTTATGGAACTTTGGGAGAAACAGGCTTGTTTACCGAAGAAACTCCGTATGCTCCAAATAGTCCATATAGCGCTTCAAAAGCAGCATCAGATATGTTGGTGAGAAGTTACTTTCATACTTACGGGATGCCTGTAGTGACGACTAATTGTTCTAATAATTACGGCCCGCATCAGCATGACGAAAAATTGATTCCTACGATTATCCGTAAAGCGATTCAAGAAGAAACTATTCCCATCTATGGGGAAGGAACCAACATTAGAGATTGGTTATTTGTGTTGGATCATTGTAAAGGAATTAAACTAGCCTTAGCGGAAGGAAAATTAGGAGAAACTTATAATATTGGAGGAAAGAATGAACGTCAAAATTTATACATCGCGCAGAGCATTTGCGAAATCTTAGACGATATTCATCCTAGAGAAAACAAAGAATCCTATAAAAATCTAATTAGCTTTGTAAAAGATAGACCAGGTCATGATTTTAGATATGCTATAGATGCATCAAAAATAGAACGGAAATTAGGTTGGGAAGCCAAAGAAAATTTTGAATCTGGAATTAAAAAAACCATCCAATGGTATTTAAATAAATACATCCAATGAAAGGAATTATATTAGCAGGAGGTTCAGGAACAAGATTACATCCCCTTACTTTAGCGGTTAGCAAACAATTACTCCCAGTGTATGATAAGCCGATGATTTATTATCCTTTATCCACTCTTATTTCTGCAGGAATACGAGAAATTTTAATCATCTCTACGCCGCATGATTTACCTTTATTTAAAAAATTATTGGGAGACGGTTCACATCTTGGCTGTCATTTTGAGTATAAAGTACAGGAAAACCCTAACGGTTTAGCCGAAGCCTTTATTATTGGGGAAGAGTTTATAGGAAAAGAAAAAGTGGCTCTTATTCTAGGAGACAATATTTTTTACGGCAGTGGTTTAGATGAACTATTACAAGAAAATAGCAATCCAGATGGTGGAATAATTTATGCATATCACGTACACGATCCAGAACGTTATGGGGTAGTAGAATTTAATGAAGAAGGAACTGCTATTTCTATTGAAGAAAAGCCTAAAAATCCGAAATCTAGGTATGCTGTTCCTGGCATTTACTTTTATGATAATGAGGTCGTAGAAATTGCTAAAAATATTAAACCCAGCCATCGTGGAGAACTTGAAATCACCGATGTGAACAATGCGTACCTTAAAAAGGGTAAGTTAAAGGTGAGTATTTTAGATAAAGGAACCGCGTGGTTAGATACCGGTACTTTTAAATCTCTCATGCAGGCCTCTAACTTTGTGGAAGCCATAGAAGAGCGACAAGGATTAAAAGTAGGAGCTATTGAGGAGGTAGTCTATAAAATGGGATTCATCAACAAGGAGCAACTAGAAGAATTAAAAGCACCCTTATTAAAAAGTGGATATGCTAAAAATATTGAATCATGAAGATTTTAGAAACCCCTTTACGAGATTGTTTTATTGTAGAACCATCGGTTTTTAAAGACGCAAGAGGTTATTTTTTAGAAAGTTTTAATCAGCAAAAATTTCAAGAAGAAACGGGGTTAGTGGTTAATTTTGTGCAAGACAACCAGTCTGTTTCCCAAAAAGGAACTTTGCGTGGTTTGCATTTTCAAACTGGGGAAGCGGCACAGGCTAAATTGGTGCGCGTTATACTAGGTGAAATACAAGATGTGATGGTAGATTTACGTCCAGATTCAGAGACGTATTTACAAAAATTCTCTTGTGTATTAAATAGCGAAAATCAACTTCAATTATTCGTGCCTAAAGGTTTTGCTCACGGATTTGTTTGCTTAACTGATGAGGTTATTTTTAGTTATAAATGTGATAATTATTACGATAAAGCCGCTGAAGCTGGAATTATCTTTAATGATCCCCAATTACATATAGATTGGAAGCTGCCACAAGAGCAATTGATTATTTCAGAAAAAGATAAGGGTTTACCAACTTTAAAAGAATATTTAAATGGATAAAATCTTAGTCATAGGAGGGGAAGGACAATTAGGAAAATGCTTGCAATTAGCAGCTAAAAACTTTCCGGAAGCTCAATTTTATTTTAAAGATGTTGCTCGTTTAGACATAAGTTCTAAGGATGCTTTAGAAAAAGATTTTAAAGCAGAAGCTTATGATTATTGTATCAATTGTGCTGCGTATACCAATGTGGAGAAAGCCGAAGAAGAAGAAGATAAGGCATATTTGATTAATGCTTACGCAGTAGAGAATTTGGTGGCTGTTTGTAATGCGCATCACGGTGTTTTAATTCATATTTCTACAGATTATGTTTTTGATGGAGAAAAGAAATCTCCATATACAGAAGACGATGATACTTACCCTATAAATGTGTATGGCGCCTCAAAATTGAAAGGAGAGCAACTTATTCAAGAACAGTCGCAAGCCTACTTTATTTTACGTACTTCGTGGTTATATTCGCAATTTGGGAATAATTTTTACAAAACAATTCTGCAGAAATCCGCAGAAAATATAGATTTAAAAATTACAGAAGAGCAAACCGGCACACCTACGAACGCAAACGATTTAGCTCATGCTATCTTATATTTAATTAAGGAGAAAAAGCAAAATTATGGGATTTACCATTTTAGCAATAACGGACAGACTACATGGTATGGTTTTGCCCAGGCTATTTTAAACCTACAGCAAGACTCAAAATGTACACTTATAGCCTCAAATGCTTATAAAACCAAAGCAGCGCGACCAAAAAATAGCGTTTTAAGTAAAGAAAAATTTAAAGATGTTTTTGAGTTTTCTATGGTAGATTGGGAAAAAAGTTTGAGCAAGCTTTATCAAGAAAATTTTCTTTTAAAATAAAATGAAAGAAAACAGTATAAAAATTAAATGAAACGGTCGCGGCCGGAATGATATTATAATTATGGAAATCAAACAATTTGTACCACTTATTATTGATGCGGCTAGAGATGCTGGAATCAAAATTTTAGAAGTTTATAATTCTGAAGATTTTGGAGTGGAAGAAAAAGGAGATCATAGTCCGCTGACTAAAGCAGATCAATGGGCGCATCAAACTATTGTTGAAAAACTAAAAGAAAGCGGCTTGCCGATACTTTCTGAAGAAGGAGCAAAAATTCCTTACGGAGAGCGAAAGGGTTGGGAATATTTCTGGATGGTAGATCCGCTTGACGGCACCAAAGAGTTTATCAAAAAGAATGGAGAGTTTACAGTGAACATTGCATTAATTTATAAACAAAAACCCATTTTAGGCGTAGTATACGCTCCGGTTTTAGATCAGCTTTATTATGGCGGAGAAGGTATAGGTGCTTTTAAGTCTGAAAATATGGATCCGCAAGTAGAGTTAAAGTTAATTAAGCATGATAAAGGACCTACGCGTATTGTAGCTTCCAGGTCACACCTTAACGAGGAAACAAAAGAATACATAGCCCAGTTTAAAGAAGCAGAAACCGTTTCTATGGGAAGTTCCCTAAAATTTATGCTCATTGCCGATAGCGATGCCGATATTTACCCTCGCTTTGCCCCTACGATGGAATGGGATACTGCAGCAGCCCACGCGGTATTAAGAGGCTTAGATGTTGAGGTGATAAATATGGAAGACGATTTGCCCTTACGTTACAATAAAGAAAATTTGCTAAATCCTTATTTTAAAGTGGAGCGGTAATAAAATTAATTTTAAAATGGATCTCAAAACTCCTCAATTAGCAATAATTTTGCCTTGTTATAATGAAGAAACAATTCTTGATTATAGTAAATCTCATCTATTAAAGAAGCTAACTTATTTAATGGATGAAAAGAAGATAAGCGCAGATAGTAAACTTTGTTTTGTAGATGACGGAAGCAAAGATGACACTTGGAAAATTTTAGACAGTTATAAAGAAAAGTCAATTATCGCTATAAAATTGGCTAATAATTTTGGTCATCAGTTTGCGTTATTGGCAGGTTTAGATACCTTAAAAAACAATTTCGATATTTATATAACGATAGATGTTGATTTACAAGATGATATTGATTGTATAGATAAAATGATTGATGCTTACGACAATGGCGATGATATCGTTTACGGAGTAAGAAATGACCGCCAAAATGATACTTACTTTAAGCGTAAAACGGCTACGTTATTTTATGATCTAATGTTAAGAATGGGGGTTAAATCCATTAAACATCACGCAGATTTTAGATTGATTAGCAATAAGGTATTACTTGAATTTCTAAAATTTAAGGAATCTCATTTATTTTTAAGAGGTATTTTTCCAGAGATTGGTTTTAAACAAGGGGTAGTTTATTATAAGAGAAAAGAACGCTCGTTGGGGGAGTCTAAATATCCTTTAAAAAAAATGTTAGCTTTTGCTTGGGATGGAATTACATCCTTTAGTAATAAACCTTTAAAAATAGTATTATACATAGGCGTATTTTCAATAATTCTTTCATTCTTTTTAACTTTATATGCGTTAATACAATTACTCATTGGTAATGTAGTCTCTGGATGGACATCAATCTTAATTGCAGTTGTCTTTTTTGGAGGTATTCAAACTTTGGCCATTGGAGTTATCGGAGAATATATTGGAAAAATTTATTACCAGGTAAAAGGAAGACCTAGGTATATCATTGAAAAACTTAAAAATGCTTAAAATTCTTAAACCTTTTGTATTAATTGTATTTTCAGTTATATTTTTTTTGATGTTTACCTCCACATTTCATCAAATTGAGGAAAAACTAATTACTTTAAAAATTTTAAAGTTTCTGCTAAGCATTTTCCTTGCGTTAGGAATCTCCTTCTTTCTTTTTAAAAGAAAATTAATCAATAAAAACCTTATATTTCTTCTATTAAGTGGTTTACTCATAGCTTTATTTGTACGATTAAGATTGATTTTAACAATTGAAGCTCCGCTAAAATCTGATTTTGTTATGATGTTTAATACAGCAAATGATTGGTTATCAGGTAATCGAGAAGCTTTTCATAAAAGCTATTATAATTTTGCTGTTTTTAATATACCATTTACCATTTACTTGGCATTTTTCATTAAATATTTGGGGGGGTTATTGTCTATTAAAGTGATGAATGTTTTATGGAGTGTAGGAATTGTATTTTTCATCTATAAAATAACTAAAAAATTGTTTAATCCTCAAGCTGCAATTATTGCTTTATTTGTTGCCGCATTATTCCCTCCATTTGTTGTTTACACGGCAATTCTTACCAATCAAACCATCTCTATATTTTTTATCATGATGGGTTTATATTTTTTAATTTGCAAAAAACAACTCATTTATTGTGCATTATTCATCGGGTTAGGACATATTTTTAGACCTATTGGTACAGTTTTTATTCTTGCCATCTTAGCCTATTTTATAATACATTTTCTCAATCATAGAAAGATATTTACAAAGAATAATATTAAAGTTTTATTAGTAAGCTCATTAAAGATAATGATCCCATTTCATTTGATAATGATTGTTATTAGCGGTTTATTTTTATTTTTTAATATTACTAAAAATACGTTGTATGATAACCCTGCGCCTAGTTATAAATTATTAGTTGGACTAAATCCTGAGAGAACAGGGCAATGGAATAAAAATGATGCAGATTTATTAAAACAAAACAATTTTCTAGATTTTGAACGTTTAGCAAAACAAAAAATAACAGAAAGAACAGATAAGAAGCTCGAAGTGTTAAACCTCTTTGAAGAAAAGTTTAAATTAATGTGGGGAAAACCTGACGAAGTATTTTTTTGGGCAAATTATAATTCCAGTTCAAAAAAGGCGATAACTAATTATTTTTGGCTTACGATTCTATTTTTTTGTTTTTGTTTTACAATTTCTAAAAAACCCTTTGCATTGGGAACGAATACGCTATTGATTTTTATAGCGCTCTTAGGTTTTGTAACTGCTTATATATTTATAGAGGTTCAGACTAGATACAGATATGAGATTTATCCATTGTTTGTCATATTTTCTGGACCGGGAGTTGTGATCATTGTAAATTATATAAAAAATAAACTAGCTTTTGATAATAACCAAATTAACTAAGAATAAATTTCTTAAAAACACATTGTTTAACAATTTATCAATGGGTCTTCAATTTGGATCTAGATGGTTGCTAAATATATTTTTGTTAACTTCTTTAGGAGATAAAGATTTTGGAATCTTTGCTTTTATTTATTCCATAGCTAATTTTTCTATAGCCATCTTACCTTTTGGAAGTCAAACTTTTTTAATAAAATCTGGAAATAACCCAGAGAAAGCAAAATTGATTTTTCAACAAAGTTTAGCTTCTTCTTACTTACTTTTCTGTATTGCTATAGTATTTTTCTATTTGATAGATTTATTTATAGATCAACCCTATGGACAACTCTTATATTTAGGGATAATTTTGGGCTTTTTTTTTAGCATTAATACAATAGTTTTTACCTACTTAAAGGCTTTAGGAAGTTTTAAATTTGATTTATTAATCAATCTTATTTTTTCCTTATTAATAGGGGTGATTATTGGATTAACCTTTATAGATTATCCTATTAATATTGCATTCTATTTCTATGCTTTAATTTTTATCAACTTTTTCACTACTTTTCTATGTTTTTTACTATCAAAAGATATAAGCGCTAATGATTTAATAGAATCTATACATTTTAAAGATATAAACATATTCAGGAGTTTAAATGAGCGTGGTTATTATGGTTTTCAAGATATTTTAACAGCAACATTTGTACAAGGAGGAATGTTAATTATGCCTCTATTAATCTCTGAAGAACTTTACGGAAAATATAGAGGAATTTTATTAATTACAGCTCCTTTTGCATTAATAAACGTAGCTGTTTCACAAGTGTTACTACAAAATATCACCGGAAAATCTTTAGAAGAAATAAAAAGCTTTTTTCATAAATTACAACTTATTAGCATACCAGCTTTACTTCTTATTCTATGTAGTCTGTTTTACTTTAGAGAAACAATATTAAAAATTATTTCAAAAATTAGTTTAACTGAAGAAACACAAGTGGCTTTTATCATTATTTCTCTTATGATTCTATTCTCCTTTATATATTCTGGCTACGAAATGGTTATTGTTGCTTTAAACAGACAAAAATATAGGTTTTGGATTATGTTTTTGGGGGCTATTACCAATATTATTTCTATTTATCTTTTACTGCCAAAATATGGTTTAATAGGAGCCTTACTTACTAACCTTATTTCATCAGTTATAGTAGTAATATCAATGGCATATATTGCAGAAAAGTTTTTTAGGAAACAAACTTCTATCTAACGCTATTTACTATAGAATTTAATTGAATCACTAATTTTTTTGCCACTAACTTTTGTTCATACTCTTTAGAGGTATCTAAAGCTTCTTGGATCATTTTCTTTTTTTCTAGCTCATTTTTGCTGATATATGACATAATATATTTATATAATTGGTTACTGTTTTTTGGTTCAAACAAATAACCATTAAGACCCGGCTTAATATAAGTTGAAGGACCTGCCATATTACAAGCAATCACAGGAGTTCCACAGGCCATTGCCTCTATACCTGTTAATCCCAAACTTTCCCCCTCTCTGTAAGTTGGAAAAATATAAAGATCTAATTGATTATAAAGATGCACTAAGTCTTTTTGATTTACAAAACCTAAAAAATTAGTGCCATTAATATCATTCTTTTTTATATAATCTTTTATAAGTTCTTCATCTGGTCCTTTGCCAGCAATAACTGCATTAAAACATACATTATTTTGTTGAAGTAGTTTTAAAGATTCTAAAAATGTTTTCCAGCCCTTTTCCTCAATAAAACGAGAAACAAAACCGAGCGTTATTACTTTATTTTCTTCAATATTTTTCTTCTTATAGAAAAGTTTAGGACTAATCCCTCCTGAAGGGGAAATAAATACTTTTGAGCTTTCTATAAAGGGATAATTTTTTAAAATTTTTTCTTTAAAGTAACTTGTTGGTACTACTATTAAATCAACTTTTTTTAAAATCTTAACTGCAAAATAGTTAAGAAATCTTGATTTTTGAAGCCCTATAATATCATCCCCATGAGCATTAAGAACCCAAGGTTTGTTTTTAAAAGGCAGTAAAATTAAAAGTATAGGAATATGATGGGTTATAAAATGAACATAAATAAGATCATAATCTTTAAAAAAAGACGACACAATTTTAAAATAATGGACGCTATAATTCCTTATTTTTTTTAATGTACTTATTGCTCTTCCTTTAATTAAGGCAGTTTCAGAAAAAGTAATATGGTGATCTTCTAATTCTTCTTTAAAGTTTTTAACAAAAACACCAAATAAGCCATCATTTTTCGAGGGAAACATATTGGAAATAAGAAAAATCTTCATAGAAATTTGCTATAGAGTAAATATAGGTTAGAAGTATTATACGTAGATTTGTCAAAATTATGATTTTATTTTGAAATTACACTTATCTATTTTAGATAAACTTGTCTTGCTGTTATTGTGTTTTACTGTATGTGTAGATATGATAAACGGCTTTTTTTTAATGCAGGACATTCATCTTCCAATTAGTCAATTATACAAATTATTGCTTTTAGTCTTAATGACTCTTAGGGTGTACTTTACCAAAGATTTTTTATTTTTACTATTGCTCTTCGCTGTTTTTCAATTAGCTCCTTTTGTTGGTTTTATTAAGTCAGGGAGCTTTACAACGTTTCTAGAAGATATAATAATTGCAATGAAGTGGGTAACTATTCCACTTTCTTTTTTTTTCTTTAAAAGTCTTATTCAAGCTTCATATTTTATTAATATCTATAAGTGGATAAAGTATGCTGTTTTTATTTCGTTTTTATTTCTTTCTATTAATTTAGCATTAGGAGCCTTGGGCTTAGGAATGGCTTTTTATTTTCATGGTTATGGAAACGCCGTTGGGACTAGAGGTTTTATATATGCAGGAAATGAACTTACTATACTTGTTTTAACCATAGGCTTCTTAATTGCTACCTACCTAAAACAAAGTAAAAGATATTTATTATTTTTAACCACCTTATTACTATTTATTGTATTTGCTTTTTTAATTACTTCAAAAACTGTTTTGGGAGGGGTTCTGGTTGTTTTTTTAATTCCGTGGATTAGCAATTTCTCTAGAAAAATATCACCGCAATGGTTAAAAATATGGTTTACTATAGCCTTATTGGGTTTACCTATTTTGATGGGGATATTTTATTATGGATTAACACAGTCTGGAGTTGTTGAAAAGCTAAAAACCTCGAGTAAGATGAACGATGGGGATTTTTGGCAAACGCTACTTTCTAACAGAAATAACTTTTTAATTGATGGATGGAATGTTTTTGAAAAAAACTATAATTGGTTAGAAAAAATAGTCGGATTAGGGCAGAGATATTATGTAAATCTAGTAAGATCAATACCAGAGCTCGATTTTTTTACACTATTATTTACTAACGGGGTTTTAGGGTTATCTGTTTTACTAATGCTAATTTATTATTGGTTCTTAAATGCCAAAAAACTATCTCAGGCTAAAGATTATATTTATGCTAATTCCGTAATTTTATTTTTAATTTTTATAACTATAAGTTCTAACTTAGCAGGACATATTTTTAGTTCTGCTATTGCCGGTTTTTATATAGGATTAGCATTGGCAATTATGTTTGTAAACAAAAAAAACTTCTTAAAAAATGATATTTAAGCTTTCATTATTTATCTATTATGCTTTTATTCAACATTTACCACATAGCAGGTATGTTTCGTTTAGCAATACGATAAGAGTTTGGTATGTAGCTAAAGTTTTAAAAATCATGCCCTACGATAAACAAAGCAAGTTAGAACCTAAGGTGTATTTATCTAATGCTAGAGGAACCAAAATAGGATATAATTGCCAAATTAATGAGAATGTTTTTATTCAACAAGCCATTATTGAAGAAGAAGTGCTTATAGCTCCTAATGTAGCTATTCTAAGCATATCTCATAAACATGGGCGTGTAGACTTGAGTATTTTATATCAAGGGGAAACCTTACCCAATCCACCAAAAATTAAAAAAGGCGCTTGGTTGGGGCGTAATGTGGTGGTTTTACCTGGAGTAACAGTTGGAGAAGGAGCCATTGTTGCAGCCGGAGCTATTGTGGATAAAGATGTGGCTGCTTTTACGGTTGTAGGAGGTGTACCTGCAAAATTTATTAAAAAAAGAATTGAAAATTAAGAAGGATAAAAATTCTAGCAGTTTATAATCATTTTTATGAGACAAGAAGTAAGTCAATATATTGTGAATTTAATAATTTTAGACTTAAAGTAGAAATAACAAGGCATAATATATGTGTGGTATTATAGGTAGTTTTAACAATACAATAGATAAAAAGGCTTTAAGTTGTATTGTTCATCGAGGTCCAGATGCTCAACAGACCTATCAGTATAAAAATTTGACATTGGGTCATGTAAGACTTTCTATTGTGGATTTGAGTGATGCTGGAAGCCAACCCATGCATTCTGAAAACGAAAGATTTACCCTAATTTTTAACGGGGAGATTTACAATCATCAAGAGTTAAGATCAGAATTGTCATTTAAAAATTTTAAAGGTCATTCAGATACTGAAACCATTCTTTACTATTTACAAGAATTTGGTATTGAGGGAGTAAAGAAATTCAATGGTATTTTTGCATTAGCCTTATTAGATAAAGAATTAAATAAGCTCTATTTGGTTAGAGATCCTTTTGGGGTGAAGCCTTTATATTTTTATGAAAAAGAGGGCAAGGTTATTTCTTTTGCTTCAGAAATTAAACCGCTCTTTGCATTAGGAACTGTAAAAGAATTTAATCATGATTATCTGTCTACCTATTTAAAATTACGCTATGTACCAGCTCCAAATACGCTGTTTAAGAACATTTTTAAAGTAGATACCGCAAGTATACTTGAGATAGATATCACCAGCCAAAAAATAACTCAAAGGCGATTCTTTGATAACATTCCGAAACCGATAAAGAAAATCAATAAAGAAGAAGCTTTAGAGCAATATGATTTTCTTTTAAAAAAAGCCATCAACAGGCAGTTAATGGGAGATGTGCCAGTCTCTATGTTACTAAGTGGAGGAGTAGATTCTGCTTTGCTTGCCAAATTGATAACCGATGTTTCTAACACAAATTTAAAAACTTATACAGGAGGTTATCGCATAGCCGATGATAATATAAACGAATTAGAAGATGCAGAAGAATCTGCACAAATACTAGGTTTAGAAAATGAAAAGGTAATTATAGAAGAATCTTCTTTTATAGAAATCTTTCCTCAACTTACCAAAAACATAGAAGAACCTTTGGGATCTACTTCCATTTTTCCGATTCATTTTTTAACTCAAAAAATTCATCAAGACGGATTTAAAGTAACGCTTACAGGGCAAGGGGTAGATGAACCCTGGGGAGGTTATTTACGCTATAATCCGCAAAAGACTATAGAATCACTTAGTGGCTTGCCCGTTCCTTTTCTAAGTACTTTAAAACATAAGATTAAAAAAGATGGACTTAGAAGAGCAGTTAATGCTGTTGAACAAGACCAAAGAGCAGCGCGCTTTAATGAATCCTATTCCTTATTTGATGAAGCAATGTTAAAAAGGCTTTTAAGAGAAAAACCTCCAGAAAGGGGTTTTAAGAATCGAACTATTGAAATTATACAATATAAATTGAAGTTTTATCAATTGGAAGATAGAAATGCGGTAGAAGCCATGATGATATTAGATGCGCGAATGAATCTTTCTGATGATTTATTATTATACACAGATAAGGTCTCAATGCAACACTCTATTGAAACTCGGGTTCCTTTTTTAGATTTGGAGTTGATGCATTTTGCAGAGAGTTTGCCTTCTTCTTTAAAGGTAGGTTTATTTAAAAACAAATGGTTACATAAAAAGTTAGCCGAAAAACATTTACCTAAAAAAATTATTTATAGAAAGAAAAGAGGTTTTTATGCCCCTACAAAAAGCTGGTTTGAAGGACAAATTGGACATGATTTAGAAGAGCAAATGCTTTCGGATGTCGGATTATTTAGTCAGCTCTTTAATAAAGAAGAGATAAAGAAATATTTCGATTTGCATCGTCATAAAAAAGTCAATTACGAGAAGCAGTTGTATCTTTTGTCTAGCTTTTATTTTTGGACTAAAGAATTTTTTTAAGACAATAGATGATGAGAATAGATATAAATTTTGGTGGGTTTTTAGGATGTCTCTTAATAGTTCTAGCCACTTCCTGTAAAGAGAATAAAGAGGGTCCTGTGTTACAAAAGAATTTTCTTGTAATTGGTCAAAGCAATGCGATGGGGGTTGGAGATAAGGAGAGTTCAAGGATGCAAAACAATATTGATGTTGTAGAATACAATTCTCAATATGATGACATCCGGTTATTAAACGATCCAATTGGGCAAAACCATCTAGGCTTTCAACAAGCTCAAACTGGCAGTTTTATCCCTACTCTGGGTTACGAATACAACCGAATTACAAATAATAAAGTTTTGATTGTTCAAGCCGCAAAAGGGGGATCTTCTTTAACTAAGGAAGCTGAAATAGAAAACTGGGGCAATTGGAGCCCGTCAGGAAGTTTATTTCAAAATAGCTTAACTAAAATTGAGATGATGAAAGCTTGTTTCTCAGAGGGAGAAGTTCTAAAAGCATCCATAGATGCTATTTTTTGGAGCCAAGGGGAGAATGAGGGACAGGGAATTACAACTCAAATTATTGAAAAAGAAGACTATAAAAATGCTTTAATTCAATTAGTGGAAAGGTACGAAAGTCATTTAGGAGAAGTTCCATTTATAATAGTGGAAACCGGCAGGTTTCAAGGAGATTCTATAAAGGATCAAGGATATAAAGCGGTAAGAGAAGCTCAAAGAGAAGTAGCTGCAGAAATGGAGAATGTGCATATAGGCTATAATGAAACCGAATTTTTTATAGAGCGACAGTGGCTAAAAGATGTGGTACACTATAATCAAGAAGCCTTAAATGATATTGGTAAAAAATTAGCTTATTTTTACGCTTCTTTAGAAGAATAATCAGTAATGATTCAAAATAAATTCAACATATTAAAAGGATTAACGATGGTTTGTATCGTTATCGCGACCTTTTTTTTACCTTTAAAAACATCATTGAGTAATATTGGTCTTATCGGCTTGGTGGTTACTACGCTCTTGTCTTTTGGTTTAAATGGATTTAGGAAGAATGGCAAACTAGGTTTCTTTCTTTTATTTTCTCCCATGGTTTTCTTTTTACCTTTACTTTGGGGATGGATCTATTCCTCCCTAAAAGTAGATGCATTTCATGAATTAAGTAAATATGTATTTTTAGGCCTAACGCCATTATTTCTTTTCCGCAAAGACATTCAGGCAGGTACCTTTAGGAAATATGCGTCTTACGGTCTTTTAGCAGGATCTTTTTTAAGTGGGTTAATCTTGTTAATTATTAATTTCTATAATTTTAGTCAAACATCCTATCCGCCGAATTGGCTCCTTAACCATACGTTTACCAGTTTTAATTTCTTAAAACCTCTAAGTGGTATGCACCCCATTTATATGGGCATGTATTTTGCTTTGGCATTAAGTATTTTATTTTTCACTCCAATAAAACTGCCTAAGATTTTAAAAGTATTGGCTTTTGTTATTTTTAGTTTAAGCATTGTTTTTCTAGCCTCTAGAATTATTTATGGAATTTTGGTATTGCTTGTTTTATTATATCTTATTCATAACCTTTCGTTTAAAACTTTTGCCGTGTTGCTTACCGGGATTCTGGTTTTAGGAGTTTTGGGTTTTAGCACGCTGCAAAAAACCTATTTGTATCAAAAAACAGTTAACGGTACCTTATGGGAGTTACAAGAAAATGTGGGCACGTATAACACCAACCAAAGTATGAGAGTAGACTCACGTTGGTCTCGTTGGCAAGTGGCCATAGATCTCATTAAAGAAAAGCCAATTTTGGGCTATGGAGGAGGAATAGAAAATGAAGTGCTATTAAAAGAATACCAGCGGCGCGATATGAAGAGTTCTGTAGAGAATGAGTACAATGCTCACAATCAATTCTTGGGGTTTTGGCTTCGTTTTGGAGTGGTGGGATCGTTACTGATGCTCGTTTATTTCTTTAGAAACGCGATTACTGCATTTAGGTACCAAAACTTATTATTTTTAAGCTTTTTAACTATCTTATTTTGGTCTCTTATGGTAGAAAATGTGCTAGATCGTAATATGGGAATTAATTTTGTCGCGCTATTCGGAACCCTTTTTTATGCCGAATTTTTAGCAAAGGAAAGTAAAGATCTAGCCGATGAAACGACTTCTTAATCTTCCTAAATCGACTCTGTTTTTTTATTTTCTACTGATTTTTATTTCCGTAGAAGCTTTCAACAAAATATTCTTTTTTAACACAGATCAAGATTTTATCGTACAAAAAGTGGTTAAACTAATCGCTTTAGCACTCATGCTGGGAATGCTTCTGTATCAAAGTCCGCGTAAATTAATTATACCTGCCCTTCTCATAGGTTTTTTCCTCTTGGGACAGGTTTTCCTACCAGATTCTTTCGTATTTTCCTCTGTGATAGGATTTAGTCGGTATTTGTTCTTTATAATAATGATCCTTTTTTTTGCTGATTTTCAGCAGCTAAGCTTCAATAAAACTCAACTTATATTTAAATTTTGGGAGATTTTTCTATGGATTAATAACATACTTATTTTTTTGGCGGTAGCTTTCAATCTTTTCATTTTTAAAGCATATATAAACGAGCGTTGGGGATATAATGGTTTAATCACCGCTTCGTCCAACAGCACCTATTTATATCTGGTAGCGCTGCTCTATTTCTTTATACGATTTCCCAAAACCTATTTCAAAAAGCCTTTGTTTTGGCTGAGTATCATTGCGGCTTTTTGTACCGGCACCAAATCTATTTACTTAGGCGTATTGCTGTTTGGTTTTATCGCTTTAGTTTCTTTTCCATTGCCAAAAAAATGGAAATGGCCATTAATCCTTGGATTGTTTCTAATTGGGATGGCCAGTATGCTTCTTTTGTTTTCTTCGGAATTGTTTACAGGTATCATTCAAGAAGACGGTTGGCTAAGCGCAATTTTATCCTACCGGGATGAGCTTTTAATAGAAGATACGCTACCTTATATACAAGAAAACTGGAGAACGATTCATTACTTTGTAGGTGGCTTATCGCAGCCTTTAGCTAGACCGCAATTAGAATTGATCGATTTGTTTCTATATTTCGGAGCCTTGGGAATGTTACCTTACTTATATTTGTTTTTCAAAAACTATTTCAATTTTAGCTTACAAATCAGAGAAATCGCTTTCTATGTGGTGCTTTTAACGGTGCCACTTATAACAGGAAATTTTTTTTATAATGCCTCGGTTCCTATCTATTTAATACTTTTAAAACTAGTAATAAAAGAACGTGAGTTCACTTCTCGCACTGCACGAAGTAATCAAAAATTAAAACCAGTCTAAATCATTTAAAAAAGGATAAAACAGTACTTTTACCGCTTTAAAACAATACCCATGCCACGCATTCATCTTCTTAAAACCTTTGTTGATAATCTTAGCATGCAAGAAACCTTGCAGCTGGTGGATGAAAGTATTGTGCAAAATAAACCAATACATCATACGGTGGTGAATGCGGGTAAGATTGTCGCCATGCAAAACGATGAGGTCTTGCGAAAAAGCGTTAATGAGGCCGATGTAATTAATGCCGACGGCCAAGCGGTGATTTGGGCTTCTAAGCTTTTAAACAAACCCTTAAAAGAACGAGTAGCAGGAATAGATTTATTTGTTAACTTAGTGCAAATGGCTCATCAAAAAGATTTTAGAGTTTATTTATTGGGAGCTAAACAAGAGGTGGTCGAAGCAGTCGTAAGAAAATTTGAAAAGCAATACAGTCCCAAGATTATAGCAGGATTTAGAAATGGATATTTTTCTACTTCCGAAGAAAAACAAATCGTAGATAAAATCGTTCACTCTAAAGCAAATATGTTGTTTGTTGCCATGAGCTCTCCCCAAAAAGAGATATTTTTGCACAAACATCGAGAAGCATTAAATTCGGTTCCGTTTATTATGGGAGTGGGTGGAAGCTTTGACGTGCTTTCTGGGAAAACCAAAAGAGCCCCGCTTTGGATGCAAAAAAGCGGATTAGAATGGTTTTATAGATTTTTGCAAGAACCCAAACGCATGTGGAAAAGATATCTCGTGGGAAACTCAAAGTTTCTATATTTGGTATTTAAAGAGAAATTTCGTTTAAAAGATAAGTAAATCATGAAAATAAAAAGTATTTGTTGTATTGGCGCAGGCTATGTTGGAGGTCCAACCATGGCTGTGATTGCGCAAAAATGCCCTCAAGTTAAAGTAACCGTAGTAGATATTAATGAGGCTAGGATAAACGCTTGGAATGATAAAGATTTGTCTAAATTACCGGTGTATGAACCTGGTTTAGATAAAGTGGTGGAGGAAGCTAGAGGCAGAAATTTGTTTTTTTCTACGCAAGTAGATCAAGCCATAGATGAAGCCGATATGGTTTTTATCTCTGTGAATACGCCTACCAAAACCTACGGAAAAGGGAAGGGCATGGCAGCAGATTTAAAATATATAGAACTTTGTGCTCGTCAAATTGCACGCGTAGCCACTACCGATAAAATTGTAGTGGAAAAATCAACACTTCCAGTAAGAACAGCTTCTGCCATTAAAAGTATCTTAGACAATACGAATGGGAAGGATGTAAAATTTCAAATCTTATCTAATCCCGAGTTTTTAGCGGAAGGAACCGCGGTAACCGATTTATTGAATCCAGATCGTGTGTTAATTGGAGGAGATAACGATACTACAGAAGGAAAAGAAGCCATCGAAGCCTTGGTAAGTATTTATGCAAATTGGGTGCCTAAGGAACAAATTTTAACTACCAACGTGTGGTCATCAGAGCTTTCTAAGCTTACAGCAAATGCATTTTTAGCGCAGCGCGTATCGTCTATTAATTCTTTATCAGAACTTTGTGAGAAAACCGAAGCAGATGTGAATGAAGTAGCCAAAGCCATTGGAATGGATTCGCGTATTGGCTCTAAATTTTTAAAAGCTTCCGTTGGGTTTGGAGGTTCTTGTTTTCAAAAAGATATTTTAAACCTAGTATATATTGCTAAAACTTACGGTTTAACCGAAGTAGCAGATTATTGGGAGCAAGTGATTATTATGAACGATCATCAAAAAAGACGCTTTGCTCACAATATTATTAGTACCTTATTCAATACGGTTTCGGGTAAAAAAATAGCTTTCCTGGGGTGGGCGTTTAAAAAAGATACGAATGACACGCGAGAATCTGCTGCTATCTATGTTGCCGATGAATTACTGAGCGAGCAATCCCAAATTTCGGTTTACGATCCTAAGGTAGAAACAGAGCAAATGTATACCGATTTAGATTACCTAAATACGCGTTCTTCCGAAGAAAACCGAAGCGGATTAAGCGTTACTCAAGATCCTTACGAGACGTGTAAAGATGCTCATGCTATCGCTATTTTAACCGAATGGGATGAGTTTAAAACCTACGATTGGCAAAAAATTTACGACCAAATGCAAAAACCAGCGTTTCTGTTTGATGGAAGAGGACTCTTAGATATTCCGAAGTTAGAAGAGATAGGATTTGTGTGTTACAAAATAGGAAGTAGTAACAAAAATTTATAATTTTTAGTCCACAGGAAAATGAATAGAAAAAGAGTTTTAATTACGGGAGCTGCGGGATTCTTGGGATCTCATCTTTGTGACAAATTTATTGCGGAAGGCTATCATGTCTTAGCAATGGACAACCTAATTACGGGAGATTTAAAAAATATAGAGCATCTTTTTCCGCTAGAGCAATTTGAGTTTCATCACCACGATATAACCAAATTTGTGCATGTGGCAGGAGATCTAGATTACATCCTGCATTTTGCTAGTCCCGCCAGTCCTATAGATTACCTTAAAATTCCTATTCAGACGCTAAAAGTTGGAAGCTTGGGAACGCATAACCTACTGGGCTTGGCTAAAGAAAAAAATGCAAGAATCCTTATTGCCAGTACTTCTGAAGTGTATGGAGATCCATTGGTTCATCCACAAACCGAAGAATACTATGGAAATGTAAATACCATAGGACCACGCGGTGTGTATGACGAAGCCAAGCGTTTTCAAGAGTCGATTACCATGGCATATCACCGCTTTCACGGCTTAGAAACGCGTATTGTAAGAATCTTTAATACCTATGGACCAAGAATGCGACTTAATGACGGGAGAGTAATCCCTGCTTTTATAGGTCAGGCTTTGCGGGGAGAAGATTTAACTATATTTGGAGATGGTTCACAAACCCGTTCTTTTTGCTATGTCACAGATCAAATAGAAGGAATTTACAGATTATTGCTTAGCGATTATGTAGAGCCCGTAAATATTGGGAATCCATACGAGATTACCATCAAAGATTTTGCAGAAGAAATTATGAGATTAACAGGTACAGATCAGAAAGTGATCTATAAAGACCTGCCTAAAGATGATCCTATGCAGCGCCAGCCAGATATTTCTCGTGCAAAAGAGATTTTAGGATGGGAACCTCTTGTAAATAGAGAAGAAGGGATGAAAGTTACATACGATTATTTCAAAAACCTATCGCCTGCAGAACTTACTAAAAAAGAGCATAAAGACTTTAGCAAACACATAAGAAAATAAAGCATGCAGATTAAGCAAGGGAGATATTCTGCCTATTTAAGACCGCTGGTTTATCTCATAGATATCGCAGTGATATTACTCTTTGCTTTACAGTTTAAGTTAGAGCTTTTAGACTACTTTAACTTCACAATGTTTGTTACCATTGGCTGGTTGATTATGTCTATTAAAACCGACTTTTATGAAGTCTACCGTTTTACAAAAGTCACCAAAATTATATCGCTTAACTTTTTGCAAGCGGCTATATTCACCTTATTTATTTTTTCATTCTTTGGCTTTTTTGAAGAATTAAGTCGGTCTAGGGAAAATATCTTCTGGTATGTAGGGAAGGTCTTTTCTAGCATTTTAGTAATTAAATTAATCATTTTTTATTTATTAAAAAGTTATAGAAAAGACTTAGGCGGAAACTATAGAACCACCATTATTTTAGGGGACAATCAACGAACGAGAGCCTTAAAGAATTTCTTTAATTCGAAAACAGAATATGGGTACCAATACAAAAGATTAGTCGATTTTTCATCCGAAGATTTTGATCTAAAAGAGGTTTTTAACTGGATTTTGGAAAATAAAATCAACGAAATTTATTGCTCGGTAGCAGAGTTGAATAATGAGCAGCTCAATCAAGTCATAGAGTTTGCAGATAATAATTTAAAACCGCTCAAGTTTCTTCCAGATAACAAAGACATTTATACCCGCCAATTAAAAATGGAATATTACGGGTATCTTCCTATTCTTTCTTTACGGAATATTCCTATTGATGATCCTCTAAATAAATTGATTAAAAGAGCATTTGATATTGTGATGTCTATTTTGGTAATTGTATGCGTACTTTCTTGGCTTACTCCCCTTTTAGCGATCTTGATACGAATGGAATCAAAAGGTCCTATCTTCTTTAGACAAAAAAGAAACGGATTGGATTACAAAGAATTCTACTGCTATAAATTCCGCTCTATGCGAGAAAATCCTCAAGCAGATTTACACCAAGTGAAAAGAGGCGATAAACGAATCACCAACGTTGGAAAATTTATTAGAAAAACCAGTATAGACGAAATGCCGCAGTTTTACAATGTGCTTTTAGGAGATATGTCTGTGGTAGGGCCTAGACCGCATATGGTAAGTCACACGCATATGTATGCTGAGCGAATAGATAAATTTATGGTGAGGCACTTTATAAAACCAGGAATAACAGGATTGGCACAAACCAGCGGATTTAGAGGAGAAGTAGAAACCGAAAATGATATTATTAACCGCGTGCGCTATGATATTTTTTACTTAGAAAACTGGTCGCTACTACTAGACTTAAAAATTGTTTTTCAAACCATTTACAATGCCGTTAAAGGAGATGATAAGGCGTATTAAGATAACCTGTCTGCCAATTCATCCAATTGTTTTTCAATATTAAAATGAGTTCTAGCTGTTGTGAGCACTTGTTGTTTAAACTCTAATAATTCTCGTAGTTCTAAGTGGGCGATGCGATTATTTAAAGCTCCAAAATCTCCTGGAGTCACCGTATAGCCCAACTTATAATCCTGAATTACTTTTTCACCTTCTCCACCAGCAAAATATAGCATCGGTAGCCCATTATGAGCCATTTCGTAAATTTTTGAAGGTGTAGAGCCGTATATAGCATTTACAAGCGGAACTAAAGCCAAATGATATTCAGGAAGCTTTTGCAGCAATTTTTCTCTGCTCACTTCACCGTGATAGAAAATATTTTTGTTAGTATTTTTTAAATAATCCTCTAAAGCATCTTTTTCAGCCCCAGCCCCATAAATATGCAATTCTTTATCACCTAATTCTATATGTTGACAAAGCTTTACGATGCCTTGGGCAATGCCCAATAAACCTGCATAAATTAATTTTATAGGTTGTTTTTCTTCCGTTAAACGGAAATCTTTCCACTTAGGTGCTTCTGGGAAATTGCGATATAAAAAAGTGTCTTGCTCTGGAAAAATAGACACTACGCGTTCTAAAATTTCTTGAGATTGACCTAATACCAAATTGGCTTTCTTATAATTGTAAGCTTCCATTTTCTCTAAAATAGAGTAAAATTTTCCTTTTTGTAAAGCACCTAATTCGTAGCCTGCAGAAGGCCATAAATCGGACACATTTAAAATGAGCTTTCTTTTTTGATTGCTGAATAAACGCAAAGCCGTGTTCGCAATAATAAGCGGCGGACTTTGAATTATGATATTCTTCGGAAAGCTTTTTGGTTGAAATAGTTTAAAAATCCCCAAACTCATAGAAAAGGAAACCATAGAAAATAAACGCGCAAACTTATTGGAAGAGTTGTTGGCATATACCCACAATCTATGTACCTCAATGCCTTTATAATTCTCTTTGACGTTCCATTTTCCTTGGTAGTCTTCAAAAATTTTTCCTTTTGGGTAATTTGGTAAAGGGCAAACCACGTTTACTTTAAATCCTCTTTCTTTTAAACCTACGGCAAGTTTTGCGATACGATTAGAAGCTGCTCCCGTTTCTGGCGGAAAGTAATTGGTGATGATGCAAATCTCTTTCATATAAAACTTTCAAACTGTTTTAATTTACCGCCTTTGGTTCGTTTAAGAATAGGTACGCGCTCTAATTCCACTATAAGTTGAGGTTCTAAATAGGTTTCTACGGCTTTAATGATTTCTTTAAATTTTTGTTGGGACAAATCCGCTTCAGCGACATAAAGAATTTTAAACTTGTCTTTTGCCAATTGATGAATTACAAACTCATTTACGATACTATTTTCCTCAATAATGCTTTTAGTGACATAATAGAAGGTAAGACCAGGAACCACTTTTCCGCTCGGTAGATGCGCTACATCACTCGTTCTTCCTATCAAACTCTTTAAAATTGGTTTTTTAGCAGTACTTTTTTCATCAAGAACACCTACATCTCCAATTTCGTAACGAATAAAGGGATGAGCTTTGTTGTAAAGAGAAGTAATAATTAGCCTTCCTTCTATTCCGTTAGGTAGAGTCTTTCCGTCTTCATCTACTACTTCTATAAAAAGTGTATCGTGGTTGAGCGTCCATTCTCCCGCTGGATTTTGAAAAGCGATGAGATCTAATTCGCTTGCGCCATATTCGTTCACGACAGGAACTCCAATATGTTTTTCGAGCAGCTGTTTGTCTTTTTCAAAAAGCATTTCGCTGGTCACCATACATACTTTTAAGCTGGGACAAATATCTTTTAAAATCAGATTCTTTCTTTGTAGGTATTTGGCAAAAAGCACGATAGAACTGGTATAACCATTTAAGTAGTCAAATTTTTTCTTTTTAAAAAGAGTTAAGAAACCTTCTAGCTTTTCATCATTTAAGTTAAAAATAGCAAAGCGGTATCTGGTGGCAAGCCAATCTTTGAGGCGTTCTTTATAATAGCCAAGTTTATCTAAAGGAATTCCATAAAATCGAGCTTGATAGGAGCTGTTAAAATCAATGCCAAACCAACCAAACCTATTCATAATTACCGCCCAAGTGAGAGCGTGTGAAAATTTATCTTTGGCAAAAACAAAAGGATGTCCGCTAGAGCCAGATGTTTTATTGATGTAAACATTGGAAATGGAATACTCTTCACTTAAGCGCTTTTCTAAAGGCTGCTGTAAATCTTTTTTGGTTAATATAGGAAGCTCTTGCCATTTTGTAACTTTTTTGTCTTTTAATAGTGCTTGGTAAAATGGGTTATTTTCTTTGTGGTAAGCTAGAATCTCTTGTTTTTTATTCTCTAAAAATGCTGCATATTCTTCCTCGGGAATTTCCTGTATTTGTTTTAATTGCTGTTTTGCTTCCGTTAACGGAAATTTTTTCAGTTTTAAAGTAAAATCAAACCAATTCACAACACTATTTTTTAGTAAAACATTAGGGCGTGAATTTACAAACAATTATTTTTGAAGACACAAACAAAACCATACAAAATGAACATTCTTATTCTAGGTTCTGGCGGGAGAGAACATACTTTTGCTTACCAAATGGCTAAAAGCAAGCTTTGCAATCAATTATATGTAGCTCCAGGAAACGCGGGTACCGCAAAAATAGCGACTAGTATTGCGTTAAATGTGAACGATTTTGAAGCGATAAAAGCAACAGTTAATGAAAAAGAGATTCAGATGGTGGTGGTAGGGCCCGAAGATCCTTTGGTGAACGGGATTTATGATTTCTTTACGGAAGAAGAAACGCTAAAAAACGTGATGTTAATAGGTCCGTCTAAACGCGGCGCCTTATTAGAAGGAAGTAAAGAAAGAGCCAAAGAATTTATGGCGATGCACAACGTTCCTACGGCAGCTTACCAGAGTTTTACCAAAGAGAGCTTGGAGGCAGGAAAGAAATTTCTAGAAACTTTAAAAGCACCTTATGTTCTTAAAGCCGATGGCTTGGCTGGCGGAAAAGGAGTTTTGATTTTAGAAGACTTAGAAGAAGCTAAAGCGGAATTGGAACAAATGCTTATCGGAAAATTTGGAAATGCGAGTCATACGGTCGTGATTGAAGAATTTTTAGACGGAATAGAACTGAGTGTTTTTGTCTTAACCGATGGTAAAGACTATAAAATCTTACCAACAGCAAAAGATTACAAGCGTATTGGCGAAGGGGATACCGGTTTAAACACAGGCGGAATGGGAGCGATTTCTCCTGTACCATTTGCAGATGAAGCTTTGATGCAAAAAATCGAAGATCGCATTGTTAAACCAACCGTAAACGGACTCCAAAAAGAAGAGATAGATTACAAAGGCTTTATTTTTATAGGTTTAATTAAAGTAGGAGATGATCCTTACGTGATAGAATACAACGTGCGAATGGGAGATCCAGAAACCGAAGTTGTTTTGCCTAGAATAAAAACAGATTTGGTAGAGCTATTACAAAAAGTGGGACAGCAAGAATTGGCAACTGCGAATTTAGAAATAGATGAAAGAGCAGCGACTACAGTAATGTGTGTTTCGGGAGGATATCCAGAAGCTTATGAAAAAGGAAAAGAAATCAAAGGATTAGAAAATATAGATGATGCTATTGTTTTCCATGCCGGAACGAAAGAAGAAAATGGAAAGGTAGTAACAAACGGAGGTAGAGTAATGGCGGTGACTTCCTTTGGAAAAGATTACCAAGAAGCGCTAAAAAAATCTTATCAAAATGTAGAAAAATTACATTTTGATAAGATGTATTATAGAAAGGATTTAGGAAAAGACCTAAAACCAGTTTCTTGATGGCATTAGTGGTTTAACTTGGTGTAAATTAATACTTAGCATTTTTTCCTAAAAATACGTGCGCTTTTACAGAACGATCTTCTTCATCATTATCATTGAATTTTTTCAGCTGTATCATCCAATAGGTAAAAGCCACTATTCCAATAAGTATAAAAATAAAGTTTAAGCCGTTTGCAGCAAACCAGCTAGCTAATTCCAGCTCTCGAAGAGCATCAAAAGGTAAAAACAAGACGTCTTCAAATAGAGATGCAATAAGTTCAAAAAAATCTTTCATTGTTGGGAACTTTGTTATAAGTTTCTACAAAAGTAAGAAATTACTCTATGTTAGCAAGCTTTTTTAAGAAATCTAAACCTATCAATTTTTTAATTGTAAGTGTTTTTATGACGGTTTATTTTGCCGTGGCCAATTTTTATAAGTTAGAGCAGGCTTTTTCTTGGCAATTTATGGCAAAAAAAGCAGGCTATTTGCTTCTATATATTTTAATAATGTTTATCTTAAATTTTATTGTTAAACGCAATGAAATCAGTAAGAAGAACAGCTTTGCTATTTTACTTTTTGCACTTTTTACCAGCTTACTATTACCTATTTTAAAAGCCAGTGAAATTCTTATTGCCGGTTTTTTTGTATTACTAGCATTGCGAAAAATAATTAGTTTAAGTTCTGGACTAGAGATTAAAAAGAAAATTTTTGATGCTTCTTTGTGGATTGCCGTCGCGAGTTTATTTTACCCGCTAAGTATATTTTTTCTAATCCTTCCTTTTGTTGGGATTTTCTATTATGCCACTCAAGATTTTAAAAACTTTCTAATTCCTTTTGTTGCCGTTATTTGCACGTATCTTTTAGTAACCACTGGCTATCTTTTGGTGTTTAATGTCATTTTTCCGTTAAGTCATTTTTTGATCATTCCCGATCTTAGCATTGGGATTTACAAAGAAGCCTACGTGCTTATTCCTCTCATAATTAGTACTTTATTTACACTTATAAGTCTCTTTTTCTTTTTAAGAGAGATGCAAAACACAATTAGAAAACGAAGAGCCATGCTGTTTTTAATTCTTCTATTTTTTATCATTGGGTTGCTTATAGTCGTTTTATCGCCGCATAAAACCGGTGCAGAGCTGCTTTTTCCTATACTCGCAATTAGTATGATGGGCGTCATTTTCTTAGAACAAAAAGGCTTAAAATTGATTAAGGAAATCGTTTTAGCGACTCTAATTCTAGCCGTACTCATAATCCCTTTTATGTTATGGTAGATCTTTCCCTTTTAGGCATAGAACAAGAATTAAAGAAGCGACATGCGTATTCGTATGCGTGGGGAAGAAAACAAAATGATCTTTGGGATAATTATACCAATTTTATTTATAAAACTCCATATTGGGAACCCGTGGTGGAAGTGATGAAAGCCACAATTGATGCGTATGATCTAGATAAAAAAGAACTGTTTCAATATGCTGCGAATCGCTGGTATAATTTCTGGAGCGCTATGGCGGTGGAGAAAATTTTCACCCAAATCGAAGGAGTAACTCCTGCAGTAAACAACAAAGATAGATTAGTTGATTTTAACCTTAACGGAATTGATTTTGACCATAAAACATCGATTTTCCCTAAAGGATTTAAGCAAACGCTCTATTATGCACAAAACCATAAAGAAGAATTACTGTACTGGTTGTATAAAAATCAAAGTCAGCAGCAGCGAAAACATCTAGAAAACCGACTGTTTTTAATGGTGTATACCCAAGATGGCGAACATTGGAAACTAAAAGCAGAAATCACCTGGTTACAATCTATCATTCAAAACTATGTACGTACCTTTGATGCTTCTTTATTAACGCCATTAAATTGGAGTGAAAAATCGGCTTTATCCGATATTATTTGGGCAGTGAAATGAATTACATCGGTTCTAAAAATAAACTTTCGGCTTGGATTTTGGATGTGGTATCTCAACAGGTTTCTACTCCATTAAGTGATGCTGTTTTTTGCGATTTATTTGCAGGAACTGGAAGAGTGGGAAGAACCTTCAAGCCATTGGTAAATCAGGTCATCGCCAATGATGTGGAGTTTTATAGCTATGTATTGTTGCAAAATTATATAGGGAACCATATATCGCTTCCGCGGAAGCGTAATTATATAGAAAGATTAGAAAATCTAGCTCCTAAAGAAGGATTTATCGCTCAAGAATACGGCGAAAATGGAGCAGCTAATCGCTTGTTTTTTTCTCAATACAATGCACAAAAAATTGATGCGGTTCGCCAACAAATAGAACTCTGGAAAACAGAGGGAGAAATAGATAATTCACTCTATTATTTCTTGCTGGCTTCCTTATTAGAGAGCGCCGATAAGGTGGCAAATACTGCTTCGGTATACGGCGCTTATTTAAAAAAGATAAAAAAATCGGCAGCAAAACCTATAAAAATTATCGGAGCCGAATTTGATCTTACCAATTCTTCACACAAGGTTTCTCAAAAAGATGGAAACGTGTTGATAAAAGAAATTAGCGGAGATATTTTATATTTAGATCCGCCTTATAATGCAAGGCAATACGGTGCAAACTATCATTTACTTACTACTATCGCAAAATATGATACCTTTGTACCTAAAGGTAAAACCGGTTTGCGCGATTACTATAAATCTGCTTATTGTAAAAAAGGAGAAGTCGCCAAGCAATTTGAAAACTTGATCAAAGATGCTCAATTTTCAACCGTATTTTTAAGTTACAATAATGAAGGTTTGATGCCTCCCGAGATGATAAAAAGCATCATGGAAAAATACGGAGATTATAGTCTAGAAGTAAAAGATTACCAACGTTTTAAAGCAGATAAAACCGAAAATAGAAATCACAAGGCGAATGCCACACAAGAATATTTACATATTTTAAAGAAATAAAAAAAGAAATTATGTTTTCAGATAAAGCGAATAAAATATTTCAAGAAGTAATAGAAAAATATCACGTCATCAATACGGTAGAGCAAAATTTTAGCAATCCTTATGGAGAAAATGAAGATTTATTAGCGCATTTGCTTTACCGTAAATCTTGGATAGATACGGTGCAATGGCATTACGAAGACATTATTCGCGATCCAGAAATTGATCCAGTTTCGGCTTTAAAATTAAAACGTAAAATTGATGCTTCTAACCAAGATCGTACCGATATGGTAGAGTATATCGATTCTTATTTCTTAGAGAAGTATAAAGATGCAACTCCAAAGGCAGATGCTACCATTAATACCGAGAGTCCGGCTTGGGGGGTAGATCGTTTATCGATTTTAGCTTTAAAAATTTATCATATGCATGAAGAAGCAACACGTAAAGATGCTTCTCAAGAACACCAAATGACTTGCCAAGCAAAATTAGATGTGTTGTTAGAGCAACGTGTAGATTTATCTACAGCGATTAATCAATTGCTTACCGATATTGAAAATGGTGATAAGTACATGAAAGTGTACAAGCAAATGAAAATGTACAATGATGACGAGCTTAATCCTGTCTTAAGAGGTCAAAAATAATTCACGCCAAGTGAAAACAACAGTTCAACACATCGCCATTATAAGACTCTCAGCCTTGGGCGATGTGGCGATGTTGGTTCCCATATTAAGAAGATTTTTAAAGCAGCATCCACACGTAAAAGTGACGGTGGTGACCAAACCTTTTTTTGGTAAGCTTTTTAAAGATTTACCAGAAGTCAATGTGCTTGCTGCAGAAGTGAAAACAAAGCACAAAGGTATTTTAGGTCTGTGGAAATTAGCGAAAGAGATAAAAAGCTTGGAAGTAGACGCGGTAGCCGATGTTCATAACGTCTTGCGTTCTAAGATTCTTCGGTTTTTCTTTTTCCTTTACGGAATTAAATCTGCTGCGATAGACAAAGGTAGAGCAGAGAAAAAACAACTTACAGCTTTAAAACTCAAAAGCATTCGCCCGTTAAAAACGACTCACGAGCGTTATGAAAAGGTGTTGACACAATTAGGTTTTCCTGTGGATCTATCGCAAGAGGTTAAGTTTAAAAAACCAAATTTACCTAAGCAATTTCAGCAGCAGCTACAACCAAATACCAAAAAATGGATAGGGATAGCCCCGTTTGCCGCTCACGAATCAAAAATGTATCCGTTAGTATTCATGGAAAAAGTAATGGCTGCATTAAATAAAGAAAACAACCTGCATATCTTTTTATTTGGCGGCGGAGATAAAGAGAAGCAGTTATTAGAAGCTCTAGCCGAAAAATATGAACATGTAAGCAGTCTAGTAGGGATTTTTGCTTTCGCGGAAGAGTTGCATATCATCGCCAATTTAGATTTGATGGTTTCTATGGATAGCGGCAACGGACATCTGGCTGCGATGTATCAAGTGCCTGTGATAAGCATTTGGGGAAATACGCATCCGTATGCAGGCTTTGCTCCTTTTCAGCAGACTTCAAACCAACAAATACTTCCAGATTTGGCGCGATTTCCGTTTGTACCCACTTCTATCTATGGCAACAAAAAAGTAAGCGGTTATGAAGATGTAATGAGAACAATTCCGCCAAGGGAAATTATAGATAAAATAAAATCGTTCATTTAAATGCCTAAAAAGACCCTTAAAAACTGGTTGCTACAGCTAGGTATTGCCAGTTTTGCTTTGCTTATTGCTTTACAAATTCTGTTTGCAAGCTTAGGAATAGACTATCCGCCTATTTCTAGAGATATGTTGGGGGAAGGCTTGTCTTTTGGCTTTTTTGTAATTTTGGGAGTGATTATCGCTCCGCTTTTTGAAGAAGTTGCTTTTCGCGGATTTTTTACCGCCCAACGCTGGCTAAGAATCACTTCTTTTATCGTGTTGCTCGTCTTTGTTGGTTTGTCATTTAGTTACTTTAGTCTGGCGTTGCTTTTGCTTTATATTCTTAGTGTTTACCTGAATGATAGAAGCGGTAAGAAGCGAATCAACCTCTTATTGGTTATGAATGCAGTGTTATTTGCAGGCATTCATTATACCGCCAATGATTTTATCACTTCGCTTGGCGTGGTGTCTATTTTGGCTCAATTTGGCATGGGACTTATTTTGTTGTGGATTACCATCAATTTTGGACTTATTAAAGCTATGTTGTTTCATGCTTTTTACAACGGATTATTAATAATCATACTTTTTATGGCTTTAGAATATCCTTCTCCAGAAAAGCATACGGTAGAAAGTGAGCATCTAACCCTAGAATACAAAGAGGTTCCTTATACTAAAAGCAACAAGAGTAGTTTTACAAGAAAAGATACAAAAGATACTTTATATGTCTCTAATATGCGTTTGAACAAAGCAAGTCGTTTACTCTTAAAAACTTCTGCCTTACCAGAAGAAGAAGAGCCTTGGGTAGAAAGTGTTCCCTTTATGAAATACGATTTAAAAGTCTACACCAACAACAAAGAAGAGGTGCATACCTACAGAAAAGAATTGTATCAACTATTAAAAAAAGAAGAACTAATCTACTAAATTATGGATTTTAATACCCCAATTTTCACCTATCTCATTGTAGGCATATGTATTTTATATATTTCGGTGAGCTTATTTCGTTTTAAAGAACTCGACAAAAATAAGCGAGTAAAATTATATATCCTTATCGGAATTTTTGTGTTGTATGTAATCGCCAAAGTTTGGCGGATGTCTTATGAATAGTTTTCTAATATTCTTAAAATATGTATCTTTCGATTTTTAAAAAGAAAATTTTATGAATTTAGTGAATCCTATTTTTTTGATAGCCGCTTTAATTGTTGCTTTGGTTTTTATTGTAGGAAGCTTGTTTTTAATCCTTAAAAACGAAAAAGACAATCTAACTAAAGTGCTTTGGATTTTAATAGTCTTGGTTTTTCTTATGGTAGGTTCTGCGGTATATTATGTTAATTATTTATTGAACAAACAAAAGCAAAGCCCCGTATTGAGTCATTCCTAAAGAATTTGAATGCGATATTAGATAGTTAAAATGGTATTTTAGTTTATGAAAAAGAGAATTGATTTTCTCAACCCAAGTAAACGAAGATGTCTTTTTAACGGAATTATTTTAATTCTTTTTGGAGGTTACTTTTATCTTTTTTCTGAAAATTCTTCTTCCGCATTCTTATTTCTGTTTATTGCAGGTTGGCTTTGGTTAGGAGTTTATGCTTATAAATCTTATTTCTTGAAGTCAAAAAAACCTCTCGTTTAAAGAGAGGCTTAATCATTTTCCATATGGACGAGATGCTGAAACTGGTTCAGCATGACAGGTCGAGATAATAATGAGGCAATTCTTAACGTCTCACCTCTCAATACTAATTACACATCATCATAATCTATCTTAATCGTTGAGGTAGTAGGATGCGCTTGGCAGGTAAGGGTAAGGCCTTCTTCAACTTCAGCATCGGTTAAGATTTGGTTTTTCATCATTTCGGCTTTTCCTTCGGTGATGCGGGCGATACAGCTACTGCAAATGCCGCCTTGGCAAGAATAAGGAGCGTCCAGGTCTTTATCCAACACCGCATCTAAAATGGAGTCTTTTTGATCCATTTCAAAAACGGTTTCCTCATCGTCTACCATCACGGTAATCGTAGTTTTTCCTTCAAGCTTGGCTTCTACTTCCCCCGTTTCGGTGGAGGTAAACAACTCAAAGTGAATTTTTTCTTTTTCTATCTCGTTTTCCTTTAATACTTCAGACACTAAATCGATCATAGGTTCTGGTCCGCAAAGGTAAAAAGCTTCAAAATGGTGTCCTTTAAACTTATTTTTAAGCACAAAATTCACGGTGCTGCGTTCAATTCTGCCAAAGAAAGAATCTTTATCTTTTGCTTGACTGTATACAAACTCTATAAATACACGGTCTGGAAACTCTTGCTGAATTTCTAACAACTCTTTAAAGTAGATGGTTTCTTGCGGAGTCTTATTTCCGTAAACCAAGACAAACCTGCTGTGTTGTTCTTTCTTTAAAACACTTTTTAAGATAGAAAGTATAGGAGTTATTCCGCTACCTGCTGCAAAAGCTGCATAATCATGAGATTTCCCGTCGTTGGAAGGTTGATACATAAACTTTCCCTCTGGCGGAAAAACATCTAACACATCTCCTTCTTTTAAGGTGTTATTTGCATAAGAGGAGAATAAACCGCCCTCCACTTGTTTTACACTTACCTTTAACTCGCTGCTTCCAGGAGTAGAAGAGATAGAATATGAGCGTCTTACTTCTTCCCCCTCAAATTTTTTCTTGATGGTAATATATTGCCCAGCATCAAAGTGAAACACTTCATTTAAGTTGGAAGGAATATCAAATACAATGCTAATGGCTTTAGGGGTTTCCCTGATGATTTCTTTTACCGTTAACGGATGAAAATTTTTCATTTTTCAAAATTTTCAACAAAAATACAAAGTATATCGCTTTTAAAACAGGAAGAGTGTGAAATAATAAAAAGCTTTTAATTGACGATTAATTTCAGGTTTTGAGCTTGGTCTTCTTCCGCATTAATGTTTAAGAAATAAATCCCTGTAGAAAGTTTACGTTGTAGAACCACGGGACTATTGGCTTTAACATGGGCAATGTCACGTACTTTTCTTCCGTGCACGTCATATATAGAGACTTGTAAAAGCTGATTGGCTTTCCCAGAAATAGTAAATGCCCCTTTGGTAGGGTTGGGCCAGACAGAAAAAGCCGTATTTGTCTTTTCTGTAATTCCTAAAGTATTAGGTATAAATTTAACTATAAACCCAGAAACATCACTTTCCAACTCTTGATCGTACCAAGCATTTGAGGTAGCAATCCCCTCGGTACTAGAGGTTTCTCCAAAGAGGTAAAATTCATCGTTGCCTGCATAGAGTAAACCTCTTGTTTTATCATCGCCCAAACCACCAAAATACGTTCCCCAAAGGCGTTCTCCCTGTGAGTTAAATTTCACTACGTAACTATCAAAACTATCAACAGCGGCAAGTTCGTCTTGAAAGGTGTTTGGCGTTGCAATTTGATTGGTGCTTTTAGTAAGGCTGGCAAAATAAATATTGTCGTCTTCATCAAAGTTAATTACATTTCTATTAAGACCAGAAATAAGAGTTCCCGAACCATTTCCATACGAATCAGTAAGTTGACCGCCATAGTAGGTGGACCAGATTCGATTTCCATCTTCGTCGAATTTGGCTAGAAAAGCATCATTGGTAGAATTAATAGGATTGCTAGAGCCAAGTGTTTCCTGGTAGGCTCCCTGAGAGGCGATATCTTCTTGGCTTTGGGTAGAACCAAACCAAACATAATTATTTTGGGAGTCAACGGCCACGTCTATCGATTGCTCAAAATCAACACCACCGTACATAAGACCCCAGAGCCTGTTTCCTTGAGGATCAAATTTTGCCAAAAATACATCTGCGGGCAAATTTTGACCATCTGTATAGGTGCCTGAGGTGGTAAAATAATTTTCTGGCATATTTCCTAAATAATTACCTCCAACTATAATATTTCCGTCTTGGTCTATAGCAATATTATCTAAGCCAGTCACATTTTGAGATCCCGATGTACCATAATAGGTACCCCAAACGCGATTGCCATTAGCATCAAATTTTGTGATAAATCCTTTTTGGGAAGCTTGTCCTAAACTTTCATCAAAGGCCCCTACGGTAGCTACATTTTCGTCGCTTTGGGTAAAGCCTACGATATAGAAGTTACCAAGATTGTCTGTAGTATAATTAACAATTTGTTCTGTTGCATCTCCAACCGTAGTACGGTAATAGGTGGCCCATTCTTTCGTACCATTTTCATTTAATTTCATAATGAACCTATTACTAGGGTTACCGCCGCTAGTGTTAGGTAAAAAATCTTCCATAAATGCGCCTGAAGTAGAGATATTGGAAGTGCTGGTAGTGCTACCAACTACATAAACAAACCCCCTTACTAGGGCGCCGGCTATTCCTTCTCTACCTTCGCCACCTATAAAAGTGTTCCAAAGAAGCTCTCCTTCTGGAGAGCGTTTTTCGATATAGCAATCATTTTCTCCTCCACTATAGTTTTGCTGTATTGCGTTAGGAAATATATTGATATTGGAGGCTTCAGAGGCAGTTACACCTCCAAAATTATAGAGATTTCCGCTAGGATCAAGTGTAAAATTTTTACGTGAAGCATAACTTCCCATCTCTTTTTCTAAAAGCGAGGTTTGTGCAAAAATAGATGAACTGATTATTAGTAGGAGTAGTGATAAAAATTGGAGTTTCAGGGAGTAGAAATACATTATAAAAAAGTTATTAAAGGAATGTGAGTAATTGTTTTCTTGATAGATGGTTTTAGTCAGTTACTTAAAGGTAAGAAGAAATTTACGAAAAAGCACTCAATCTTTTTTTTTGCATTTAGTTGATGATTTTTTTAAAAAGTAATACCTAAGCTTTTCATACCTAAGATAGTTATGTATATTTGAAATCTAGTTGAAACGAAAAACATGTCTAATTCAAAGTTATATAAAGGAAGTCTTTCTACCATCATTTTACAATTGCTTTCTAAAGAAGACAAAATGTATGGGTACGAGATGACGCAGCGCGTAAAAGAATTGACCAAAGGAGAATTAAATATTACCGAAGGTGCTCTATATCCTGCGTTGCATAAATTAGAAGCCGATAATTTATTAGAAGTGGAAATGAAAAAAGTGGATAACCGTCTGCGTAAATACTACAAACTTACCCAAAAGGGAGCTACAGAGAGCGTTTCTAAACTAGAAGAATTAGAGCGTTTTATGCAAACCATGAACGGACTCATCAACCCCAAACCGAGTTTAGGATGAAAAAAGTAACTCAGGAGCAAATACAATTTATAGACAATTACCTCAAAAATTCTGGTGTAGAATATATAGATGTGCGTTTAGAAATGTTAGACCACGTAGCGAGTGCGGTAGAAATTAAAATGGAGGAAGACCAACAGAATTTTTATGACACGTTTAAAGCTTATATGTGGGTACATAAGAAAGAATTAATAGCATCTGGGATGCAATACCGTTGGAGTATAGATAAGAAATTACTGAAATTGGTTTTCAAGAATTTATTCAACCTTTATGTGCTTGGCAGTTTTGCTATGTTAATAGCCTTTATCTATTACAGCAGTATCAAAGATATTTCTTGGCTGTATGCGATTGTGATGGCTTCACCCTTAGTTTATCTAATTATAGCTGCGATACAATATAGAAAATTTAAATATTCGTTTTTACAGCGGTTTGGACTTTATGGGAGTATAACAAGTTCTTTATCCTATCAATTTATTATTCACAGTATAGAGGGTAATCCGGTTAATTTTTATGTGGTTTTGATCGTTTTATGGCTGCATTTAAGTGTGGTATTTTCTGCTAATCAAAGTATCAAAAACTATCAAAAACAGGTTTTAATAGGATGAAAAAAGTAAGTCCGCAACAAATTAATCGTCTCTATCAATTTACCGATCAGCATTTTGTAGATTATTACGATGTGCAACTAGAATTGGTAGATCATCTCGCCAATGCCATAGAAGAGCAATGGCAAGAAAACCCAGAAAAAGATTTTGAAACCGCTTTACAAGAGGAATTTAAAAAATTCGGAGTTTTTGGCTTTTTAGAAGTAGTTGAATCTAGGCAAGTAGCAATGCAAAAACGCTATCATCAACTCATGTGGAAAGAAGCGAAAGAATTTTTAAAACTGCCTAAAGTGCTTATTCTTACCGCCGCATTTTTAGTAAGTTTCACTTTGATTACTCAGATTCCGAACGGAGTCCAATTACTCATAGGATTATTAGTATTGGTGGGTATTGTTTTTGGGCTAAAATGGTATAAGAACATAAAAAAAGCCAAGATTTTGGTAAAAAACACCAATCGCAAACCTTACTTGCTCGAAACATTATTGAACAATATGGGCCAAGCGGGAATTTATATGAACCTCCCCATTCAGATACTTATATTTATTCCAAATCTGACGATAAATCACTTTTGGACAGGCTTAATCTATGGACTATTCCTCACTATATTTTGTTTAGTATTTTACATCACTTTGGTTTTGCTTCCGCGGAAGCGAGACGAAATACTTCAAGAAGCTTACCCCGAATTAAAAATGGAACAGGTGTAACATTCTTTTTAAAAAGCACACTAATAAAAAAAGCTTGCATGCAACTTTATATCATGTATTTTTGATAATCGATTGAAGCTCAAGACATCTTCAATTTCAGACTATAACATCCAACTATATGTTTAAACGTTTTTTATCTTTAGAATGGAAGCAGTTTTCGCGTTCTTCCTATTTTGAAAAGGGGTTGGCCATAAAAATCTTATTGATTTTAGCAGCGCTTTATTTTATAGCTTGTTTTACCGTACTAGGAGTGATGGCTTTCTTTATGATTGAAGATGGTTTTCCTAACCAAGACCCTTTGGTGGTGGTAAGCAATTTCTTGATTTTCTGGTTTATGGCCGATCTGGCTTTTCGGTTTTTTATGCAACAACTGCCGATCATGAATATTAAACCCTATATGATTATTCCTATTAAGCGAGAAACGGTCATTCATTATTTGTTGGGGAAAACCACTTTCTCTTTCTTCAATATTTTACCGATGTTCTTTTTTCTTCCGTTTAGCGTGGTCTTGTTGGTGCAGGGTTATGAGCCCTTGCTTGTGATTTGCTGGTTCTTTTCAATGCTGTTTTTTACCATCTCTCTCAACTACCTTAACTTTTTACTGAATAAAAACAACAAGTTTTTTTATGTGATTCTAAGTATTTTAGCGGGCTTAGTTTTGCTAGAATATTTTGAAGTGTATCCTATTTCTGAATCTGCCGGAATCTTTTTTTATACGATTTACCAAAAGTGGTATGCGGTAAGTATTCCGATGTTATTGATGATTTTGTTGTACCGAAGAAACTATAAATTTATTCGAGAAAGTTTTTATTTAGACGATGCCATCCGTAAAGAAAGCCAAGAAGTAAGTTCTTCCAATTTAGGCTTTTTAAATAGGTTTGGAGATATTGCTCCGTTCTTAAAAAACGATGTAAAACTCATTATGCGTAATGCCAGACCTAAGCAAGTAATGCTCATGTCTTTTCTCTTTTTGTTTTACGGTCTCATTTTTTACACTGTAGACACCTACAAAGACTCCCCAGCATTTTTAGCGTTTGCGTCTATCTTTGTAACTGGTGGTTTCTTGCTCTCTTTTGGGCAATTGGTGCCTTCTTGGGATAGCGAATACTATAAATTGTTGATGAGTCAGAATATTCCTTATCGAAAGTATTTGGAGTCCAAATGGTATTTGATGGTAGTAGCTGTAGTGGTTTCGTTTATTTTAAGCACGCCTTATTTGTATTTTGGTTATAAGATTTACAGTATGATTGCCGCTGGAGCTTTATTTAATATTGGCCTCAATTCGTTTATTACCTTGTATGGCGGCGTTCTTAATCGCGTGCCTGTAGAGCTTAATGTAAAAGCCAAAGCCTTTAGCAATACCCAAGGTTTTAATCCTACGCAATTATTAATCGCCTTGCCTAAAATGGCGGGACCGATGCTCATTTTTTATATTCCGTATAAATTGATCAATTTTGAAGCTGGGATTTTGGCGCTCGCTTTAAGCGGAATTTTAGGCTTGGTATTCAAAAAATTCTTCTTTAATCAGATTGAAAAAGTCTACCAAAAAGGAAAATATAAAACCATCGCCGCATTCGACGAAAAAAAATAATGAAGACTCTTATTTTACAGTTATGATAGACGTACAAAATTTAAGCAAATCCTATAACAATACACAGGTGTTGCATATCGCCTCTTTAGAAATTCCTAAAGGACAAAGTTTTGGCTTGGTAGGAAACAACGGAGCTGGAAAAACTACCTTTTTTAGTTTGTTGTTAGATTTGATTCAGCCAACTACTGGAAACATTACAAACAACGGTGTGGTTGTGAGTGAGAATGAAGCCTGGAAACCTTTTACCTCTTCTTTTATTGATGAAAGTTTTCTCATAGGTTACCTTACTGCGGAAGAATATTTCTATTTTATTGGAGATTTACGCAAGCAAACCAAAGCCGATGTAGATGAACTCCTTAGTGGGTTTGAAGATTTCTTTCACGGAGAAATACTTCAGCAGAAAAAATATTTAAGAGATTTATCTAAAGGGAATCAGAAAAAAGCGGGAATCGTAGGTTCTTTTATTGGTAATCCAGAAGTGGTTATTTTAGATGAACCTTTTGCCAATTTAGATCCCACCACACAAATAAGACTCAAGCAAATTATTAAAGATCTAGCCGAAACTAAAGGCGTCACCGTATTGGTTTCTAGTCACGACCTTATTCACGTCACCGAAGTTTGCGAACGCATCGTTTTACTAGATAAAGGCGAAGTGGTAAGAGATATGATGACGAGTGAAGCCACGCTTCAGGAGTTAGAAACTTATTTTGCTGGCTAAAACTGATAGCTACTGAAGTCTTAAAATCTTTTAGAAAAGCTTGTTTTTCTTAAAAGAAATGTATTTTTACGTTTTCTCATACTAAATGCAGGAAGAATAAGTTATTCTTAATACCAATTAAATTTTTAAAAGCCGTAATAAAAATTTGATTTATTTTTAGTGAAGTCGAGGAATAAAAACTAAGCATAGCCATAGCGACGGTTCTTTTTTATGAAGAAGAATTGGCTAAAAAGTAACTAATTTTGTACGGCGTTAGAATGTTTAATTGGTATGACACCTATTTTAACTTAATGAAACGTAATTACCTACCTACTTATACACGATATATAATATTACTGCTGGCTGCGGTTTCATTGGTTTCATGCTCTAGAAAAAAGAACAAATGGCTGAATAGAAATTTCCACGCCATGGGTGCTTATTATAATGTTATTTATAACGGTAACTTGGCTTTAGAGCAAGGTAAAAAAGAGTTAGAGCAAACCTACATCGATAACTATTGGGAAATTTTGCCCATAGAACGCATGCAGGTGGTAGAAGAATCTCGTTTGGCAGACGACAGTAGAAATGAGAGCTTTTCTAAAGCTGAAGATAAAGCGGCAAAAGCCATACAAAAACACAATATCAATATTGGCGGTACAGAGTACAATCCGCAGATTGATGAAGCCTTTTTACTTTTAGGAAAAGCCAGGTATTACGATCAACGTTTCTTCCCAGCCTTAGAAGCTTTTAATTATATCATTACAGATTATCCCGAAAGTGACCGTTTGGTAACCGCTAAAGTTTGGCGTGAGAAGACCAATATGCGTATGGGAAATAACGAAACTGCGCTTAAAAATTTAAAAGAATTATTAGCTCAAGATTTAGAATTTGAGGAAGAAGATTTAGCTGATGCTTCGGCAACTTTAGCGCAAGCCTATATCAATTTAGAACAAAAAGACAGTGCAATTGCTCCCTTAGCAGAAGCGATTCGGGTAACTCCATCTAACGAGAAAAAAGGAAGATACTTATATATTAAAGGTCAGTTGTACGATAGATTAGAGCAAATAGACAGTGCCAATGCTGCTTTTGATGAGGTAATAGCGTTGAATAGAAAATCTCCTCGCATCTATATGATTAATGCGTATATGGAGAAAGCAAGAAATTATGACTTCGACAAAGAAGATCGTTTGGCTTTATTAGCATTGCTTCAAGAGTTAGAAGAAGACAGAGAAAATCGACCTTACTTAGATAAAATCTACTATCAAATTGCCGAATATTATCGTGATAATGATACCATCCCAGGATCGGTAAGTTTTTACAATAAATCTTTACGCACGAATACCCAAGACAAATATTTAAAGTCTAGAAACTACCTTACGTTGGGTAACATCAATTTTGATGATGCCTTATATAAAGAAGCTGGTGCTTATTATGACAGTACGCTTACTAACTTGCCCGAAAATACCAGAGAATTTAGAGCCATTAAAAAGAAGCGCGTTAATTTGGAAGACGTGATTCTTTATGAAGATATTGCGGTGAAAAATGACAGTATTCTTAATTTGATAAATATGCCTAAAGCAGAGCGATTGGCTTTCTTTACGGAATATACCAATGGTTTAAAAGAAGAAGCACTTGCCGAAGCTAAAGAGGCTGCAAAAAATAAAAATAAACCTTCGGGGAATTTATTTGGAAAGCAGCAAAGTACTGCGGGAGGAGCAAGCAGCAAGGGAGATTTTTACTTTTATGACAGCAAACAGGTGGCCAAAGGCGTGCTAAAGTTTAATAGAACTTGGGGAGATCGCGCTTTAGCCGATAACTGGCGCTACGAGAAGGGTGGCAAGAATACCAACGAGCAAGATGCCATTGATCCAGAAGAGGAAATGCTTGCCGCGATTGAAAGTGAACCACAGTTTCAGCCAGAAACCTATTTAGAAAGCATTCCTAAAGATGAAAAAGTGATTGATAGTTTGGCTAAGGAAAGAAATTTTGCCTATTATCAATTAGGAATTATTTATAAAGAGAAATTTAAAGAATACGGACTAGCCTCCAATAAACTGGAAGATTTATTAGAAAATGATCCAGAAGAGCGCTTAATTTTGCCGTCTAAATACAATTTGTTTAAAATTTATGAAGCGATGGGCGATGATACCAAAGCAAATACTTGGAAACAAAACATCTTGACCAATCACCCAGATTCACGCTACGCTACTATTTTGAAAAATCCAAGAGGTTTGTTGGATGATCAAAACAGTCCGGAGGCTGTTTACGCCACGGTTTATCGCAAGTTCGAAAACCAAGAATATGAAGAGGTGATTGAAGAATCTAATAAAAATATAGAGGTCTTCACCGGAAATGATATCGTTCCCAAATTTGAATTGCTAAAAGCGACTGCTTCTGGAAGGTATTACGGGTTTGAAGAGTACAAAAAAGGTCTTAATTATGTGGCGTTAAACTATCCGCAGAGCGAGGAAGGAAAACGAGCCGAAGAGATTGTCTCTAAGTCATTACCTGTATTAAAAGATACTGAATTTGCTTTCTCTACAAATGAAAAAGAATACAAATTGATTTATCCTTTTGAATTAAGAGCAAAAAAAGTAGACACGAGTAGGATCACTTCCGATAAGGAGAAAAATAACTTCGATAATAGAAATCAGCCTACAATGCAGGATGTGATTGCACTAAAAGAAAAAATTGATAAAGCCATAACCGAGTTTGGTTTTACAGATTTGTCTACTTCCGTAGATATTTATACGCCCAATAAAACCTTATTGATCGTTCATGGGCTTAAGAGTAAGTTGGGAGCAGAAGGTTTTGGAGAGAAACTTTTAAAAGAGAAAGATTATAAAATAAAACATCAAAATATTGGGATTTCTTCCCAAGATTATAAGACGGTGCAAGTACATAAGAACTTAGCCGCCTACATTTCCCAAGCATCCAAATAAACAAATCAAGATATGTTTTCAGAAAATAAAAGATCGAGAAAGGAAACTTCGAATCCAAGTAAAGAACAAAATAAAATTTCTCAGGGCACAACGTTTAAAGGAGATATAGAAGCGCAAGGAGGTTTTAGGATAGAGGGGACTTTAGAAGGTACCTTAATCACTACAGGAAAAGTGGTGATTGGTAAATCTGGTTCTATTAAAGGGGAGATGAAATGTGAAAACGCTGATGTAGAAGGAGAGTTTTCAGGTAAACTAAAAGTTAATAATGTACTATTGTTAAAATCTACCGCTCAAATAGACGGAGAGGTTGTTACAGGCAAATTATCTATAGAGCCAGGAGCCGATTTTAATGCTACTTGTGCTATGAAAAGTTCGGTTAAAAATCTAAATGATGATAGAAGGACCAAAGAAAAACAAGGAAAAACCGCTTAACAATTGGGCGGTGTTTACGGGTATTGCTTTTCAAATGGCAGTCGTCATTACGGGAGGTGTACTTTTAGGAATTTGGTTAGATACAAAGTTTGAAAACAAATATTCTGCTTTTACCATTTCTTGTTCCTTATTAGGAGTCTTTATAGCGCTCTATCAAGTCTATAAAACGGTTAAAGATTTAGATAATGATAACAAATAAACTTTCCATTATACAATTCTCCAAGTATTTGGTTTCCTTTTCTTTAGTTTTCTGTTTGCTTCAGTATCTTTTGGTAGAGCAGATTTTAAAAGAACAGCCTTATTATTCCACCTTTATAATTTATGGATTCTTATTTGTAGTGACACTGGGGATTTATGCAGCTCTACTATTTATACATAAAAGCTTTAAAGAAAATACAGGCTTTGCTTTTATGGGACTTAGTTTATTTAAAATGTTCTTATCTGTGCTATTTCTTCTACCCGTTATTCTTTATGAAGATGAACAGGGAAATCTACTTCTAGATATTTTTACTTTCTTTATTCCTTACTTTTTATACTTGCTTTTTGAAACTATTTTTGCGGTAAGATTACTGCAAGATAAGTAGTTGATACTCATAAAAATATGAACTTTTTACTGGGAAGCGTATTTTTTTTTAAGCAAGGCTTTTAAATAGAGATTAAAAGTATATCTTTGCAGCAAAATTTAGAGAGCACAATTCGGGTACTATGAAAGCACACCAATCTTTGAAGATGATCGTGACATTAACAATAGCTTTTGCTATGATGCCATTCTTGTCATTTGCTAAGGGAGATATCGCTGAAGCTGAAGCGGAATTTAATCCGACAGAAATGATTATGCACCATATTGGTGATTCTCATGGTTGGCATTTTTTTGGGAGCGGCGATAGTTCTTACACACTTCCTTTACCGGTTATTTTATATACAGATAATGGTTTGGTGACCTTTATGTCTAGTGAATTTCATCATGATACAGAAGGAGAGTATATAGTTGAGAAGGACGGAATGCGTTTTGTGAACTACCATGAGAAAATATATCAACTAGATGCGGGTGTTGAAAAAATCGAGTTGGATGAGGAGCAAAATGCATTAAATGCTAACAAGCCTATAGATTTTTCAATAACTAAGAACGTTGCGGCAATGTTCCTTACCGTTATAGTTATGATTGTATTCTTTTTTAGTTTGGCAAGACACCATAAGAAAAATGAAAAAGCACCTAAAGGATTGAATAATGCATTAGAGAGTTTGGTTCTTTTTGTTAGAGATGATATTGCGATCCCTCAGATTGGAAAGAAAAAATATATGAAATTTATGCCGTTTTTGTTAACGGTCTTCTTTTTTATCTGGATAACAAATTTATTGGGCTTATTGCCAGGTGCCGCGAATGTGACGGGTAATATATCTGTAACGGTAGCATTAGGTTTGTTTACCTTAATTTTAATTATTTTTAACGGTAATAAAGACTACTGGAAACATATCTTTTGGATGCCAGGTGTTCCCTTGCCAGTAAAATTACTTTTAGCACCTATAGAATTAATTGGACTTATCATTAAGCCTATTGCTTTGATGATTCGTTTATTTGCTAACATCACAGCGGGTCACATTATTATTTTAAGTTTATTAGGCCTTATATTTATTTTGGAACATGCTGGAGTAGCAGGTATCTCTGTTCCTTTTGCACTATTCATTATGGTTTTAGAATTGCTTGTAGCCTTTCTTCAAGCTTTTATATTTACAATGCTATCTGCTCTGTTTATAGGGGCAGCAGTACAAGAACATGAACATCATTAACTTTAATTTTTTTAATTTTTAATTTTTAATTTTTTTTTACTATGGAATTATTATATGTAGGATTGGCAGCTTTGGGAGCTGGTTTAGCAGTTTTTGGAGCAGCATTTGGTGTTGGTAAGATTGGTGCAGCCGCTATGGAGGCTATAGCGCGTCAACCTGAAGCAGCAGGAAAGATCCAAACCGCTATGATTATTGCGGCAGCTCTTGTAGAAGGGGTGGCGTTATTTGGTGTAGTAGCAGCTTTATTAGGTGTGCTAAAGTAAAATTATTTACAAAACACTTCTTTTTAACGGTTGGTTAAAAAGAAGTGTTTCTAAAAAATTAAATTAAAATCAGATATTACTTATACCTATGGATTTAATTAAACCAGAAATTGGCTTGTTTGTATGGCAAACTGTAGTCATGCTTATCTTAATTTTTATATTAGCTAAGTTTGCGTGGCGACCTATTTTATCTTCCATAAGAAAGCGTGAAGACTCTATTAATGATGCATTAGCATCTGCTGAAAGTGCACGTCTTGAGATGACGAATTTAAAGGCTAACAATGAGAAGCTTTTAAAGGAAGCACGAGAAGAACGCGATATCATGATTAAGGAGGCGCGTCAAATTAAAGAAAAAATGATTGCGGATGCCGCAGATGAGGCACAGGTAAAATCAAATCAAATGATAAGTGCCGCACAAGACGCTATCAAAATGGAAAAACAAACGGCTCTAAATGAGATCAAAACTCAGGTGGCTACGCTTTCCATAGAAATTGCAGAGAAAGTAGTAAGTAAAGAATTAACTAGTAAAGAAGACCATATGAAATTGGTAGCTTCTATGCTAGATGATGTGAAGTTAAACTAATCAAATTAGTTAAAAAATGGCTAATACAAGAGCAGCTCAACGTTACGCAAAGGCAATTTTAGATCTTTCTAAGGAAAAATCTGTAGTTGCTGAGGTAAATAGTGATATGCGTCTCATCGCAAAAACATTAGAGCAAAACAAAGAGCTTAGAGATGTGTTACAAAGCCCGGTAGTGCAAGCTTCCGTAAAGCAAAACATTCTAAAAGCTATTTTTAAAGAAGTGAATGAAGTTAGTTCTAATGCTTTTAAAATGTTGTTACAAAACAATAGAATCAATTTATTGTCTTTTGTAATAGATAGGTTTATTTATCTATATGATGAGGCAAATAATATTAAAGTGGCTAAAGTAACCACGGTAGAACCTTTAACTCCAGAAATGGAGCAGAGCGTTTTAAAGAAGGTAAAAGAACTTACAGGAAGTGAAGTTACGTTAACTAATACTATTGATGCTTCCATTATTGGAGGTTTTGTTTTAAGGGTTGGAGATTTACAGTATGACGCAAGTATATCTGGTAAATTAAATGCGCTTAGAAAAACGTTCAATAATCAAGCATACGCATAAAAAATAATAATAAAAACGATACAATTTTGTATCCCATTTATCATAAATAATTATGGCAGAAGTAAATCCTGCTGAAGTTTCAGCAATTTTAAAAGAACAACTATCTGGTTTTGAGGCAAGCGCTTCTTTAGACGAGGTAGGTACAGTATTAACCGTAGGAGATGGTATTGCAAATGTATACGGTCTTGAAAATGCAGAGTATGGAGAACTTGTAGAGTTTGACAGTGGACTGCAAGGAATGGTACTTAACCTAGCAGAAGATAATGTTGGGGTAGTATTACTTGGACCTTCTCAAGAAATTAGTGAAGGGGATACGGTAAAACGAACTCGAAAAATTGCTTCTATCAATGTGGGAGAAGGAATTGTAGGTCGTGTGGTAGATACTTTAGGGAAACCCATTGATGGCAAAGGACCTATTGCAGGAGAAACCATTCAAATGCCATTAGAAAGAAAAGCTCCTGGTGTAATTTATCGTGAGCCAGTAACCGAGCCTCTGCAAACAGGAATTAAATCTATTGATGCACTTGTTCCCGTAGGAAGAGGGCAAAGAGAGTTAGTGATTGGTGACCGTCAAACCGGTAAAACTACCGTTTGTATTGATACCATTCTTAACCAAAAAGAATTTTATGATGCTGGCGAACCAGTTTATTGTATTTATGTAGCGATAGGACAAAAAGCTTCTACCGTTGCCGGAATTGCACAAACCTTAGAAGATAAAGGCGCATTAGCCTATACTACTATCGTTGCTGCAAATGCATCAGATCCTGCTACCATGCAGGTATATGCACCGTTTGCTGGAGCAGCGATTGGAGAATATTTTAGAGATACAGGTAGACCCGCGTTAATTATCTATGATGATTTATCTAAGCAAGCGGTAGCTTATCGTGAGATTTCTCTTTTATTACGTCGTCCACCGGGACGTGAAGCATATCCTGGAGATGTATTTTACTTACACTCTAGATTATTAGAGCGTTCTGCAAAAGTGATCAATGATGACAATATTGCGAAAGATATGAACGACCTTCCAGATTCTTTAAAAGATAGAGTAAAAGGAGGAGGTTCTTTAACGGCCTTACCTATTATTGAAACGCAAGCAGGTGACGTTTCCGCATATATTCCAACCAACGTAATTTCGATTACCGATGGTCAGATTTTCTTAACATCAGATTTATTTAACTCTGGAGTTCGTCCCGCGATTAACGTTGGTATTTCGGTATCACGTGTAGGAGGTAACGCACAAATTAAATCGATGAAAAAAGTTTCTGGTACCTTAAAATTAGACCAAGCCCAATATAGAGAATTAGAGGCTTTTGCTAAGTTTGGATCAGATTTAGATGCTTCTACTTTAAGTACTATCGAAAAAGGAAAGCGTAACGTAGAGATCTTAAAACAAGCTCAAAATGACCCGTATCCAGTAGAGAATCAAATCGCTATTGTATATGCAGGTTCTAAAAACTTGTTGAAAGATGTGCCGGTGGATAAAGTAAAAGAATTTGAAGCAGATTATCTTGCTTTCTTAGATGCTAAGCATAGAGATACATTAGATACTTTAAAATCAGGTAAACTAACTGATGAAGCTTTAGATGTTTTAAGAAGTGCAGCTAAAGAAATTTCAGCAAAGTATAAAAAATAAAGTATTGAGTACTGAGGTTTGAGTTGAAAAAAAAATCAGGCCAAAGAATAGTAGTACCATATAAATTACAAGTATTGAGTATTTTGTCTTTTATCTAAATACTCAATACTCAATACTAAAAAATAAATGGCAAATTTAAAAGAATTACGTAGTAGGATTACCTCGGTTTCTTCAACCATGCAGATTACCAGTGCCATGAAAATGGTATCTGCTGCGAAGTTAAGTAAAGCGCAAGATGCTATTACAGCTATGCGTCCTTACGCAGATAAACTTACAGAACTTTTACAAGGCTTAAGTGCTACATTAGATGAAGGGGCTAACAGTAAATTTGCAGAGGAGCGCGAAGTTCAAAAGGTACTTATTGTTCCTATTTCTTCTAATAGAGGGCTAGCAGGTGCTTTTAACACCAATATTATTAAAGGAGTTAAAAGAATTTCTTCGGAACAATTTGCAGATAAAAATATTCATTTGTTTACCATAGGCAAAAAAGCCGATGATATTTTAAAGAAAACCTTTACGGTAGATAAAAATAACAATACCATTTTTGACCATCTAGAATTTGAGCCTGTAGCAGATATCGCGGAGAGCATTATGGCGGAATTTGTTGAAGGGAAGTACGACAAAGTGGTTTTGGTATATAATAAATTTAAAAACGCGGCGACTCAAATCGTAATGAGCGAACAATTTTTACCAATCGTTCCTATGGAAACCGAAGAAGAGGTGACTTTAGACTATGTTTTTGAACCTAATAAGGAAGATATTATAGAAGAATTAATTCCTAAGTCGCTTAAAATGCAATTATTTAAAGCCTTAAGAGATTCTTTTGCCTCAGAGCATGGAGCACGTATGACAGCGATGCATAAAGCAACAGACAACGCAACGGAGTTAAGAGATAATTTAAAGCTGTCTTACAACAAAGCACGTCAAGCATCCATCACCAACGAAATTTTAGAAATTGTTGGCGGAGCAGAAGCGGCGAACAATTAGGCCAATTTTTTGAGTGAGTCTCTAGAAGTTTTCTTAGAATACGATAAGATTTTTAAAAGCCCTGATTTCTTCAGGGCTTTTCTTATTATGCAATTCTGATCAAAAGTAAGTATAAAGGAAACGATTTGAATACTACAATTTATTGTTGAAGTGGTATTAATTCTATACTTTTATTCCCTTAACCCTCTTGAGGGTTTAAATTTAGGAGGCTGACCTCGATTCTAATAAATATTTTCAATTCATACCTTGTGGACTAATCCCAAGGTTCTTGATTCATAAACGCATTTGAGTACTTTAAAACGATTTTTTCAAGATACTTTTATCTACGGATTGGCGACGGTTTTACCGCGCTTGATGAATTTCTTGCTCGTGCCTTTATTAACAGGTTCGCTAGAAAATGCCGATTATTCAGACAATACCACCTTTTATATTTATGCTGCTTTTTTTAACGTTTTGCTTACCTACGGCATGGAGACTTCCTTTTTTAGGTATTTTAGTCGGCATAAAGAAAAAAACAAAATCTTCTCTACTGCATTTATCAGCCTAACCATTACCACCATTCTTTTTTTTGCTGTGGTATGGACGTATAATGTAGAGTTGGCAAAATATGTAGATCTAAAATTACGGTATTTTAATCTGCTTATTAGCGTTATTGCTTTAGATACCCTTGTGGTAATTCCTTTTGCATTGTTGCGCGCTACAGGAAAACCTATTAAATTTTCCATTATTAAAGTGCTTAATATTGGGATGTATGTGGCGTTAAATTATTTCTTTTTGTGGATGGTTCCCAAGTTCAATATTTCATTGGGCTTCTTAGATTATAGCAATGATTTGGTTACTTATGTTTTTATTGCCAATTTAATAGCCAGCCTATTTACTTTTATTCTGCTTTCTCCGTATTTTTTCAAAACCAAACTTGTGTTTGACTGGAGCATTTTAAAGCAATTTCTCAATTACGGTTGGCCCATTATGGTGGCTGGACTCGCCTATGTGATCAATGAAAATTTTGATAAATGGCTAATACCGCAATTATTAGGAAAAGATATTAATGGCGCCTATGCAGCGTGTTATAAAATTGCCGTTTTTATGACCGTATTTATCCAAGGCTTTCGGTTGGGAGCAGAGCCTTTTTTCTTTAACCACGCACAAGAGAAAAACGCAAAGAATACCTATGCGCTTATCATGAAATATTTTGTGGTTCTTGGGAGTTTAATGCTGGTATTTATTGTGGCTTACTTGCACGTATTCAAGAAATTGATCGTGACAGATCCTTCCTATTGGATTGCGATAGACATTGTTCCTATTGTGCTCTTGGCGAATTTAATGCTGGGAATCTACTTTAATTTAGCGTATTGGTATAAACTTACAGATAAAACCCGTTATGGAATGTATTTTTCTATCCTAGGCGCTGTAGTAACCATAGCGCTTAATTATGCTTTAATTCCTGTGATTGGTTTTATGGGCGCGGCTTACACCACCTTAATTGCTTACACACTTATGGTGGTGATTTCTTACCTTTTCGGAAGGAAACATTATAACATTCCATACGATTTAAAAAACATTGGAATTTATTTGGGATTGGGTATTGGCTTCGCTTTTAGTTCATTTTATGTTTTTGATAACAATTTAATCATAGGAAGCTTATTAGTTTTCTTATTTTTGGGAATCATCTATTTTAAAGAAAGAAAATACCTTTCTCAATTTTTACAACGTTAATTCATTATGACTATAAAAATCATCAATAAGTCCAATCACGTTTTACCTCATTACGAAACCGAAGCTTCGGCAGGAATGGATCTAAGAGCTAATCTGGAAGATAAAGTAATCCTAAGTCCGTTAGATCGCATCATCGTAAAAACAGGCTTATTCATAGAATTGCCCGTAGGTTATGAAGCCCAAGTACGTCCTAGAAGTGGCTTAGCGGCTAAAAAAGGAATTACCGTATTGAATGCTCCAGGAACCATAGATGCCGATTATCGCGGAGAAATTGGCGTGATTTTAGTGAATCTGTCTAAAGAATCTTTTACCATTAATGATGGCGAACGCATTGCCCAAATGGTGATTGCCAAGCATGAAAGAGCCGAATGGGAAAAAGTAGAAGTTTTAGGAGAAACCAAGCGTGGAGAAGGTGGTTTTGGTAGCACTGGAGTCTAAAATTTCTGCGCAGGCAGGAATCATAAGGTCTCTAAATTACTAATAGATTTAAAGTAAGAAAATATCATCAATTAATTTAAGAAAAAAAATAATCTAAAGACTCATATCACATATCTATTATTATGAAAATAATCGTACCCATGGCGGGAAGAGGATCTCGCTTAAGACCACATAGTTTAACTGTTCCCAAACCTTTAATTCCGGTGGCGGGCGAACCTATTGTGCATCGTTTGGTAAAAGATATCGCCAAAGTACTTAACCAACCTATAGACGAGATCGCTTTTATTTTGGGTGATCCTGCTTTCTTTGGAGATGAGGTAGAAGAGAGTTTAAAAAATTTGGCCAAAAGTTTAAATGCCAAGGCTTCTATTTACCGCCAAGATAAGCCTCTGGGAACAGGACACGCCATTATGAGCGCTAAAGAATCTCTTTCTGGTCCTGCTGTTGTCGCTTACGCGGATACTTTAATCAAAGCCGATTTTAAATTGGATAAAGCTGCAGACGCTGTGATCTGGACTAAAAAAGTCGACAATCCTGAAGCTTACGGCGTGGTGAATCTAAACGAAAAAGACGAAATTATCGAATTGGTAGAGAAGCCAAGCAGCTTTGTAAGTGACCAAGCTGTGATTGGGATATACTATTTTAAGGATATTTCAGTTTTAAAGGGTAAGCTGCAGGAAGTTTTAGAAGAAAATATCATGCACGGCGGCGAATATCAAATTAATGATGGGATTAAGAAGATGATGGCCGACGGTAAAATATTTAAGACAGGAACGGTTGATGAATGGATGGACTGCGGAAACAAAAAAGTAACCGTAGAAACCAATACCAGAATGCTTAATTTTCTTCATTCCGATAAGGAAAAATTAGTGGCAGAATCGGTTAAATTAATTAACTCAAAGATTATTGAACCCTGTTATATTGGGGAGAATGTAGTTTTAGAAAATGCAACCATAGGGCCCAATGTGTCTATTGGAGACAATTGTAGCGTAAGTGATTCTACCATAAAAAACAGTTTGATTCAAACGCATAGCGAAATTAAGAATGCCAATTTGAACAACGCAATGGTAGGTAATCACGCTAAATTTGATGGTAATTTTACCGAAATAAGTATCGGAGATTATTCCGTTTTAGAATAAAATTTGAAAATAAAGCTTTACACATATTATACTTTTTTAATGCTTTTCGGAATTGTTTCTATTCCGAAGAGCATTTTTGCGCAGGTTCGTGAACCACTAAAAGATACCCTTGTTCAAGATAATTTAGGAAATGTAGAGGATCAATTTCAGCAGTATTTTTTTGAAGCATTAGCGCAAAAAGCCATAGAAAATCACGAAAAAGCCATTACCGCTTTATTGCAGTGTAAGAAAATCTCTTCAGAAAAAACCATTGTAGATTTTGAATTGGGTAAAAACTATAAAGCTTTAAAAGAATATAGAAAAGCCGAAGAAAGTTTTAAGAAAGTGCTAAAAGAACGTCCTAATGATAAAGATGTTTTAGCCGAAATTTATGAGGTGTATTATCTTACGCAAGATTACCAAAAGGCAATTCCCATAGCAGAATCTTTAGCACAACACAGTGTGAATTATTATGAGGATTTAGCTAATCTTTACGGACTTACGCAGCAATATGAAAAAGCTTTGAATGCGATTGATGCGATAGATGATCGAGAAGGTTACAGCGATTACAGAGAAGCTTTACGGAATAAGATTTTCTCTGAAGCTAAAGATCCTAAGCTTTTGGAAGCCTATCTTAAGAAAGAGATAGAAAAATTTCCTGATATAGAAGAGCATTATTTAGAGCTGATGCATTTTTATGCTACGCAAGAGAAAATAGAAAAAGCCTATCAAATCGCGGAAGATCTCGAACGAAGAAATCCTAATTCTAGTGCGGCACATTTCGCTTTATATAAAAAGTATTTAACCGCTTATGAAGATGATAAAGCTATTGCTTCGATGCGGATTGTTCTTGAAAACACAAAAAATGAGACATTAAAGAAGACTATTATTCAAGATTTGGTTCAGCTGGTAAAGGAAAAACCTCAATATGAACCTGAGCTTATTAAAATTTTAGAAGACGAATTAGCTCCCAAAGGAGAATCTAATGAATTATTGGGCGAATATTTGGCAAAGAATGTTGAAAGTGAAGCTTACAATCATTATTTGAATCGGTTGAAAAACGATCCCAATAATTTTGATCTTTTAAAGAAAGTGCTTCATTTAGAAATCAAGCAACAAAAATTTGAAATTGCTTTGAAGCGAGCAGAGAATGCGCTAGGATTTTTCCCAAGCCAACCTTTTTTCTATTATTACAAAGGTGTAGCCTTAAGAAATTTAAATAAGCCGAATTTAGCGGTAGATAGTTTTCAAGAAGGCTTGGAATATTTAATAGAAAACAAGGAGTTAGAATTGTATTTCTATCAAGGAATGCAAGAAAGTTATAGGGTTTTAAATAATCCTATGAAAGTAAAAGAATACCAGCAAAAAATAGAAGCTTTAAAAAATAAGAAATCTTAATGAATCATTTAAAATCCATATTTTCTTTAATTCTTGTTCTTCTTTTCGTTTCCTGCGGAACAAAAAAAGTAGTAACCGGTAGCGTTTCAGAAAACGCAAGTGTAAAGAATATCATTAAAGCGCATAACAATTCCGAAGCATCGTTCACCACTTTACAAGCAAGAATTAAAGGATCTTACAAAACCGAAAAGGAAGATCAATCCATCTCTATAAGTATGCGAATGGAGAAAGATAAAACGATTTGGTTGAGTGCCAAACTTGCGGGGATTATTCCGTTAGCGAAAGTGTATATTACGCCTAAACGCGTTCAATATTACGAAAAAATTGATGGTACTTATTTTGACGGCGATTTTAGTTTGTTAAGCGATTGGTTAGGAATGGAATTAGATTTTGATAAAGTGCAGAATTTGTTATTAGGACAAGCTATTTATCCTTTAGAGAAAAGTGAGTTGGAAATGAGCTTTACAGAAACCGATTATATCCTAAAATCTGAGGGCAAGTCCTTACTGGAAACCATGTTTGCCATTCAATCTTCCAATTTTCGGTTAAAAGGACAGCGTTTGGCGAGAGAATCCAAACAGGAATCGGTTGTCATCGCCTATGATTCTTATGAGGAAGTAAGGGGAGAATGGTTTCCAAAGAAAATAAAAATTATAGCCACTCAAGAAGGAAAAAGTACACAAATTGAAGTAGATTATCGTCAAATAGACCTTAATGCCTCGGTTAGTTTTCCGTTTAGCATTCCTTCAGGGTATAAAGAAATTACAGTAGAATGATGCGTAAGAGAACCTATATTTTAAGTATTCTATTCGTTTGCTTTTGTTTTTTGCAAGGCTTTAGTCAGAGCAAAGAAAGAAAGGAGTTAGAAAAGCGTCGTTTGGATCTTAAGGAAGAGATTAAGAAGATCAATAGCTTATTAACGGTTAATAAGAAGAAAAAACAATCGGTATTGGTTCAAGTAGAAGATTTAGACAAACGAATTAATGCAACACAAAACTTAATTAAGGTTACTAATCAACAAGCAAACTTGCTTACTAGAGAAGTTAATGAAAACCTCGACAAAATTACAAAACTTAGAAAAGATTTAGAGGCTTTAAAGGAAGATTATGCAAAAATGATTCGCAAATCCTATCAAAGTAGTTCTAACCAAAGTAGGATTATGTTTTTATTTTCTTCGGAAAACTTTTTACAGGCCTATAAAAGACTGCAATATATGAAGCAGTACGCAAATTATAGAAAGCAACAGGGTGACAAAATTAAGGAGCAAGCTCAACTTCTTCAAGACTTAAATGCAGAGCTAATTGAACAGCGTAAAACAAAAGAAAATCTTTTAGCTGAAAACAGAGTTACGCAAAAGAAACTGAAAGAAGATAAGAAGCAACAACAGGTTCTCATGGCTTCCATTCAAGAGAAAGAAGGCACTTTTGAAAGTCAGTTAAAAGTGCGACAAAGACAAATCTCAAGGATTGATGATCAAATAGAAAAATTAATACGAGAAGCCATCGCTGCTGAAAATAAGAAAAAAGGGAATACTTCTACAAGTGCCTTTAAGCTTACACCCGAGGCAAAAGCTCTAGCAGCCGATTTTACCTCTAATAAAGGAAAATTGCCTTGGCCAGTAAAATCTGGTGTAATTTCTATGCGATTTGGAGTGCATCCTCATAAAACTGTTCCTTCGGTTAAGGTAAAAAGTATTGGAGTGAGAATAGAAACCAATACCAAAGAACCTGTAAAAGCTATTTTTAAGGGTGAAGTCATGAAAATACAAGCGATTAAGGGCGCGAATAAAGCGGTAATGGTGAGACACGGTAATTATATCTCTGTTTACAACAATCTAGAGACTGTAAACGTGCAAACAGGAGATCAAATTAGTACTGGTCAAATTTTAGGTAGGGTAGGGAATGCGACTTCGACAGGACGTCCCACCTTAAGCCTTTCTCTTTTTGAAGATACTACTTTATTAGATCCAGCTTTATGGATTTATAAAATGTAGAATGTGTTTTTACATCTTAATCAGAAATTAAATGCGCTGGAGGCATCCTGGCTAAACCACTTTAATTTTTTTTATAGATTCTAAGGGATCGAAACTTGCGGCGAAATTCTTCGTTTATCTCCAAAGGGCTTACCTATTTTGTTTTTGTTGATTTATCTATGAAAAGAATGTAGACTAGGAGCAACTTTTTTCTTTAATATGCTTACTATTTAGTGAAGCTTTCAAGGCATTAAACAAATCTCATAATGCATCTGGACATTCCCATTATCTTATGCAAAATAAAATTTTGGTAGATATAAGTACAACTAATTACTTTACGGAATTATACCACTTTAATTTTATAATGGCATACAGGAAATGAATGAGTTTAAATGCGAAATTATATGGTTAATTTGGTATTAAGTGTTGCTAAGCTTCAGTAAAGCTTAAAAGGTTTATTACTTTAGATGTTTAAAAGCAGCGACTTGCACAAGTAAAGCTTTGCATAAATAAGCATCGTATACTTTCTGATAAGGACAAAAAAAGCCCTCTTGACAAATCATCAAGAGGGCTTTTTAACTATTAGAATGCTTTATTACTGAACGATTAATTTTTCAGTTTGAGTTTTACCTTTAGCATCTATTTTCATTACATAAACTCCAGTAGCCAAATTATTGATGTTGATTTGAGTGCTGTCACTTGCAAGTTTTTGGTTTACTACCATTCTTCCGTTAAGGTCATAAATTGCAAGCGTTGCATCGTTTTGAGCAAGCTTTGATTTTACATTTACGTATCCCGAAGCGGGGTTTGGATAAATATTAAAGGCTTTTTCTAAAGAAGAAGAGTTTGTACCCATTGTACAATCAAGCACACTTGTTGGAGGCATATCAAAACTCTCTACTTGATCAAACCGATCTAAAGAACTCCCTTGATCTGCGTTATAACCTAAGCCTCTTTCTGCAAAAGCAGTCCAAATTAAGCATTGGTTATCTCCATTGTTATTTAACAAATCTGCTTCTAAAATAGCATCTCTACCGTCTACGAATCCAGGATTACAAGGTTGTAATTTTAAACCGTCTATCACCAATTGCATAGAAATATTGTTTCCTCCAGTTCCATTTAACAAATCTTCATCATACCCGTATCTGTCAATAAGAGCCCAAGTCATATCCCAAAGCATAGTTGCCCATACAAATCCAACTCCGTGCGGAGCAAGAATACCTCCATTATTTGTTAGGTCATACGTAGCGGGATTAATCCCAGTATTAGTCGTATAAGGAGCAGGTCTTAGTCCGCCTCCACTTTCATCTTGGCCAAGAACATAATTAGCAATAGTTTTTCTATCTGTTGCATTGTCCCCAGCTTTTAAAGTCATCATAAGCGCAAAATAATCACTCCATCCTTCGCCCATTTGCTCGGTAGCTTGAATACAGTTTCCGTTAGCATCTGTTTGTTGGCAAGGATATAAACAACTTGCGTTACCAGGTCCTCCAGTTAACCTATTCGATATTCCGTGACCGTATTCGTGAGATACAATACCTGCATCTAAAGAACCATCTTTCACAAAAGGACCGGATTCTATAAGTGTAGCATTTAGTGTTTCTCCACTTCCTAAAAGCGCTATTATTTGATCTCCCAAAGTTTTGGAAACCATAATGGAAGGAATAGTAATAGGATTTGCTGGAGTACCTCCCATATTTATAGGAGGAGTTGATAGGGTATTCACTACAATTACCGCAAGTGCTCCGGCATTTTGAGCATTTTCCACTTTAGTAGGATAATTACATCCACCTCTTTTAATAATTGCTATTTTATTATTTAATTCTGTTGCATTTGTTAATTCATCGCAAGCTTCCAAAGGATCCTCAGAAGAATCTGATGCGAGAGCTAAATCTGCAGTTATACCAGAGTTAGGAATTATAGGACCAAAACTGGCTGTAGATGCGGAATAAGTACCGGCTATTGCACCTACTGTATTTATAGTTATTAGTTGAGGTTCACCAGATGGCGCCCAAGTAAACATTCTCATCACAGGACTTTGACCATCTGGAGGAGTCCCAAAGGTAGCATTGTTTCCCGGTCCAAAATCTGCTCCATCTTGTCCTCTAGCAAATACAGGATCAAATTGGTTTCCTCCGTTAGAGTAATTCATATTTTGAAAATTACCACTCACTTCATCAAAACCATACTCATACCAAACATCATGCATCATATTATTAAGATAAAATAGATTTGTCACTGAAGCAAATGTATACCCGTCAGGATTTTGATTTAAGTCTAAGGGGAAATCAAAATCTAATGATGATCCACCATCTGGTGCAGTTCCTGGAGAATTATTTCTATTCTCATACGCAAAAACATTATTTCCTCTTGTGATTGTAAATTCCACGCCTGGAGAACCATTGTTATCGTGCCATCCGTTTGGAGAAGCATTTAAATTGGCAGGCTCATTTACTAATTGTCGCATTCCATCAGCAGGGGAAACCGAAGGAATAGGAAATACTTTATAGCTAGCATTATCGACTAAAGTTGTAGTGTTTAAAAAGCCGAAATTACTTTTTTTCGACTGAATCGCATGATCTACAGCCTCAAAAGCAGTGTGAGAATGATCTTCACCTCCGTAAGTACAAGAAACCACCCAATCATTCTTAAATAGGATTTTAGCGTCGTTTGCATCTATAGAAATATCCCACCAGTGTTTTTGGTTTAAGGTATTTAAATTGATATTGTATACCAATTGAATTCGCTCTCCAATAGGTTGATACATCAATTTTACTAGAATTTCATTTTGAGAAATGGCTCCGTTTGTTAAGACAAACTCTGGATGATTAGAAGAGATAATTTCTAATCCAGAAGGATTTAAATTTAATTTCGCTGCTAGTTGATTAACAGCAGTAATAGGATCTAAACTAGGGCTAGAGCTATTCGTACGTTGATTTATATTTGACTGAAAATTATTTGAAAAGTAAACTACTTTATTATTCTTTATTGCAAAGTTTCCTTGAGCATTGAAAATTTTAATACCATCGTGCATTTGGTTTACATAAACGTGTTGTGTACTGGTACTTTTGGAAAAATAAGAATCTGTAATTTCAAGTTCTGCTATATCTGAAGCAGAAAAACCTTTGATATTTTTAGATAAATAATTTTTAATTAAAGGCATATATTCATCTTGCGCCTGAACAGAATTACCTATAAATAATACTACGATTAGTAGTATAGAGTAGAAATTTCTTACCATTAAATTTAGGGTTTAAAGTGTTAAATAATTGCAAAAATATATAATTTTATCCTTATAGAACATCAACAATCGTTAAAATACTTGTTCTTGATACTTCCAATTAAATTCTACAGATGAAAGCCATTGATTTTTTGATAAATTCTTAATGCATTTCCGTCGCTTAAAGAAGCCACATAGCTACAGATATTTATAAGCCATATATGCGTATCTAGATTATCATCTATATCTTTTAAATACGTTTGACTTATTAATATATCGTAATTAGTGGCAGTTTGGTTTGATTTTCTTTCAATGCTTTTACAAAATTTCTCTAATAAGGTATTGAGAATTTGATAACCTGTAATTTCTTTTTCGGTTACATCTTGACTTTGGTAAATATTTTCAATAGAAATATGAATGATATCCTCTATTTGTACTCTATATTTTGATTTCTCTAATAATGAAGTATCAAATTCTCCACTTAAAATTTTTTCCTCATTCTCTATAAAAATAGTTGCAGCTTCTTGAATCAAGGTGCTAATCGCTAAAGATCTCAAATAACTTAAACGGCTTTGTGTGGAAGTAAGTTGAGAATAATTTTCGGGACGAATGTTTTTTTCTACGAGTTTAATCAACAATTCTAGTGCTTTTTCTTCTTCGATAAGTCCTAGATTGATTCCGTCTTCAAAATCGATAATCGTATAGCAAATATCATCTGCAGCTTCTACCAAGAAACTTAGAGGATGACGCTTGTAATGAATATCATTTTCATTTCCTGTTTTTAGCAATCCTAAATCTTCAGCTACATCTTTAAAAATTTCCTTTTCACTTTGAAAATAACCAAATTTCTTATCATTAATGGCTTTGGAGGGTTTATGGGGTAAAGATTCTTTTGGGTATTTCATAAAGGCGCCTAAGGTAGCATAAGAAAGTCTTAAACCATCCTTATTACCGCTTTTCGTTTGGGTAACCAATTTAAAACCATTGGCATTTCCTTCAAAATGGGTTAAATCATGGTATTGTTTTTCGTTGAGTTGCTCTTTAAAGCGAAGTCCTCTTCCGGTAAGAAAATATTCTCCTATTGCTTTTTCTCCAGAATGACCAAAAGGTGGATTCCCAATATCATGTGCCAAAGCAGCCGCGGCCACAATAGCGCCAAAATCATTAAAGTGATATCCATGTGTAGCCGCAAGATGTGGATGTTTTTCTATAACTTTCTTACCAGCAATTCTTCCCAAGGATCTTCCCACAACAGAAACCTCTAAACTGTGCGTAAGTCTGGTATGGGCAAAATCTGTTTTAGAAAGAGGAATTACTTGGGTTTTATCTTGCAAACTTCTAAATGCCGAAGAAAAAATGATGCGATCATAATCTACTTCAAACCCCAGGCGGGTATCATCTTGGTCTAAACGTAAACGTTTTTGAGTGTCTCCAAATTTCTTAAGAGAAAGTAATTGTTCCCAATTCATGTGATAGATTTATACAGTTGTAGTAAAATGGGAAAATAGTATTTTTTATGGGTTAACGAATTATTTCAAGCAAAAAAAACCTGTACCAAATCTGAATGACATTGGTGCAGGTTAAAAAGTTAGTGGAAATTTTTAGTAGAAGTGATTTTGATCAACAATCACCACTTAATTATTCGAAGTAAGCTTAGTATTATTTCAAAATAAATTTTATTTCTACGGAATTTATTTTAGTGTATATTCCATTTAGTTTTAAAGAAGGTTGGGCAGATTGATAACAAATGTTCCTGAAACTTGAGAAAGGTTATCATTAATATCTTGAAAGTTACCATTAAACGTTAAGGTATATCCTACAATTCCACTTTCTGCCTGAACTAATCCATATTCAATATTGGTCAACTCTACAGAACCCGAAACACTTTGATAAATATCTGAAGACGGTGGAGAAAAGGTAAGGATAATATTGGATTGATTGTCTGTATTCTCTCCCAAATCTGCTGTATTGCCATTATTGTTATGGTAAAAAAGACCATTGATTACTATTTCAGAATTGCTGAGATGCAACACCATAAGTTTGGCATTTTCTGTACTGGAATAGGCCGAAAAATCTGAGCCCGTATTATCATTTCCAAAAACATTTGGAATTTCACCAGATATATTTCGTTCATCTGTGCTGCCATCGTTTATAGTTATGTTATAAGTATGGGCCTCTCCTTGTTGGCCGCTTGGACTTTCTGGAGCATTGGGGGAGTTGCTTTGATCATCATCACTACCGCAGCCAATCATCATACTGAGACATGCGAATAGGAGAAAATAAGGTACTTTTCTTAGAATTTTCATGAGATTAATTTTGTTTAATAGCATAAAGATACAGGCTATGTGTTTAAGAATAACAAGCTATTGTACTTATGGTAGGAACTGCTTTATAGTTGGAGCATTTTCTTGTATAGTAGGTAATATTCTTTTCTGGTTTATACGCTTTTATAAATTTAAACTGTATCAAAGCCTCATAAAACGAAAAGCTCGTCCAAATGAATGAACAAGCTTTTCTAACTACCCCCAATAATTTTTTTAGACTTCTCCTTGAAACCCTATAGAACTCATTAATTAGTTTTAAAACCCATTTTTGCTGTTAATTTAAGTTACTATCTATTTACTGTTTTTCCAATTTTAAAAGACGTGCTTCCAAATTGTCTAATTTCTTACATACATCTTTAAGCTCTTTTGTTTGTGTCTCAATAATTTCTTGTTGTTCCTGAATCGCTTTGATAGATAGCACTGTAAGTTGTACATAGTCTACCGTTAATACTGAGATTTCATCTGGATTTCTTCCTTCAATTTCTGTTATAATTTCGGGAAATAACTTTTGAATATCCTGTGCTAAGAAACCATTATATTTCTTACTAAGATTGCTTTTGTAGTTATAATTTTTCGCATCCAATTGCAACAATTTTTCAGAGACTGAAGGCATTGCGACAATATTGGTCTTTAACCTTCTATCTGAAATAGACGTATAATTACCACTAGTTTCATCAAAATTACCAACAAAACTACCATTAGCAATTAAATTTAAATTACCACTAATATCCGTCCAAAGTTCCCAATTACTTATAGAGTTACTGGAATGTTCTAAATACATTCCAAAGCCTCCACTTTGAATGATCCTAAGCGGATAAGCATTTGTTTCATCAACACCTGCATCTATACCAACACTCAATTGTCTGGTTCGCATTTCAATATTGCCTTCACCAAAACCATTGGCATCGCTGGCAATCAAGCGAGATCTATTGAATGTAGAACCGGCACTTACAGAAAAAGTTGTAGTGGTATTACCCACTTCAATAGCCCCTCCGTCTGTATCCCCAATGGTAGCTGCGGGTATAGTCCAGCCAGCACCTAAGTTACTACCAATGACAAGTTCTTCATCTGGGTTTTCATTGTTAATGCCTACGCGGCCATTGCCAACTACAGATAGTACATCCTCAGTTCCTGCACCCAACAACAATTTATCTGTGCCACCAACTGCGCGAATTCTTCCGTTTCCGGCACCAGCACCACCCGTGGAAATACTCATTTTAAGTCTGTGGGTATCATTCCCTATTCTTAAATCTCCTTCCGTATTTGTTAGATCCCACTTTCCGCCTGATATATCCAGTTGCACATCTGGAGTAGTAGTTCCAATACCCACTTTGGTATCTGCTGTGGCATTATTTACCCCATTAATACTTCCTAAGACAAGAGAATTGTCTTGTGCTACTAATGCATTTGCCCCTATTGCCGTGGCGTTGGTTAAATCTCCTGCAACATCTGTATTATACCCGAAACCACTATTATATTCTCCTATCGTATTTGAGTTAAAAGCACTTAACCCGATTGCAGTGTTATATCTACCTGTATCGTTCAGTGAGAGCGCCCCTCGTCCCATCGCAGTATTTCCGAATCCGCTAGTGTTATTATTCAGTGAGAATGCTCCAGTCGCCGTATTGTTTGTTCCTGAAACATTTGATAGAAGTGAACTACCGCCGATTGCAGTATTCCTGTTACCATTCTCATTATTACTAAGAGCTCCATCTCCAACTGCAATATTACTACTACCCGTAGTATTGTCGCTAAGGGATCCAGACCCAACTGCTGTATTTCGCTCTCCCGTAGTGTTGGTATTGAGAGATGAATTACCTATTGCAGTATTTCTTATCCCAGAACTGCTTTCAGATAAAGAATTAAGCCCATAAGCAATATTACCTTTGATGAATCCAGCTCTGAAGCCATTCATCTTAAAGCGCAATGCTTCATCATTAGTCGTCCCAATAAAATCAGTAGGGGTGGCTGCGTTACCGTCTAATGCCCAGCCAGCATTAGCAGCCGTTGCATTATCAGGCACCCAGCTAGTTCCATCAAAAGTAAGCACCTGCCCGCTGGTTGCACTCATATCGTTAATTTTTGCGGAGGTTATGGCATCGTCTGCAACTGCTAAAGGGTTGGCAGCTGTTCCGTCGCCATCAAGAGTGGCATTGGTTTCTGCAACTTGCGCTCCCCAGTCGTCAGCAGTTCCTCCCCCAGTTCCTGTTTCATCATCGGCAGGTTCCCAAGTAGTTCCGTTCCATTTTAAAACTTGTCCGTTGGCGGCACTCATCTGGTTTATTTTATCGCCATTTACGGCTGCATCCTCAATTTTTAATGTGGTTACGGCCGCATCTTGTAATTCGCTGGTTTCAATGTCGGTACCTAAGTCGGCTGTAATTTCATTACTTCCAGAGATAGCGATTCCATCCCCTGCGGTATAGGTGGCTCCAGCTGTTCCTCCATCATCTGTTCCCGGTACCCAGTTAGTCCCATCAAACTTTAAAACTTGTCCACTAGTGGCACTCATATCGTTAATTTTCGCAGAGGTTATTGCACCATCAGCAATTCCTAAAGGATTGGCAGCTGTTCCGTCGCCATCAAGCGTAGAGTCGGCTTCAACAACTTGCGCTCCCCAGTCGCCGCCGCTTCCGCCACTCGTTCCCGTTTCATCATCTGCAGGTTCCCAAGTAGTTCCATTCCATTTCAAAATTTGTCCGTTGGTGGCGCTCATCTGGTTTATTTTCTCGCCCGTTACGGAAGCATCAGCTAAACCAAGTGGCGCTGCAGTAGTTCCCTCTCCATCAATAGTAGCGTCAGTTGCTGCAACTTGAGCTCCCCAATCGTCGCCACTTCCGCTACCTGTTCCTGTTTCATCATTGGCAGGTACCCAGTTGGTTCCATTCCATTTTAAAACTTGTCCACTAGAAGCTCCTTGTTGCGCAATATCTAATGGGTTTGCAGCCGTTCCGTTTCCGCTAAGGCGGTTTGTGTTTTCAATCACTTGCGCTCCCCAATCGTCGGCAGTTCCACCACCAGTCACGTTGTCTGGAACCCAGTTGGTTCCATCAAATTTTAGAAACTGTCCGCTAATGGCTCCCATGTCATCCAATTTGGAAGCAGTTATTGCGCCATCGAAAATTTTTAGTGTTTTCACGGCATTGTTTGAAAGTTGTGCTGTATTTACAACATCGTTTGCAATATTTGGGTTAGGGTAAGTTCCTGTTAAATCACCACCCGCAGCTCCGGTAGGACTTCCAATCCCTCCACTGGTTACGGCATACATGGCATATGGCACACTTAAAAGCTCTGTAGTGCCTAAGTCTGTATAATTGGTTCCTCCATAGGGATCAATCTCTACTTTTAGTAGTTTGGTAGTACTCCAACCTACGCTTGCCATCGCACCAGAAACCGGTGTACCGTCTCCAATCGCTAAAGTATAAAGGCCAAAATTATTGGTGGTTACTTGATGTACTTCAGAATAAATTGCGGTACTGCCATTGATAATACTAATTTTTAAGCCCAAATCTTGGGACGCCATAGGCTCACCTTGAGTGTTTCTAGCGATACCTTGGTAATTAAATTTTTCGGGTGTTTGCGCCTGAGCGCTGAAGCCTATAAATAAGAGGCTAAGAAATAGAAATATAAAGTTTTTCATAATATTAGATTTAAAAGTTGTGAGGTCCCTCCTGGAGGGTTTAATTCCTAGTGAGTGTTCTATAAGAATTATGGTTTACTAGATTTAATGATTTTATAGGATTGTCTATAGCTTTGTTTTCCGCGATTAAACTGCACGTTAAGCATATAGGTGGCTTGCTGTAAAGAAGAAAGGTCGAGTTGTTGTTTTTCTAAACCGGTTTGTAAGGAGAATTTCTTTTGTAAAATACGTCTTCCATGAATATCAAAAAGCTGTACCGAAAGTTCTCCGGCTCCCTGCATATCTGGTTTTATGTTTAGTATATTATCTACAGGGTTGGGATAGATTTTAAGGTTTTGGTTAGAAAATGTTGTCTCTGACACTCCTAAAGAAGTATCTTCTATTTGAAGCAAACCTTGAGTTACGGTGATTTCGGCATTGCTTTGTGTGCTAATCACCATCATTTCCCCAACAGAATAATCGTAGGTTCCAATAGCTAAAGTCTGACTTGCGCCTGTAGCGTTTAAATTAGATTGAGCTGCTACAGAAAAAGGAAGAAACCCAAATAAAATAATAAGTCCGATGTAATTAATTTTGAAATGTAATTTTGATAATATCTCCATAATTGCTTGATTTATAGAGGGAAATTAGATAGAAATAGTATAAGTTCCTCAGCTCATTTTACCTGTGGTAGGAGATATTTTGTAACTGGTAAGGTTTTGTGTATAATTGGTAATCGAAGAATTTATTTTTAGTTCGGTAATTGCCTTAAAATGTTGTTTATGAGTTACTCATGATTATTTTGCTCTTCGGTATTTTTAAAAAAAATAGGCTAGTTAAAAAATTAACTACCTGTTTTCATACTCTTTTTAAGAGACTTAATAGACTAGGTTTAGGTATATAAATGCATCTTATCTTACGTGTGAGCATCGCTTATGATTTTCAGTTTCTAAATTCTCAAGAAACCAAAATGGATAAGATGCAAATAAGATTTCTCTAGATTGCATTTCTATAGCTGTGGCATTTTTGGTTTCACCATTTTCATATTGGCGCTATAGTTTTTCTGGCTCGACAAGCTCTTTTCCAACATAATCTGAGAACAATTTCTCGGTATTTTCTAAACTTAAATTAGCCTGTTCTAGATGAGACCTTGATGCATCTTGAATACTTAGCCCATACTCAAAACAATTGCTAAAGACTACATCGTGAATATTTAAGAATTTTTCACGTCCAAGAAATATAGCACCATTTGGTTTCTTGGTGGTATTACCTGAATTTTTAAAAATTACGTGCCCAATTTCATTTAATGGACTACTGGAGTCTATATTTAACTGTAGCCAAAACCCAGCAACATCATGTTCGCCACGTATAATGATTGGATCTTGTGCCGTGCCTACCATAACCAACGAAGACTTATTGGAAATATGCATCCAGTTTTGAGCAGACATGATAATCTCTACTCCAGGTTCTACAGTAAGTACGCCATCTCGAAATCTAAAATTTCCTTGAAGAAAATAAGGAACATCCAATTTGGGCCAAGTGGCATCTCCATATAGGTTCTCGCGATCTATGTGGATATAATCGTTTTTGTTCCCAGAAAAACTATTAGTGCCGTTAAACATTCTTAAACGGGTGATATTGGTTACGACCGGAATATTGTTCTTGGTGAAAGTGCAGTTTTTAATATTGATATTATCTACATTGCTTGCTACATCATCCTTAACCAACATTCCCGTAAATTTACTATTTGAAATAGTGCAATGCTCCATGGATAAACTGCTGGCTTCCTTATAAATTGCTAGAGCAGACTTTGAATTACCACCACCCGCATAATCTATCGTTACGTAACTCATGACATTATTTGAGCTGGGACTCTCCGTATAGATACCGCGCCAAAACCCTGGAGTCTTTTCTTTCCCAGTTAAAATAATAGGTTTTTCTGAAGTACCTTTCATATTAAAGGAAGATTTATCCCGAAATTCCATACCAGCATTTTGTTCAAAATTAATCACAACACCCGGCTCAATCGTTAATTTTCCATCTATTTGTGTAAAGCAATCAATACTATAATCTACGGGAGCCTCTGGATTATCCCTTAATATCGAATTAGGATTTTGCTTAAAATAGTTGCAGTCTAAAGATATGGGTGCTCTGTTGCCATCGGGAAAATTAGGACTTGTGGCAGCGCTATCACCTTCTGCAATTGCAGTTCCGCTATTTTGTGAGTTATTTAAATTTGTTGCGTCATTCTTGTTATTTGAAATAGGTGCCGAATTGATTTGCTCTACATTTACATCATCGTCAGAGATTTTTTCGTCTTCATTCTTGTCATCGCCACAACTCATAAAAACGAAGCTAATTACAAGCATAAATAATACAGTCTTGAATTTAAGTTGAAGAGTTTTCATTTTATTTATTTTTAGAAATTAAGATTTTTGAACTAGTAGCGTCCAAACCATTTTAGACTAAATGAATTTATTTTTGTGTTGTAGTCTTCGACTTGAATATTTTAAACTGCTACTTTTTTTCATAAGTCCCCATTTGCCTATTAGGGCTTATCACAATAGTTCCCGAACCTTTGAAAACATCTTCTTTTTTACCATTTCTTAAGAAATCACCTTCGAAATCGAGTGTAAAGGAGGCTGCACCGGTGATTGGCACGGGCAAGGCAAATTTTAGATTTGAAAAATTTAGCGTTCCTGAAATACCAATAAACTCATCGCCATTTTCCTTAGGTCTTACGTATAATGTAGATGCAGTTTTATCTCCACGTTTAATAATAGTAAAAGGACTCCAGTTTTCGTTCACTCTAATAATGCCAAAAACACCTGCTTTACCACGGTTGTATTTCTTTCCTATAAACATCATAATAGTTCGATTTCTATCTTCTTGTCCATCGGTGAACGATTTTTGATCGTTGTAAATGGCACCTCCTTGATTATTGGGAACAGCATCTGAATATTCAATAGTTTCGGACTCTTTTACCAAAGTTATCTCAAAACTGTGGTTGGCATTAGTCATCTTTTTACCATCTGCTGTCTTTCCTTTTTCATCAATTGCTGACTCCTCTTTTGTATTGTTAACAGATGCCTCTTTTTTATTATCGCAACCTGTAAGAGCAATGCTAATTAGTATTGTGAACAGTAGTATTCTTCTTATTGAATGTCTCATTTTTAAGATTTTTTAATTTTCGTTACATCATTTTACAATCCCCCTAAGACATCAGTCACCTTATAATCGCTCAAGTCAAAGTATCTAGAATCTGATTTTTCTGTAAATGAGGTAATATCCATTTGCATGCTTGGTGTATCGCGATTCTTTTCAAAATAAACGCTGCGTACCATCATTCCATTAGGATAATTTTTATTTCTCTTTACGGAAGAAGTATTAGCTGAATTGGTAGAAAAATCTATAATCTGTCCGCCAAAAAGATGATTTCCGGTTAAATCAATGCTGATGTCTTGCGTAACCCAAGCGTACATCTTCATTTTCTCTTTCATATTGGTATACACGTATTTGCGACATGTATAGCCATTGATTTCTTTTTGATCCTCGGTACGTATCCACTCTCCATTATCGTCATCCAAATCCATTTGATCTCCTGCTAATTTTTTACCTAATTTCTGAAAGTTGATCATTGGCATTTTAGTTGCCGTTTTTTCTTTGGTATTGATCATATAGGTAGAGGCTCCTTTATAATCAAAGAGAATGCGGCTTTCTTCTTCCTCTCCCTCGTTCATAATCATACACTCTCCTGTTTTACCAAAAAGCATTTTCATGGTAGAGGTTTCTTTTAACTTTCCGTTTTTTTTAAAGTTCTTAGTTTCCATGACCATAGTGGCTGTTACGGGGTTTTCAGGAACAGGATAGCGAGTATCATTTTCGTAGACATTATCCCTAATCGCCTTACGACCTTTTTCTTTTTGAGGTTCGGCATATTTCTCCTTCATTTCTTTTCTCACTTTTTTCTTTACTTGGTTTCTAATAAAACCGCGTTGTGCTTGTACGGGAACCGCAAAAAGCAATAGTAAAAAGGTGGTTAGTGTAAGTAGATGAGTTTTTTTCATCATCGTTGGTTTTAAAAAAAGAAACGACCTTTTGTATTATGCTCCTTTGCGAAGAGTAAACAAAAGGCCGAATGCTTTTATGTGGTTACTATTTTAGAAAATTAGATGTATGTAATTAACCTCTTAACCCAATTCACAAGATGAAGGTGTTAGTTATTATCTCATACATTAATCGTGGCATATATAACCACCGCTTACGTTATCTGTCGTATTATTACTTTCTGAAAAGTTTGGATTGTCCTCATCACCATGATTAAATACTGCGCAAGCTGCAATATCTTTAAAAGTTGAACTAGAAACATTTAATACGGGTTCTGTCCAAAATTCAATAGCACCATCAGCTCCTGCACCGCCCGCATACTCTATCAAAACATTTTCCATTTTGTTTTGAACGGAAGTAGATCTATAGCAGAAAATAGATTTCCAAGCACCTGGTGATTTGGTTACTCCAGTAAAAACAATTGGATTTGTTGGTGTTCCTACTGCGATTAAAGCGCTGCCTTCATCAAAAAGTTTATCAATCGTCATTCCTTTGGTGTCTTCAAATTCAAGAATAACACCAGGTTCTAGTGTTAACTTTGCTCCATCTTTAATAATTATATCTTCAGCTACTCGATAAGGTATCCCTAAATCTTTCCAAGTATGAGAAGCATCAACAGTACCCGTTGAGCCACCATTTAATCTAATCACATCCGTAGTGTTTCCTGTAAAATCACCTCCAGAAATAGTGCTTAGAATATTGGTATCTACAAACATGGGAACATCACAATTAGTGATGATACAGTCATTTATCTCAGCATCATAATCATAGTTATTAGAAAATAAACCATAATTTAATCCATTTCTTATAGTTACATTATTTAGTCTATAGTAGGCATTAGGTGTAAAAATTAAACTACCTAGTTGAGTAGCTGCTCCCAAATTACCAGCCCCAGCATATTCAATAGTGACATAATCAAATCGATTTTTTATTTTTTCACTATCTGAAATAATTCCTTTCCAAGCACCTTTAACTTGTGCAGCCGAACTAAAAGCGATAGGTTTATTTTCTGTACCTACGGCATTTAGAGATCCGCTTTCTCTAATTTTCATCCCTGCTCCATCCGTAAACTGAATAACTACGCCAGGTTCAATTTTTAAGTCAACTTGAACAACGGTTACACAATTAATAATATAATCTACCTCATCGTTTAGGTCTTCTAATAAAAGAATAGCATCTGCATTGTTAGCCTGAAAAGAATCACAATCTAAGAGTATAGCTTGGTTATTCTCTTGCGGAGGATTAGTTCCAGTATCATCTAAAGTATCATCGTCGCTGCTACAGCTAGTAAATATAGAGCCTACTAAAAGCAAAGCGAATAAGGGGTTAAATTTAATTTGAATAGTTTTCATTATAATTAGGTTTTTTTGGGTTATACTTTTTTAAAAAATAGGGGGTTACAAATATTATATTTTAAATTTCACACCGGCCGCGAGCACAAGCTGACCCCCATCAATAATAACATACTTGAGCTCTGCAAACGGTGTGATTTTACTGTCTAAATTTAATTTTGCTCCCCCTCCAAGGTTGAGACCAAAACGGCCATCAGAGCTTGAGTAATCATTACCAAATAAAGTAGATCCATCATAGCTTACTTTAACACTGCTATAATTAAGTCCTCCAAGACCATATACATCAAATTTTTCCTCCTGTATAAAGTAGTAATTGGCATTGGCGTTTACCTCAAACCAGTTCACTTTAACTGGACCGGTTTCTTTGGGGAGGTAGAATATAAAACTTGGTGAAATACTTAGTTTGTCCATAATGCCGAATTCTGCATTAGCTCCAATACCAATATTTTCAATTTCGGTACCGTAAGCCAACATGCCTCCAATGTTCGTTTCTATTTCTTGAGCATGTGTAGTTGAGGGAATAAGGCTTATTAGAAATAAGCTTAGACTGACGATAATTAAATTTTGTTTTTTCATGATAGATTGGGTTTAATTAGGGTTTAGATTTAAATTGATCTCCCTGTGCTAAGACTACAGAAGCTTTCTCCTTCTATAGTCTCAACGAGGATTTTTTTCAGAATTAATTAATTTTTTAGAATTTGTTTGGTCAAGCTTTGATGATTATCTGTAGTGATTTTTACAAAATAACTTCCAGCAGTAAATTGTGAGATATTAATTTCAGATTCTCCTTCCCAAGTTTGTAGGTGCTGTCCCGTGATAGAAAGAAGCTCCACTTTTTGAATGTTATGAGCAGTGGTCTCTAGGTGTAAAACATCTTGAACTGGGTTGGGATAGACTACAAAGTCACTCTCCCCAGGTGTATTGACATTTAGGTTATTGGTAGTTCGTTTATACAGTTTAATACCATTACCGTCATAATCTGCTGTATAATAAAGTGTACCAGCCACTACAGCATGTTCAAAAGTAGCATTAGGAATAGGATCGCTATTTGGTGCAATAGTAGGCGCGATGACTTGTGTTCCTGATGTGGTACCGTCACTTACCCAAAGCTGTCGCCCGTTTGAGCCATCGTCAGCTGTAAAATATAGCCTATCATCATAAGTAAATGTATTGCTTAGTTGATCTGATGTCGTGATGATTTTAATAGTATTAGTTGCTGTCCCATCAGTTACCCATAATCCATAACTATTACCATCATAAGCTCCAAAATAAAGCTGACCGTTATACTCTATAAAATTTTTAGGATTACTATGGCCGCTATTAGTTGAACCAGGATTAATATCTTTAAACAATACTGTTCCAGTCTCTGTTCCATCAGTTACCCACAGTTCGGTTCCATTGTTCCCATCGCCAGCTTTAAAATAAACCTTGTTGTTATATGCTGTAAAATCTCCAGGAAAACTATTAGAAAAACTACTTGTATTAATGTCTTTTAACATATATGTACCAGCATTTGTACCATCGGTTATCCATGGCTCATTACCATGTGAGTTATCTTTTGCTGAAAAATATACTTTATTACCAGCTGCATAAAAAGAGGTGGGATAACTAGAAGAAGAGCCTGTTTTGATATCTTTAATCAAATTTGTTCCGTTTGTTGTTCCATCAATTCCCCATAGTTCAGTCCCATGCGGATTGTCTTTTGCATTCAAGATGATTTTTCCGTTAGATACTGCAATACCACCATTGGTAAAAGGGTTGCTACCATCAGAAGAAAAATTAATGTCGGCTATTTGAGTAGTTCCACTTTCTGTCCCATCGGTTACCCAAGGTTCTATTCCGTCAGAGCCACCGTCTGCTGCAAAATAAAGGCTTCCGTTAAACTCTATGAACGAATATGGATTACTCTCTCCTCCATTTTGTATATTTTTAAGCAGAACTAGTCCTGTTCCATCAAATTCAAATAGTTCTCTGTTGTAAGTATTACTTTCATTAAGAACTGAATTCATAATTAGTTGGTTGTTAAAGACCGTGAGATATTTAGGTTGAGTCCCTGGAAAACTGGGTGTTGATTGGTATGAACGTACACTAGTTGTAGTACCATCGCTACTCCAAAGCCAATTTTTACCTGTTTGTTGAAAATCTGCAGCAAAAAATAGTTCTCCATTATATTCGGTTAAATATGTGGGAGTTATGGCATCTGGACTTACTAGTTCAGGAGTTTGTGCCATAAGGCAGTTGGCAAAAAGTAAGGCTATCAAAAAGGAACCCGTTTTAGAGAACCCGTTAAGAATTTGTTTTTCACTTGTAAAGTAATTTTTAAGTTTCATAATATATTGTTTTAGTTTAATTTTCTATTTTATTGTTTAAGGTTTCAACTTCTCAAATATTCTTAAACCATTCTTCAAATTTTTCACCGAGCCATGGTACGGGCACTTGTCTGCCATTAATAGCATTCATCAAGCCCGTAATCCATAAATAAAGCAGTCCTAATGATCCTAAGAAACTAACGATCCAACCCAAGACCGGGATCATCCCAACCACGAATAGGGCTAGTCCTGTTAAGGCTATCCCTAAAGATTGTTTGATGTGGTATGTAGGAAAGACTGCTTTTTTTTCGTTATTCATTATAAAGGCTATAATCAAACCTATAACAGTAATGTAAGCGATGATAGCAATGTTTTTATCCTCTGTTGCAAGTGCTGTGGTTGCATGTCTGGTATGTTGTGCGCTAGCATCTTCCGAATGCATTTCTGATGTATTTGTTTTTGGGTTCATAATATTTTTATTTATACAAATGTTTATATAAATAACTGATATTCAAGGAGAGAATGTATGACTGGGGCTAAAGACTTTATAACAGGTAGGATTTTGAAGATAATTGGTATTTGTTGGTTTATGAGTAATAAAGGTTTACCAATAATCATAGTAACCAACCCAAATACACGCTTTTTTATACCAGCTATACATTTTTGATTTGGTTGACCTATATTTTTAGTATTTTTAAGAAACTCTCACGTGTAAAACCTTTATTTATGATCAAAATAGTTCTTATAGACGATGAGCCCAAAGCCATAAAAAGTTTAGAATGGGAGATTACTAATTTCTGCAAAGAAGTAGAGATTATGGCCACTTTTACTAAGCCAAAGGAGGCCATTAATTACTTACAGCACCATGATCCAGATTGCATCTTTCTAGATGTAGAAATGCCAGAAATGGATGGATTTCAACTTTTAAACCATTTTAAAAAAAGAAATTTTTGTGTGGTTTTTGTGACGGCATATAATCAATACGCGATAGAGGCAATCAAGGAAAACGCGATGGATTATCTGCTAAAACCTATAGATTCTGATGATTTGATTCTTACCATAGAGAAACTTAAAGCCGATAAAAAGAATGGACGTACCTATGACGCTTTAGAAGAACGCCTACGTTCTTACACAAATAAACGCATCGCTATTCCTGTGGAAGGAAAACTGATCTTCATCAATACAGAAAACATTATCTATTGTGAAAGTGACGGCAATTATTGTAGAATACATGTAAGTGACAAAAAACCTTTATTTATTTCCAAAAAACTAAAAGAAGTGCAAGCTATTTTGCCCGAAGACGATTTTTTTAGAGTACACAATAGTTATATCATTAATCTTAAAAGAGTAAGTGAATATCTAAAAGCAGACGGCTATGTAGTTCTTGATAACCGAAAGGAAATACCTGTGTCGCGCAATAAAAAGTCCGCCTTTTTGGATAAAATCTAATCGCAATGCAGTTTTTTTCTACTTTTTTCTTTTGGCAATTAATGGTAACGGCTTTATCTATACTTAGTATGATAAGCCTTATTATTGGTTTTCACTCCCGGGAGAAAAGTTTCTTTTTTTATGGCGTTTATACCTTTTTCTTATTGTTTTATTTCATTCTTGCCTCTCCCTATGATTTTGAGTGGTTAAATAAACTGTATGCCACATCTTTTAAAGCGCTTCGTTGGTATGCACAGATAGTATATAATTGTGCTTATTTTATATTCTTCCTTTATTTTTTAGACCTTAAGATTCATCTGTATAGATTTTACAAATTTATAATAAAGGTTGTGGGTGTTCTATTTACCGCAGGAACGCTGGTTTTTGTGTATGCGATACTTGCAAAAGATGCTCCTCTTTTCACCAATTTTTATATTTATCTTTTTGTGCCTATTATCTTTTGCTTTGCTGTGTATACCTTAGTCAAATCTGTAGCGCTTCCTGGTAAGTTGAAATACTTTTTTATTTTAGGAGGAGGTACCTTTATCGTTTTCGCGATGATGGCACTTTTTTTACCTATTCTAGGACTTCGTTTTTTTTATATCCAACCTTATGCACTTTTTCACATAGGCATATATTTTGAACAGTTTGTGTTTGCATATGGTTTGGCTTATAAGGTAAAACAGATCAATACAGCTTTAATAGAAAAGTCATTGGAAAATCAGCAAATTAAAGAAAAGCAAAATCGGTTTTTAGAAGAAAAGTTGAAAGAAAAAGAAAGTGAAATCTTAGCTATTACCGCTAAGGCGGAAGAAGAGCGAATATCAAGACTTAAATCTAAATTTGAAAATGAAATTCATCACCTGCACTTGGTTTCTTTACAAAGCCAGATGAATCCACATTTTATTTTTAATGCACTTAATTCTATCAAGGTATTCTTGATTGAAAATGACAAGGAACAAGCCATTTATTACTTAAATAAGTTTTCAAAACTTATTAGAGTCATCTTGGAAAGTACGAAAGTAGAAAGTATTACTTTGGAAGAAGAATTATCGGTTTTAAAACTTTACGTTAATATTGAAAACATCCGTTTTGAGAATAAAATCAATTTACAGATAAAAAATCCTGAAGAGATTAATCTTAAAAATATACAGGTGCCGCCTATGATTTTGCAACCTTTTATAGAGAATTCTATTTGGCATGGATTAATGTTGAGAGCAGGAGAAAAACAGATAGAACTTAATCTTTCTGAAACACAACAAAGAATAGTTTTAAAAATTTATGACAATGGTATAGGTCGGCAAAAATCACGACAAAATGTAGGGAAAAAACTATTTAAAAAACAATCTGTAGGACTAAAGATTAATCAAGAGAGGCTCAATCACTTCAATAAAAAAAGAGACCTTAATTATTCTTTTAAAATCAATGATATAAAAGATAACTATGGAAAAGCGAGAGGCACAGAAATTGAATTTTCGTTTACCAAAGGGCAGAAACGATACCACAATCTTTTAAAAAGCGGCTCTTAAGAACTTTAATTTATAAATTTAAAAAAAAGTAATAATTTCTACTGAATTTTGAGCGCTATCTTTTCTATTTCCTCATACCAATCTTCGCCAAATTTTTTAATAAGAGCTTCCTTTACAAATTTATAAATTGGAGTTTGCAATTCTTTCCCCAAAGTACAAGCATCATCACAAATAGGCCAGCGATGGTAATTTACCGCAGAAAATTCGGAATATTGTTGAACTCTTACGGGATACAGTTCACAAGAAATAGGTTTTTTCCAAGAAGTTTCTCCTGCTCTATATGCAGCCTCAATTCCGCAAAGGGCAGTTCCTCGATCATCAAAAGTGACATAGGCACATTCAGCTCCGTTTACTAAAGGAGTTTCTAACTCTCCAAAACCATTTTCAATATGCGTGCCTTGTTCTTCTATAGCCACAATTCCCTCTTCTCTTAAATAAGGTTTTACTTTAGCGTAGACGTCTTTTAAAAGAGCTACTTCTTCGGGTTCTACAGGGGCTCCTGCTTCTCCTTCTACACAGCAAGCTCCTTTGCAAGCGCTAAGATTACACACAAAATCCTTAGTAAGGATATCTTCTGAAACGATGGTTTTTCCTATTTGAAACATAACACAAATTTAGATTTATTTTTATAGGAAGTAAGCCGAAATATAGGATTTAACTTTTAAGAAAAGATTCACGTTTAAAAGCTTGTGGAATAAGCTTTTTGAAATAATTTTGCGCACTTTTAAATTTAGAGAAATTTTGTTATGAAATTTGATTTTAGACAAATGATTACCGCAAGCTTAATTTTATTTGCGGTGATAGATATTATAGGGAGTATTCCCATTATAGTTGACTTGAGAAAAAAAGTAGGGCACATTCAAAGTGAAAAGGCATCCATTGTTGCTGCCATCTTAATGGTCATATTTCTTTTTGTAGGAGAAGAAATTTTAGGACTCATTGGGATAGATGTCAACTCTTTTGCCGTAGCAGGTGCTTTTATTCTATTTTTTTTAGCCTTAGAAATGATTTTGGGAATTCAATTATATAAAGATGATGCGCCAGAGACTGCTTCTATTGTACCCCTGGCTTTCCCTCTCATTGCTGGTGCGGGAACCATGACGACTTTGCTTTCTTTACGAGCAGAATATGAAACCATAAATATTATTTGTGCGATAGGAATTAATATGATCTTTGTATATTTGGTATTAAAGTCATCCGCTAAAATTGAAAAGGTGCTAGGTTCCCAAGGAATTAACGTTGTGCGTAAAATTTTTGGTGTAATTTTGTTAGCAATCGCGGTCAAACTTTTTGCGACCAACATTCAAAATTTATTTTCTTAGAGATGAAATATTTTATTTACTTTTTGATCTTATCTGCATTCATTTTATTAGGCTATAACGCTACTTTAATAAATGTAGATGATTTATTTGCCAAAGACAGCAGTATAGCTTTAGCAGGAATACTTGCTTGTTTATGTGTAATTGTCTTAATGCTTATTTTGTTGATGTCTAGAGCAATCAAAGAAAAATACGAAAGCCAATAATTAGTTCGCTTTAGTTATTTCGAGTACTTTATTCACCATAGGATCTTCTTGGTTTATAATTTTTTCCATCGCATTAGAGCCAAATAATTGTTGTGCAATCGTAGCTTTTAGATAGCGTTGGAGTAAATCTTTGTATTTATTGACATGGTAATCAAAATTAAAGCTTCTTAGGTACTCTATATAAGCTTCCACCATCTCTTCAGAGATTTTAAAATTTTCTGAAAACTCTTCCAAATTTAAAGATTTGTAATACAATCTATCTTTTTCTAATTCCGAAAAGATAAAGCGATCCATCACGCCGCTTCTTAGCATATATGTAAGATTTTCCTTATTAAAATCGGTGTCTTTTGGCACAAAGATGTCAGGAATAATTCCGCCGCCACCATAAACGATTTTTCCTTTTGGAGTTTTAAATTTTAGAGAGTCGTTTACGTGAATGCTATCTCTATGTTCTAATTCTCCATTTCTATAGCGTTTTTCATAATCTTTAAAATAATCCTGACTTCCGTTGGTGTAAGGACGTTGTATAGATCTTCCCGTAGGCGTGTAATATCTTGCCACGGTTAATCGTACTGCGCTACCATCGCCAAGCTCCATCTCGCGTTGCACCAAGCCTTTTCCAAAAGATCGTCTCCCAATAATGGTTCCTACATCATTGTCTTGCAAAGCGCCTGCGATTACTTCACTAGCAGAAGCGGTGTTTTCGTTTATCAGCACATAGACTTTGCTGTTTTCAAATTTACCGCCGTTGGTAGAAAAGGTTTCTTTGACAGAGTTATTTTTATTCTTAGTAAATAAAATGAGTTGATCTTTTTTTAAAAATTCATTCGCGATCTGGGTAGCTTGCTCTACATAACCTCCACCATTATCTCTTAGATCTAACACCAAATTTTTTGCGCCTTCTCTTAGTAAAGCTTCCGCGGAAGCGTTAAATTCATCAAAGGTAGTTTCAGCAAAACGATTAACTTTAATATATCCTAGATTTTCGCTTAACATATAAGCAGCATCCACACTTTTAATGGGGATATGGTCTCTTTTTACCTGAAACTCTAGCAAGTCTTTTTCTCCTTTACGGAAGACTTTTAAGGTCACCTCGCTGTTCACTTTTCCTTTAAGAAAATGGGTAAGCGAATCATTATCTAATTCTTGATTGAATAAAGGGATATTGTTTGCGTATAAAATTCGGTCTCCTGCTTCAATGCCCGCTTTTTCACTCGGACTTCCACTCAACGGCCTAATTACGGCAATGGTGTCATTAATTTTATAAAAATTAATCCCGATTCCTACAAAGTCGCCTTTCATGTTCTGCGCCACATCTTCGTAATTTCTTTTGGGAATGTAGGTTGAATGTGGATCTAAATTGGTTAAAATGGAATTCACGGTAACGTCTACAATACTGTCTGTATTTACGCTATCTACATACTCATAGTCTATATAATCTATAAGCCGGTTAAGTTTTTCTTTTTTAGCGTTAGACGAAAGAGGATTTTTAGTGCCTCCTCCAAAGTTGAGCATACCTCCCAGTATGACGCCAATAGCGAGAGCAGATCCAATGATAAGAGGTAAATATTTTTGTGCGTATGTTTTCAATAATTATTCATTTAATTGAGTAATGTGATCAATAATAACGCCTGCTTTTTCTAAAAATAGCAGACCTGCATTGTCTTTGTAATCTTGCTGATATACCACGCGTTTAATACCAGATTGATGTATAAGTTTGCTGCATTCCTTACAAGGACTCATAGTAATATATAAAGTAGCATCTTTACAAGATTGTGTAGAGCCAGCAACTTTTAAAATCGCATTGGCTTCTGCGTGGAGCACATACCATTTGGTATATCCTTCTTCGTCTTCACAAGGATTTTCAAAACCGGTTGGCGTACCATTGTAACCATCAGAAATTATCATACGGTCTTTAACAATTACCGCGCCTACTTGACGGCGATTGCAATGCGATAGTTTACCCCATTCTTTAGCAATGCGAAGATATGCTTTATCAAATTTATGTTGTTTTTTGTTGATCATAATTAAAACTTGCAAAGTGAAAGAGTATTATAATTGTAATAGGTCTTTAAAAAATCCAATTGGCCATAAGCATAGGAATCACTAAGCCTACGACGATAGAGGAAACCACCAGAATCCAATCTCTTTTAGAGAATTTGAAAATGGTTTGTACGATAAAGGCTAGAATAAGAACCACTAAAACAACGATAAGTTGAGCGGCTTCAATCCCTAATGCAAACTCTAAAAGCCGCAATATCTCCACGCCTTTACTGCCGGTTGTACTCAAGAAAAAAGATGAGAAACCTAGACCGTGAATTATTCCAAAAAATAAAGTTGCGATATACAATATGGTTAGTCTGCTCGAATTTTTTTTACCAGCGGTGAAAAGATTGTAAAGTGCGGTAATTAATATGGTAACAGGAATTAAAAACTCTACAGTAACACTGTTAGCATGAACCACATCATAAGCAGCCAAAACCAATGAAACGGTATGCCCAAGAGTGAATATGGTTACTAAGCCGATTACATTTTTCCATTGTGCAAACGTATAGGCCGCCACCAAGACAGTTAAAAACAATACATGATCGTAGGCATTATAATCTAAAACGTGGGTAAGTCCTAATTTAAAGTAAATCCAAAATTCATTCATAGCTACAAATTTATGCTATTTCAAACATACAGTCGAAAAAATAGACTACCTAAATTTTAATAAAAAAAGAGTAAATAGATAATAAATGAATTACACTTTAGACAGTGCTGTACCTTTATGAGATGCAATATGGTCAGATTTATCGCTCTTTATTTCATATTGAGGGTCATCTTCACTCGCGTGGTGCGTATAGCCTTTATACTGAAAATCTGAAGTATGTTTTTTAATGATTTTACCTGAAACCTGGCCCGCTTCAGAATTCCATTTTACGTGGTCACCTACTTTATAATTTTTCATAATTCTATCTTTTTAATGAGAAATATATCTTCTGCTATTAAAAGTAGAAAGAATTGCTGAAGTATGTTTTTAATTTAATTTCAGTTTAACTCTTTTGGAACGTGTTAAATAAAATCTATAAACTTTTGTTTCTTTCTGCTATCATTCAGAATTATTTTTTTCTTACTGAACACTGAACACTGAACACTGAACACTGAATTTTCACCTTTAGCCTTTTACTTAAAAATTTGCTATAGTTTCGATACAAAATCTTACCAGAATTCACTCAACAGCCACTTTTTTTCCGTTACTGAACACTGAATATTGCCTTTTTTTTCTCACCTCTCAGTACTTACTGCTCTTTATTTCTTCTTCTTTATTTTTAAAAATCAACGTGCGGTGAGGGTAGGCTAAATCAATTCCTTCTTTATCAAAACGCTTTTTTACCGCTTCTAATAAATCGCAACGCATATTAAAAGCGTCGCTAAAATTGCGAGCCCAAGTCCAAGCCCTAACCGTTAAGGTAGATTCGTTAATAGATATTAAGGCTGTGCGTACCATGGGTTTACCTTCCTTAATATCTTCTGGTGAGCGGTTATCAATGATTAAAGGATGTTTTTCGCATTCTTCTTGCATAATTTTTTTAGCTAAATCTAAATTGCTCTCATAAGAGATTTGAAATTCAATACGTTCACATATCTTAAGTTCTCCCAGATCATAATTAATCAATTTCTCTTTGTTAATAATAGAATTAGGAATCACAATCATTTTATTTTCAAAATTTCGAATAATGGTATGTCGTAGGGTAATATCTGTTACGGTACCAACCATAGTATCGGTGACTTTAATGATATCACCCACCCTAAAAGGCTTAAAAGAAATGATAAAAACACCTCCCACCAAATTGGCAAGAGCCTCTTGGGAAGCCACCCCAGCGATAAGGGCAATAACTCCAGCACCACCTAGTGCAGTTTGTGCAACCCCTTTTAAAGAAGGAAATGCTAATAATCCAAAAAGAATTCCTGTAAAATAAATACCAAATACCGCCACATAGCGTAAAAATTTGTAACTGGTAGGGTCTTCAGCGCTTAAAACCTTCCTAGAAATACTTCGCTTAAACCACATATTGGTAGATGCGGCAGCAACAATAGTAATTACAGCGAGTACACCCAAGTAAAGAATGAGCTTAAGATTTCTTTGAAGAACTCCATATTTTTCTTCACTTACAAATAGAGAACTCAATAATATAAAACCTATAACAAGCCAAAGGGCATTTAAGATTCTTTTCACCCAGTTAATCGCATTTGGGGTCTCTCCTGGATACTTTTTATTTTTCTGTTTTAATAACCATTGTTGTAATAGATTGGTAAAAAACCTTAATAGTATCACAGAAACGATAATGGCTATGCCATAAAATAACTCTGACTTATAGGTTTGAAAAAACACTATCATAGATTAAATATCTTTTTACTTATTTACTATAAAACTACACTAAAAATACCGTGTAGTATATTCTAGGCGACTTATGTTTATAGAAAACAATTAAGCAGCAAGATACGCAATTTGCTAATCACATCCCACACACATTTTTTATCTAAAACTCCTTATAAAAATAGTATTAGAGAAAAATGTAATTTTACTTCTTCAGCGTAAAACCTCTTTCTTATAAAGCGGATGAATGTATTAAATGTTAAATATTTGTCCTTATATATGCTAGATTCAAGTAATAAACGCAACTTTTGAGTTAAACAAAAGTTTTTCCATCATTTCTAATGGTGTATCAA